>NZ_DASVSO010000737.1:0-8340 GCF_036388035.1 Archangium sp.
GTCTGGATGCTCTCCCAGGACGGCCGTCCCAAGGCCCAGGCGGCCTTCAAGGCCCGCGCCACCGCGCCCTACTACGTGCGCGTGAGCCACTCGCCCGTGGACCCGTCCGCCGCCACCGGCGCCTACTCGCTCAACGTCGTCTCGCTGGGCCAGGATGACTACGGCGACACCTCGGGCGAGGCCACCACCCTCGTCCCGGACGTGGTCGGCACCCAGAACCCGACCAACCGCACCGGCAACCTCCAGTACGCGCAGGACGAGGACTGGATCGCCCTCGCCGTCACCCAGGGCACCAGGTACCGCATCGAGTTCGACACCAGCCGCTTCGTCCCCGCGCTGGCCGGCTTCACCCGCGAGAACACGAAGGAGCCGTTCCTCACCGCGAGGAATTCGCCCGTGGAGATCGTGGCGGCCACCACCACCACGCTCTACATCGCCTTCTACGCGCCCAACGGCGAGACGGGCGGCTTCGGCTTCCGGGTGCTGCGCTACAACAACTAGCGCAGCGTGATGACGTCCTGGTCCAGCAGCTGGACCAGGACGCGCAGCGTGTCCAGCCGGGGCATGCCGGACACGGAGAAGAGGGCCTCGCAGCTCATCCTCCCGTCCAGCCGCGACAGCACGAAGCCCGCGCGCGGATCCAGCTTGAGCTGCATCAGCTCCTTGGGCGACATCCGCACCGTGGGCACGCGCTTGAGGTCTCCCAGCTTCGCCTCCAGCGCCGCCTGCTGCTCGCGCACGCAGCGCTCGCGGGCCACCGCCAGCCTCGGGTCGCCCGGGGCGAGTTCCTCGGCCTTGCGCAGCAGATCCATCGCACTCGACACGTCTCCCAGCGCGAGCAGATCCTCTACGCCGAGCAGCAGCGTGGGCACCCCCTGGCGCGGGGCCGCCTGGGGCGCGGGCCGCGGCACGTACACCGGCAGCACCGACGGCACGGGCGTGAGCGCCTTCGTCGCCGCGGGCCGAGCGGGCGCGACCGGCTTCACCGCCACCGGCGGCTGCACGGCCTCGGCGTCGTCCTCGGCGAGGAAGTTCAGCACGTCGGCGGTGATGTGGCTGCCCTGCACGGAGACGCCGGAGCCCTCGCCCACCGCCTCCTCGTCCAGCAGGACGATGCTCACCTCCGCCTGGGGCTGGGGCGAAGGCATGAGGGAGATGGACATGGGGCGCACCGCGGGCACGGGCGCGGAGGCGCGGGCCGCGCTGCTCTTCGCGAGCCACTCCTGCGCCCGGCGGTTGGTCGGATCGTGAGCCAGGGCGCGCATGAACAGGCGCCGGGCGCCCTCGTCGTCGCCCCCCAGGCGCAGCCAGAGGCCCGCCTCGATGAGCTGATTGGCTCGGAGGACGTCATGACTCGGGCCCGGGTCGATTCCAATGGCGGCTTGTGGCGCGATCATCGGACCTCCAGAACGGAGCCCTTTCGGGGGAACTCAGGAAAGCGCTTCAACTTGCGCAAAATCCTAAGTCCCTCACCCGACTGCGTCAAACACTATTGGCGTAGTTTTTCAGAGGAGAAGCAACCGTTCAGACGCCAACCGACTTCTCGAATTTCGAGATTCGGAGAGAACACTCGCCGCCGAGGCGCACTCCCAGGAAGTGAGAGTGCGCCCCAGGGAGCGGGCGGTGCTCAGGCCTTCAGCGCGCGCTCGAGGATGCGCACGCCCTGGTCGATCTCGTCGTGCGAGACGACGTAGGCGGGGGCGAAGCGGATCGTCTTCTCGCCGGCCGCGTTGCACAGCAGGCCGAACTCACGGCACTTGGCGATGAAGGCGGCGGAGTCCTGGAAGAGCTCCACGCCGATCAGCAGACCGCGGCCCCGCACCTCCTTGACGACGGTGGGCATGCGGGCCTGCAGCTCCCGGAGGCGGGACAGGAAGTACTCGCCCTTCTGCGCCACGTCCTTGAGCATCTGGGGCTCGGTCACCTTGCGGACGACGACGTTGGCGGCGGTCGCGGTGATGAGGTTGCCGCCGAAGGTGGAGCCGTGGGTGCCCGCCACGAGGCTCTTGCCGGCCTCCTCGGTGCACAGCATGGCGCCAATGGGCAGGCCGTTGCCGAGCGACTTGGCCAGGCTGATGCCGTCCGGGCGGATGTCGTCGTGCTGGTAGGCGAACATCTTGCCGGTGCGGCCCATGCCGGTCTGGATCTCATCCACGAGCAGCAGCAGGCCCTGCTCGTCGCACAGGGCGCGCAGGCCCTTGAGGAAGCCCACGGGCGCCACGCGCACGCCGCCCTCGCCCTGGATGGGCTCCACGAGGATGGCGGCGGTGTGCGGGTTCACCGCCTTGCGCACCGCGTCCAGGTCCCCGTAGGGCACGTGGGTGAAGCCGGCCGGCAGGGGCTCGAAGCCCTTCTGGTACTTGGTCTGACCGGTGGCGGTGACGGTGGCCAGCGTGCGCCCGTGGAAGGAGTTCTGGAAGGTGATGATCTCGTAGCGGTCGGCGTGGCCGCGGTCCTTCTGGACCTTGCGGGCCAGCTTGATGAGGGCCTCGTTGGCCTCCGCGCCCGAGTTGCAGAAGAAGGCGCGCTGCAGGCCCGAGGCGGCGGTGAGCCGGGCGGCCAGGTCGATCTGCGGCTCCGAGTAGAAGACGTTGGAGACGTGCCAGAGCTTCTCGAGCTGGGCGCGCACCGCGACCACCACCTCCGGGTGGCAGTGGCCGAGCGCGCACGTGGCGATGCCGCCGAGCAGGTCCAGGTACTCGCGGCCATCCGCGTCCCAGACGCGCGAGCCCAGCCCGCGCTCGAGCACGAGGGGCTGCTGCTTGTAGTTCTGCAGCAGGTGGGCCTTGGCCTTCTCCATCCACTGCTCGCTCTTGCCAGTGGTGGGAGAGGTCTGGGGAAGGGTCTCGGTCTTCGCGGTGGTCATGGTCGGGGTCTGGGGCACGGTGGTTCGCTCCCTCGGTGAACTAGAGAATGTAGCGCGACAGGTCCTCGTCCTGGACGACCGCGGCCAGGCGCTCGCGCACGTAGGTGGCATCGATCTGCAGGTCCCGGGGGCCCTGCTCACTCGCGGAGAAGGATACCTCATCGAGCAGCCGCTCCAGCTCCGTGTGCAACCGCCGCGCACCGATGTTTTCGGTGCGCTCGTTGACAGATTGCGCAATGCGGGCGATCTCCGTGATGGCGTCATCGGAGAAGTTCAACCGTACTCCCTCCGTGGACAGCAGCGCGGTGTACTGGCGGATGAGCGAGTTGCGAGGCTCGCGGAGGATGCGCACCAGGTCCTCGCCGCTGAGCGGCTCCAGCTCCACGCGGATGGGGAAGCGGCCCTGCAACTCGGGGATGAGGTCGCTCGGCTTGGAGACGTGGAAGGCCCCCGCGGCGACGAAGAGCATGTGGTCCGTCTTCACCTGCCCGTACTTGGTGTTGACGGTGGAGCCCTCGACGATGGGGAGGATGTCGCGCTGGACGCCCTCGCGGGACACGTCCGGGCCGCCACCCTTCCCGCCCCCCTCGCGGCTGGCGATCTTGTCGATCTCATCGATGAAGATGATGCCGCTGGTCTCGGCGCGCACGAGCGCCTCGCGGGTGACGCGGTCGTTGTCCACCAGCCGCGCGGCCTCCTCCTGCTCCAGCAGCTTCAGGGCCTCGGGGGCACGCACCTTGCGCTTCCGGGTGCGGCTCATGCCCGGCATGTTCTTGAAGAGATCCTGCAGGTTGACGCCGATCTCCTCCATGCCCTGGCCGGAGAAGTTGCGCAGGAAGGTGGGAGCGCCGCTCTCGGAGGTCTCCAGCTCCACCTCCTGGTCGTCGAGCGTGCCGGCGCGCAGCTGGGCCCGGAGCTTCTCGCGCTCCATGTCCCCGAGGCGGGGCGCGGCGGGAGTCGGTGGGGGCGCCATGAAGCCGAGTCCCCCGGACGGACGCGAGGGGGCCTGCCCGTTGAGGAGCTGGGCCAGCCGGTCCTCGGCGATCTCCAGGGCGCGGGCGCGCACCTTCTCCACCTCCTCGTCCCGCACGAGCGCGATGGCGGCCTCGACGAGGTCGCGCACCATGGACTCGACATCGCGGCCCACGTAGCCGACCTCGGTGAACTTGGAGGCCTCCACCTTGACGAAGGGGGCCTGGGCGAGCTTCGCCAGCCGGCGGGCGATCTCCGTCTTCCCCACGCCGGTGGGGCCGATCATGATGATGTTCTTGGGGTGGATCTCATCGCGCAGGTCCTCGGGGACCTGCTGGCGGCGCCAGCGGTTGCGCAGGGCGATGGCCACGGCGCGCTTGGCGGCGTTCTGTCCGACGATGTAGCGGTCCAGCTCGCCCACCACCTCGCGGGGGGTGAAGGCGGGGATCTTGCGTGGGTTGCTCACGGTGAAGTCCCTCAGAGCTCTTCGATGGTGACGTTGGAGTTGGTGTAGACGCAGATGTCGGCGGCGATCTGCATGGCGTGCGTGGCCACGTCGCGCGCGGGCAGCTGCGTGTGCGCCATGAGGGCGCGGGCGGCGGCGAGCGCGAACGAGCCACCGCTGCCCACGGCGGCGATGCCGTAGTCGGGCTCGATGACGTCGCCCGCGCCGGAGAGGATGAAGGTCTTCTCGCGGTCGGCGACGACGAGCAGGGCCTCCAGCCGGCGGAGGAAACGATCGGTGCGCCAGTCCTTCCCGAGCTCCACGCAGGCGCGGGCCAGGTTCTTCTGGTGCTCCTTGAGACGGGCTTCGAAGCGCTCGAAGAGGGTGAAGGCGTCGGCGGTGCTGCCCGCGAAGCCGGCGAGGACGGAGCCGTCACCGATGCGGCGGACCTTCTTCGCGGTGTTCTTCATGATGGTCTTGTCGAGACTGACCTGACCGTCACCCGCGATGACGACTCTTCCCTCTCGGCGCACGCAGAGGATGGTGGTGCCGTGGAACATGGCTGGGGGTTTAACAAGGGCAAGCGGGCGTTTCCATGATTCACGGACTGCCTGTTCGCCCCCGCACCTTCCCCGGGAACGGATTCAGGCCGGGAACAACTGCCCGCGCAGATCCTCGAGCCCGCGTGGCGAGCACAGCTCGGGCGAGAAGAGGATGTCGAGCGCACGCTGGGCGAGCTCCACGGCGGGTGCGGCGGCGAGCACCCGACCACACTCCTCGAGCTGCTCACGCATCAGGCCGATGTCGCCGTACAGCTCGGCGAGCTTCACGCGGTCCTCCACGGACAGGTCGCGCTTCATCTCCGCGGTGAGCTGGCGCAGTTCCACCGTGGTCCCGTCCGATTTCTGCACCGAGGGCTCCGGCTCGAGCTCGTCCTCCTCCTCGGAGAGGAGCGGCCAGATGTCCGTCAGCTTCAGGGGGGCCGTCACCAGCAGGTGGCCCACGCGCCGGATGCATGACTGGCATGCGGAGCCATCGAAACGAGGCAGGTACAGGGCGGGAGCTGCTCCAGCACCACAGAGCAGGCAGGTGGCCACGGCGGCGGGGGGGGTGGGCTCCATGGGTTTCACGGGTAACGTCCTCCTTCAGCGGGCGCCAGTTCTCTCGTGCTCCACCCCTGGCGATTGTTCGCCCAGAGGGCAGGCCGCTCCCCTCGCGGCATCAGGCCCGGGGGTGTGCCGCGTCGTAGACGGCCTGGAGCTGCTCCCAGCTCACGTGCGTATACCGCTGCGTGGTGGAGAGGCTCGCGTGGCCCAGCAGCTCCTGGATGCTGCGGATGTCCGCCCCGCCCCCGAGCAGGTGCGTGGCGAACGAGTGGCGCAGCGCGTGCGGGCTCACCTTGCGCTGCAGCGCGCACTGCAGCACGTACGTGTCCAGGTGCCTGCCGATGCTGCGCGGCGTCAGCCGGCCGCCCTGGTAGTTGAGGAACACCGCGTCCGCGTCCTGCTTCGGCCGAGGCTCCGCGAGCAGCTCGCCCCGGCGCGCCAGGTACGCCTCCAGCGCGCGGATGGCCTGCGCGTTCACCGGCACGAGGCGCTCCTTGCTGCCCTTGCCCATCACCCGGACGATGCGCCCACCGCGGTCCACGTCCAGCAGGTTCAGCCCGCACAGCTCGCTGATACGCAGGCCGCCGCCGTAGAGCATCTCCAGGATGGCCTTGTCCCGCAGGCCCAGCACCGTCTTCTGCGACGGCATCTCCAGGATGGCGAACATCTCGTCGACGGGGAGCACCTTGGGCAGGCTCTTGGGCAGCTTGGGGCTCTTCACCAGCTTGGCCGGGCTGCCCGGCAGCAGCTTCTGCCGCACGAGGTACTTGTAGAAGCTCTTGATGCTCGCGAGCCGCCGCGAGCGGCTGGACGCCGCGTGCTCCACCGCCAGCGTGCCGAGGTAGCCACGGATGGCCGCGTGCGAGGCCGCCAGCAGCGACAGCTTCATGCGCTCGACGAGGTAGCGCTCGAAGTCCACCAGGTCGATCATGTAGTTGCGCACGGTGTGCGGGCTCGCGCCCTTCTCGTCTTCGAGATGGACGCGGAACTTTTCCAGCAGCGGCGACAGCGGCTCCTTGCTCATGGGCGGCTCCAGCGTAGACGTCCCTGGGCCGCCCGCAAGCTTCTCACGGCTTCGCAGGCGCCACGTACACGCCGGCGTTCGAGCCCTTCAGGATGTACACGGCCAGCGAGTCCTCTGGGCCCGCGAAGTACGCCGGCACCTGCACGCCCTGGTCGAGCGTCTTCCGCGCCTGCGTCTTCACGTCGTACACGGCCACGTCGTAGGCGTCCGAGTCGATCCGCGCCGAGGTGGCCAGCACCCGATTGCCGTCCCCGGACAGCTTGTAGCTGAAGATGCCCTGCATCCACGTGCGCGGCTGGGCCTGCTCGGCCAAGGGCAGGTCCAGGGCCTTGAAGTCGCACGAGCGGCCCTCGCGGATGCAGTTCGAGCGGAAGATGAGGGCCTTGCTCTCCGGGGTGAAGCCGTAGCCGAAGACGCCCGGGTGGGCCTTCTCCGCCTTCTCCGCGCCCACCCGGTAGAGCATCAGGTCCACCGAGTAGATGGGCTTGAGGAAGCGCGAGAGGAACGCCACGTGCGTGCCATCCTTGCCCCAGACGAAGTTGGGCACGCGGCTGCCCACCAGCTTCGGCTCGCCGTCCGGCAGCGTCACCACGCCCATCAGCCCCGCGCCCGCCGGCAGGTCGTACTTCGCCAGGAAGCCCAGCGCCTTCGAGTCCGGCGAGAAGGAGGGATCCTTCACGCGCTCGCCCACCTTGCGTCCCGGCTCGCCCGAGGCCGGGCCCACGAACAGGTCGCCCAGCAGCTCCGGCTTCGAGCCCTCGGTGCGCGCCAGCCACCGCGAGTCCGGCGAGAAGGCGAACGCCGACGTCCCCGTGGCCACCTTCCGGCCCGTCAGCGCCGGCAGCTCCGCCACGTACAGGTCATAGGTGCCGGGCACCGCCGTGCTGCGCACCTGGTACGCCACGCGCTTGGAGTCCGGCGACAGCACGTAGTCGCCCACCTGGTCCGCCAGCTTGCGCGGCTCGGCCTGCTTGCCCGGCTCACCCTCCACCGCGATCGCCAGCAGCCCGCCAGCCGCCGCCAGCTTGCGCTTGATGAACAGCATCGTGCCGTCCGGCGAGAAGCCCGCCGTGGACACCTCGCCCGCCACCTGCCGGAAGGGGCCCGCCGGCAGCGCACCCAGCTTCAGCACCCCGCCGTCCACGAAGGCCAGCTTCGTCCCGTCCGGGCTCGGCAGGAAGTACGACACCGCGTCGCCGAGCTTCTGGGGCTCGGCGGTGGGCTCGGTGAGCGCCAGCACGTGCAGCGCGCCGGACTGGTTCGCCAGGTTGTACCCGGTGAGGTACACCACGTGCTTCGAGTCCGGGGTGAAGAGCAGGCCGCCGGGCACGTTGGTCACGCCGTCGCCCAGCCTGCGCGGCACGCCGCCCGCCACCGGCACCACGTACAGCGTGCCCAGTCGCATCTGCGGAGGAATGCCCTCCACCGTCGGCTTGTGCGTCTTCTGCAGGTACGTGGCGAACTGCCCGTCCTCGGTGATGCGCAGGTCCTCCGCCGGGCCCTCGGCCAGCATCACGCCCTGCCCGCCCACGGCCGCTCCGGCCCGGGCGCTCCCCTTCCCTTCACTCCCCTTCGCGTCGCCGCGCTTGCAGCCCACCAGCGCGAGCGCCATCAACGCGCCCGCCACCACGGTTCGTCGAAGCATCATGCGGTCCTCTGGAGCTCCTTGGCGGGCGGCACGCTCGGCAGCCACGTGGCGAGGTCCGCCCGTGCCCGCTCCGCGTAGCGCGCCCGCTTGTCCGCCTTCTTCACCCGCCCCGGCAGCGGCGGGAACAGCCCGAAGATGACGTTGGTGGGCTGGTAGTCGTAGTCCGCCGGGTGCGCCTCGCCCGTCACGTGCCGGTAGAGCGACCCCATCGCCGTGGTGGCCGGCGGCGGGACGAACTCCTGTCCCGTCAGCCGCGCGTACACCGCCAGCGCCGTCAGG
>NZ_DASVSO010000738.1:0-2711 GCF_036388035.1 Archangium sp.
GTCCCTGGGCTCCTGGCCCTCCAGGGGGAGCTCGATGGAGAAGGTGGCTCCCCGGCCGGGGCCCGTGCTCGCGCACGTGAGCGAGCCGCCCATCTCCGCGGCCGCCAGCGCGCTGATGTGCAGGCCGAAGCCGTGCCCGTCCTTCTTCGTGGTGAAGCCCTGGGAGAAGATGCGCGGCAGGTGCTCGGGCTGGATGCCCACGCCGTTGTCGGTCACCTCGATGCGCAGCCACCCCTGGGTGCGCTGGGCCACGCGCACGGAGATCTGCTTCTCCGGTTTGCCGTTGTCGAGCACCGCGTGCCGCGCGTTGGTCAGCAGGTTGTGCAGGATTTGAAGCAGCTTGTGCCGATCCACCATGGCGGGCGGCACCGTGGCGTACTCGGTGCGCACCTGGATGCCCAGGCGCCCGAAGGACAGGTTGTGCAGGCGCAGCGCGTCGTCCAGGAGCTGGGGCACCGACATCTGCTCCAGCATGCCCGAGGAGCGCGCCTGGGACTGCTGCATGCTCACCACGGCCTTGATGTGCTCGATGCTCTGGTTGAGCGAGCGCGTCTCGGCCAGCAGCGCCTCCTGGTCGGCGAGGAGCTGCCCGGAGAGCGTCTCCAGGTAGCTCGGGATGTACTGGGCTCGGGGGTCCCGGGTGAAGAAGGCGCCCAGGTCGTGCGCGTTCTCGCGCAGCAGCCCCGTGACCTTGGCCACGCCGGCCACCCGCAGGGAGCGCAGTCGCTCGGAGATGACCCCCGCCGACACGTTCACGCTGTTGAGCGTGTTGCCCACGTTGTGGAGGATGCCGGTGGCCATCTCCGCCATGCCGGCCTGCCGCGACACGTCCAGCAGGCTGCGGTGCAGCTCGCTCAGCCGGGCCTCGGCCTCCTTGAGCGCGGTGATGTCCCGCCCGAAGAGCGTCATCCCCACCGGCTGCCCCTCGGCGCCGAGGATGGGGTTGAGGCTGATGTCCATCACCCGGGGCCGGCCCTGCACCACGAGGTCCACCTGGAAGTGGACGCGCTGCCCACCGAGTGTCTGCTCGATCCGCTCCTTCCAGATGGCCCGCTTCTCCGGTGCGAGCACGTCGAAGAGGGAGCCGACCTGGGAGGGAGGGGCCGAGAAGAGTTGTCGGCACATCTCCCTGCCCGCCTGGTTGGCGGTGATGATCCGCCCCCCCGGGTCGAGGGAGAACACCGGATCATCCGTGCTCTCCACGAGGCTGACCAGCTGGCCTTCGCTCTCGCGCAGCGTCCGCAGCGCCTGCTCGAACACCCCCTGCGCGCTCTCGCGCGAGGCGAGGAACATCCAGCTCATCACCCAGCCGCACAGCACGAAGAGCGCGGAGAAGGCGTTGAGCAACAGGCCGCCCGGGGGAGGGAAGGCGAGCGGGTGGAGCAGGCCCATGTTCACGGCGATGAGCGCGGTGAAGAGCAGGCTCCAGCGCAGCCCCAGCAGGTACACGCTCAGCATCGGCACCAGCATGGCCATGACGTTCACGGCCACGATCTGCTCTCCGGACTTCCAGGACTCGGAGATCATGGACGCCGTCACGAGCAAGCACAGCCCCAACGCGGGCAGCCGGATCGACGTGGCCCGGCGCACGCTCCACAGCGTTCCCATGATGCCCACCAGGGACACCATCTGGATGAAGCCGGCGCGCCACGGCTCCGGGCTCAACCGCACGTAGAAGGACAGGACCAGCAGGTTGAGCAGCAGCAGCATCCCGAGGATGCCCACCAGCAGCCGGCCCCGGCTGAGCTCCACGGGAGAGGACTGGCGCAGCGCCTCCGACAGACACGCGTCCAACCGCGTCAGGACCCAGGCCCAGGGTCCGAGGTGAGGCCGCGAGGCGACGGACGGTTTCGGTGACCGGGACCCCTCCAGCCTGATTCCCATGATGGACGTGCTGTGCATGGCCGCGGCTCTCCTGCTCCCCCAATCCGGGAGAACGTCTGGAAGCACAGGAGAGCACGGGATGACGCTCGGCCCACGGCCCCGGCCCGGGCGGACGTTGGGGGCAGAACACGCTCGACTGTCACGGTACGGACACTCCGGCGGCGGCCCGTAGCACGCGTCCGCGTTGACCCGGACGCGGGGTGCGCCCCGCGTCCCGCGCGCCAAAATCAAGGCTGGTACGCAAGGCGGGGACGCGAGCATGGACAGGGACTTCGGTGACGTCTGGAGAAGAGCACGGACATGGGCGTGCATGCTGGGATGGATGGGAGCGGGGTGTGCCGCGCCGCGGCCGCCGGTGAAGACGGATTCGGTGGAGGTCGAGCGGCCCGCCGCGCCAGCGGAAGAGGGCAAGCCCACGGAGTCCGAGCCCCAGCGGGGGCCGAAGCTGCGCTCGTGGGTGTTGCGCGGCAACGAGGCGAAGCTTCCCTCGCATGCACGCAGTGCCTTTCAGCGGAAGCTGGAGCTCGTCAGCGGCCCGGTGGAGGTGCTCGGCTTCGAGGAGCACGCGGAGTCAGGGGGGCTCAGCGAGGTGTCCGTGCTGCTGCTCCAGCCGGCGTCCGGGGAGGAGTACGTGGTGAACGCCTGGACCAGCCTGCTGCCTCAGCGGGTGACGCTGTCGCTCGCGGACACCTGGGTCTCCCCGGAGCGGAAGCTGGCCCTCCTCCTGGTGCGGCTCACCGGGCCCCAGGAGTCTCGCTGGGTGGTGCTGGGCACCGATGGCCGGCGGGCATGGTTCGCCCTGGGCACTTCCCCGGAAGAGCAACTCA
>NZ_DASVSO010000739.1:0-3511 GCF_036388035.1 Archangium sp.
CCGTACTGCCTCAGGACTGGAACAACGTGGGTCGCGAAGTCGGCCGTGCTGTCGTCGAAGGTCAGCAGGATCGGCTTCGCCGGGGCCGGCGTCTGGAGGGTCATGATGCTGTAGTACTCGTCCGCCGACAGCGTCGTGAACCCGTTGCTCGCGAGGTACGCCATCTGCTCCTGAAACTTCGACAGGGCGAGCTGGTACCGGCCGCTCGGATTGGTGGAGACGACGTGGTAGCACAGCACGGGGATGGAGACGGTGGAGGTGGTCACTTCGGGCGACGCCGACGACCGGGCTACGGAGGCGGTGCCTGCCGTTGGCAGCAGGAGGCCCAAGGCTACCACCAGTATGGTGATGAGATTCTTCATGTTGACCCTTCCGAGGAGATGAAGCAGCTGGCTGTACGAAGAGTCAGAAAGAGATGACAGAGCTGAATTCCAAGGTCAATAGGAAGAGTGTCAGGCGATTTCGGCTCACCAAATGAGAGCGTTTCGAGGAGGTCAGCCGCGGGCCCACCACCAGCCGGAGCGCCTGGCCCGGCTGATACCCGGTCGGGACCCGGAGCTGGAAGTTCCGGGTGCCCAGGGCGTTCGTGTAGTTGCCAAGGACCCACGGGCCGGCGGAGGATCTGACCATGCCCACGACTCGACTTGATGGCCTCTCGCTGCACTTCGAGGAGTCCGGTGCGGGCGCGCCTGTAGTGCTCCTCCACGGGCTCGGCTCCTCGGGACGAGATTGGGAACTCGTCGCGCCTGGGCTCGCGGCCCACCACCGTGTCATTGCCCCCGATGTCCGAGGCCACGGACGCAGCGACAAGCCGGAAGGGCCTTATGGGGTGCCGCTCTTCGCTCGGGATATCGCCACCTTTTGCGATAGCCTGGGCCTCACCGGCGTGCATGTCGTCGGGCTTTCGATGGGGGGCATGATTGGCTTTCAGCTCGCGGTGGATCGGCCGGAGCTCGTGCGCAGCCTGACCATCATCAACAGCGGGCCGGACATGGTGCCGCGGACGTTTCGCATGCGGCTCATGCTCGCCACGCGGATGCTGCTGCTGAAGACGCTCGGGCCGAGGGGAATGGCCAGAGTGCTCGCACCGAAACTCTTTCCCAAGCCGGAGCAGGCGGAGCTCCGGAGGAGGGTAGAGGAGTCGATCGGTTCCAACGAGCCAGGTGCCTACCAACGGGCGACCCGTGGGCTCATCGGTTGGAGCGTCCTCGAGCGGTTGAAGGAGATCTCCTGTCCGGTCCTGGTCCTCGCCTCCGACCGCGACTACACGCCGCTGTCCGCGAAGCAGGCGTATGTCGACCTCCTCGCGGACGCTCGCCTCCAGGTAGTGACGGACTCGGGCCACGCCGCGCCGATGGACCAGCCCGGGCAGATCGTTCAGGCGGTGAAGGACTTCTTCGCCGAGGTCGAAGGGGCGGCTCGCGACACGCGAAGCCTGGGCTGAGCCACCATGACCTCCGCTGCGGCCTCCACCCCTGCTGGTTCGAGCGCGCTCCGCACCCCCGGATACCGGACCTTTCTCATCACGTTCATGTTGGCGATGATGGCCGACAACATCGAGCACGTGATCAGCTACTGGGTGGCGTTCCAGAAGTTCCACTCGGCGGCGCTGGGTGGCTTCGCGGTGGTGTCCCACTGGCTGCCCTTCCTGATGTTCTCGGTGCCGGTGGGCGCGCTCAATGACCGGTTTGATTCCAGACGCCTCATTCAGGCCGGGATGGTGCTCTTCATCATCGCCTCGGTGGGCTGGGGGTACTTCTTCGTCACGGACTCCTTGCGTGTGTGGCACGCGATGGTGCTGCTCACGATCCACGGCTGCGCGGGGGTCCTCTGGAGCACCTCCAGCCAGATGTTGCTCTACGACATCGTGGGCGCGGGCTCCTTGGCCAGCGCGGTACGCCTGAACGCGACGGCCCGTTATCTCGGGGTCCTGGTGGGCCCCGGCGTGGGCAGCATCATCATGCGGACGCTCGGGCCTACCGGAGGCATCTTCGTCAACACGCTGTTCTATCTGCCCCTCCTGCTCTGGTTGATGAGGGCACCCTATGGCCGGCACTTTCGTGGGGTGGCGACAGGCTCCAGGCGTGCCGTCCGGGGCTTCTCCGACATCGTCCAGACCCTTCGCGACGTGCGCGGGATGCCCGTGGTCGCGGCCATGGTGCTGCTGGCGGGGGCGGCGTCCTTCTTCATCGGCAACAGCTACCATGCGCAGATGCCGGGCTTTGCCCAGGATCTGGGCCATGGAGACCCCGGCATGGCCTATACGCTCCTGCTGGGAGCGGATGCGGCCGGTGCGCTGCTCGCGGGCATCCTGCTCGAGACGCGCGGGAAATGGCTGCCGACGTCGCCATCTTCCGCGTTGAGCATGGCATTGCTCTGGGGATGCGCGCTCTTCGCGTTTTCGTTCATGCGCTCGTACCCGGCGGCGATTGTCGTGCTGTTCCTGGCCGGGTTTCTCGAGCTCTCCTTCAGCAGCATGACCCAGGCGCTCGTGCAGCTGAATGCGCCGGACACCATCCGAGGCCGCGTCCTGGGACTCTTCAGCATGTCGGCCTTGGGCCTGCGGGCGTTCAGCGGCGTGACCGTGGGGCTCCTGGGGAGCGTGACCAATATCCACACGTCGCTCGCCGTGTCTGCCCTGGCCTTCGTGACGGTGGCCGGCCTGCTGCTTCTCCGTCGACGCAAGCAAGGCGCATAGGAAGAACCTCTCCAAGACGGCGAGCGCCGCATGACGCGTCAGGAGATGGAGTGCGACCAAGAGTGCGGGAAGTATGTGGCGCGGGCGCCTTCGCTCCGGCGCCCGGTGAATTCTGGGTCAGCCAGTTGCGGTTCTCGATCAGTCAGGATATGTACGGGATTGTACGTTCGACCCCGGCCCGTGGCGTCCGATGGAGTTCTCATTCGTGGATTGTGCATAAGCAAGAGAGCTCCCCGAGAGGCTGCTTGATTGCGATAGCAACCTCCAGGCCCATTGGCTCGTTCATCTTCCGCGAACTGCCCGCGCGTCGCTGACGCTCACCCCCCTCCTATGTATCGGAGGCCCATCTCGATGAGATGAGGCTTCCCTGCGTCTGCTTGGCTTTAAATGAAAATCATGTTTGGAAGACTCAGGCTCCATCACCTTCTTGCGATAACGTTGATGGCATGTGTGGGCCTCGCTTTTCGTGCCGAGGCGTCCCACTTCCGTGGCTCGGACATGTGGGCCACCATCGATGCCAACGGAGTCGTCAAACTGACGGTGCGCACGCGGTGGCGTGAAGGAGTCGCCCCCTTCCCGTTCGCGGGTGTCGATAGCTCACGCTTCGGCCTGACGAATTTCAATTGCCCGAATGGCTCGTCGCTGACCTTGACCCCAGCCGCGGGCCTGCGCGCCGTTCGCGTGTCCGATGGGGCAACGGTGTATACGTGGCCCGCCAACTCCTTTGGTCTCGATGCGACGACCACCGCGACCAACAGCGCGTACGACGGCTATGCCGAACGGACGCAGGTTCTGACCATCCCGCTCGGGAGC
>NZ_DASVSO010000740.1:0-4537 GCF_036388035.1 Archangium sp.
GCAGCTCCCAGCGGCCCTCGAAGGTGGCGCGCGCCGTGGAGGACTCGGGCTGGACCACGGGGGCGTCGCAGCAGTGCAGCGCTTCTGCCTGCCCCCATTCCAGGGGAGCGGGCTCTGGCGCCTTCTGGCCGTGGCCACAGCAGCAGGTGGCCCGCAGGCGGAGCTCGTCCTGGCACAGGTGCAGCAGTCCCGTGAGCGCACCCAGACCCGAGTGCAGCCCCAGGAACAACACCAGTGCCAGTGCTCGCAGCGCCATCACGTCCTCTATGACGTACAGGAAGCCAGAGACTTACAGCCGATGCAATCGCTTCGTGCGTTGGGGGGCCGGAGACCTTCAGGAGCCCTCATGCCTGCTCGCACGGTGACGGAGCGGGGAAGACCTCTACCCCCTCTCTTCAACCCGAAAGGAGGGGAACTTCCCGGCGTCGACCGGCAGCCGCCCTAACTTGCCCGTGGAGCGGGTGCGCTTCAGGAGGTGGTGATGGGAGAGCGGCGAGGCAGGCGCCTGTTGCGAGGGCTCGGAGCGGGGGTGGTGGGGACGCTGGCGCTCACGGCGCTGGAGCCGCTGCGGGACGCCCTGCTCGGACATCGCGCTCCGTACGCCGTGCATCACATCGCCACCCGGGGGGCGCGACGGTGGCTCGGCGTGCGGCTCCGTCACCGTGCGGCCTGGCGGTGGGGACTCGCCCTGCGCTGGGTGTACGGCCCTGCCCTCGGGCTGCTCCATGCGTGGCTCAGGCCCGCGCTCCCGCGAGGGGCCGGGCCGCGCGGGCTCGCGTTGGGAGGAGGTGTGTGGCTGTTCGAGCAACTCTCCTTTCCGCTCCTCGGCGTCACCGCGCCGCCACGCACCTGGTCCCGCGCCGAGCACGGACTGCTCGCGCTCCAGACCGTGCTCTTCGGGCTCGTCACCGAGTCCGTGGCGCAATTCGAGTGAGCCCGCGGTTGTTTGCGTGACTCACGGTGCTCCAGTACCGTCGCCGCGAGCCCCCTTTGCCCGCCTCTCCTCACTCCCTTCCACTGCGTTGGCACCTCGTCCGGCTCACGCTCGGAACGCTGCTTCCCATCGTCGTCTTCTCCGCGGTCGTGGCCTTCCAGCTGGCGCGCTCGGAGCGCGAGGCCGCCGAGCGGCGCGTGGTGCGCTCGGCGCGCATGCTCGCGTCGAACTTCGATCGCGAGCTGTCCGGCACCCTCCGGGCGCTCCAGGCGCTGGCCCAGTCCGAGCATCTCGAGCGCGGTGAGCTGGAGGCCTTCCGCGCCGATTGCGAGCGGGTGCTGCGCACGCAGCCGTCGTGGAAGCTCGTGCTGCTGATCGCTTCGGACGGGCAGCCGCTGACGAACACGGCCATTCCCTGGGGGGCCCCGCTCCCGGGCATCTCCGAGCCGGAGAGCTTCGCGCGGGTCATCGAGACGCACCAGCCCCTCATCGGGGACCTCGCGCGGGGCCGCGATGGAAGGCTCGCCTTTCCCGTGCGCGTGCCGGTGATGCGCGAGGGTGCGCTCCAGTACGTGCTCACCGCCGTCATCAGCCCGGAGGCCCTCGGCTCCGTGGTGGCCGGGCAGTCCTCCGATGCCGAGGAGTGGACGCGCACGCTGGTCGACCAGCGGGGGCTCGTGGCCGCCCGCACCCGCCACCCCGAGCGCTTCGTCGGACAGCGGGCCACGCCCACGTTCCTCGAGAAGACCCGGGACGAGACCGAGGGGGTGTTCGCCAATACGTCCCTGGAGGGCGCTCAGGTCTACGTGGCCTTCAGCCGGTCACAGCTGTCGGGGTGGACCGCGGCGGTCTCCAGTCCCAAGCAGCTCCTGGACGCGCCCGTGAGCCGCTCGATGCTCACCGTCGCGGGGCTCGGGCTCGCGCTGCTGCTCGTGAGCGTGGGCGGCGCCTGGATTTTTTCCCAACGCATCGAGCGCTCCATCACGGAGGCCTCGGCCGCCGCGGCCGCCCTCTCGCGGGGAGAGCCGCCCCACATGGCGCCCTCCAGCGTGCACGAACTCGCCCGGCTCGGCGAGGCGCTGGAGCGCTCCGGGCACCTGCTGCGCGAGCGGGAGCGGGAGCGGGACGCGAACCTCGCCGCCGCCGAGACGGCACGGGCCGAGGCCGTCGCCGCCACGCACGCCAAGGACACCTTCCTCGCCATGCTCGGGCACGAGCTGCGCAACCCGCTCGCGCCCATCGTCAGCTCGCTGGAGCTGCTGCGCCGGCGGGGCCTCGCGGGGACGCCCGAGCACGAGGTCATCTCGCGCCAGCTCCGCCACGTCGTGCGCCTCGTGGATGACTTGCTCGACGTGGCCCGCATCACCCGCGGGCAGATGTCGCTGCACCGCGCGCCCCTCGAGCTGCCGTCCGCCATCTCCCGGGCCGTGGAGTCGACGGCCCCGCTGCTGGAGCAGCGGCGGCACACGCTCACGCTCGACGTGCCCACCTCGGGCCTGTGGGTGCTCGGGGACGCGGACCGGCTGACGCAGGTGGTGGCGAACCTGCTCACCAACGCGGCGAAGTACACGCCCCCAGGTGGGCACATCACCGTGCGGGCCCACGCGCACGAGGGCGGCATCGCGCTCGCCGTGGCGGACAATGGGCCGGGGCTGCCGCCGGACCTCCTCCCCCGGCTCTTCGAGCCCTTCGTCCAGGGGCCTCGCACGCTGGACCGGAGCGAGGGAGGACTCGGCATCGGCCTGGCGCTCGTGCGCAGTCTCGTCGAGGCGCACGGTGGGCGGGTGGAGCCCCACAGCGAGGGGCCCGGCCGGGGCAGCACCTTCACCGTCTGGCTGCCAGGCCACGCGCGCGCCGAGGCACCGGCCCCCGAGGACGCGCGGCGAGAGCCCGCTCCGCGCCCGGTCGAGGCCGTATCCGAGCACCCCACGCGTGTGCTGCTCGTCGACGACAACGTGGATGCCGCCGAGGGGCTGGCCGACCTGCTGGGGATGAGCGGATACGAGGTGGTCGTGGCCCACGACTGCCCCCAGGCGCTGAAGCGGGCCGAGGCGTCCCGCCCGCATGTGGCGATCCTCGACATCGGCCTGCCCGAGGTGGATGGGTATGGGGTGGCCGAGCGCCTCCGGGAGCGACTGGGGGAGGACAGCCCCGTCTTCGCCGCGCTCACGGGCTACAGCCAGGACGGGGACCGGGCCCGCAGCCAGGCGGCGGGCTTCCGCCACCACTTCGTGAAGCCTATCGACCTCGACGAGCTGCTCGCGTTCCTCGGGAAGCTGCGCCCGGCGCGCGGTGGGGTGGCGTAGGGGCCGGCCCGTCACCCGCTCGCTCCCACTGGGAGCGGGTGCCCATGGCCGGCGGGACAGGGGCTTGCTCGCCCTGGGAGACCTACCTTGGAGGGCAGTGTCGCTGTCCTCCGGGAAACACATGCCCCTCCGCATCGAAGACTATGCGCTCATCGGCGACACCCAGAGCGCCGCCCTCGTCGGCCGGGACGGCTCCATCGACTGGCTGTGCCTGCCCCGCTTCGACTCGGACTCCTGCTTCGCCGCCCTCCTCGGTACCGAGGAGCATGGACGCTGGCTGCTGGCCCCCGCCGGAGGCGTCCGCCGCGTCCAGCGCCGCTACCGCCCCGGCACCCTCGTGCTGGAGACGGACTTCGAGACGGAGGACGGCACCCTGCGCATCATCGACTGCATGCCGCCTCGGGGCCGCGAGCCGGACCTCATCCGCGAGGTGGTGTGCCTGCGGGGCCACGTCCCGGTGCACATGGACCTGGCCATCCGCTTCGGCTACGGCGGCCGGACGCCGTGGGTGCACCGCATCAACGGCCGCTCCACCGCCATGGCCGGCCCCGATGCGCTCACCCTCCGCGCCGACGTGCCCTACCGCGTGGAGGACGCCTCGCTGCGCGCCGACTTCACCCTCTCCGCCGGCCAGCGCGCCCACTTCCTCCTCACCTGGCACCCCTCCCACGAGCCCCCGCCCCGCCCCATCGACGTCACCACCGCCGTGGCGCACACCGAGGCGTGGTGGCACGCGTGGTCCGGGCGCTGCACCCATGAGGGCCCCTGGCGCGACGAGGTGCTGCGCTCGCTCATCGTCCTCAAGGCCCTCACCTACTCGCCCACCGGCGGCATCGTCGCCGCGCCCACCACCTCGCTGCCCGAGGCCCTCGGCGGCGTGCGCAACTGGGACTACCGCTACTGCTGGCTGCGCGACGCCACCTTCACCCTGCTCGCCTTGCTGGACGCGGGCTACCTGGAGGAGGCCCAGGCCTGGCGCGACTGGCTGTTGCGCGCCGTGGCCGGGGAGCCCGAGGAGACGCAGATCATGTATGGCGTGGCCGGCGAGCGCCGCCTCACCGAGGAGAGCCTGCCCTGGCTCCCCGGCTACCAGGGCGCCTCGCCCGTGCGGCTGGGCAACGCGGCCGTGTGCCAGTTCCAGCTCGACGTGTTTGGCGAGGTGCTCGACTGCCTCCACCAGGCCCAGAGCGCCGGCGTGCCCCCGCGCGAGGAGGGGTGGGGCCTGCAGTGCCAGCTGCTCGACTTCCTGGAGTCCAACTGGGAGCGCCCGGACGAGGGCATCTGGGAGGTGCGCGGC
>NZ_DASVSO010000741.1:0-4659 GCF_036388035.1 Archangium sp.
GCACTGCACACGGAGCATGTCCTCGGCCGTGGGGCGGGCGGGCGGAGTGGCCGAGAGCAGCGCGATCAGCGCCAGGGTGACAGAAGCCATGGAGTCGTCCTTGTCGGCGAGAGCGACCCTTGTACTATCGACTCCCCCATCAATCACGCCGAGGAGCCACAGCGACCATGCTGAACCCGTTCACCGAGGAGCATGAGGCCTTTCGCAAGACGGTGCGCACGTTCGTGGAGAAGGAGATGACGCCGCACGCCCTGGAGTGGGACCGGGCGGGCATCTTCCCCCGGGAGCTCTTCCGGAAGTTTGGCGAGCTGGGCTTCTTCGGCATCAACCATGATCCGAAGTACGGCGGCAGCGGGCTGGACTACTGGTACGTGACGGCGTTCACGGAGGAGCTGACGCGCAGCCGCAACGCGGGCGTGAACATGGCGATGATGGTGCAGGGCCAGATGGCCACGCCGATCATCAACGAGATCGGCACGGACGAGCAGAAGCGCGAGTTCCTCGCGCCGGCGCTGGCGGGCGAGAAGATCGCCGCGCTGGGCGTGAGCGAGCCGGGAGCGGGCTCGGACGTGGCGAACCTGCAGACGACGGCGCGGCGGGATGGGGATGACTACGTCATCAACGGCTCGAAGATGTGGATTACGAATGGCACGCGGGCGGACTTCATCACGCTGGCGGTGCGCACGGGCGGGCCCGGGTACGGGGGCATCTCGCTGGTGACGTTCCCCACGGACGTGAAGGGCTTCGGGGTGTCGAAGAAGCTCGACAAGGTGGGCAACCTGTCCTCGGACACAGCGATTCTCTACTTCGAGGACTGCCGCATTCCGCGCCGCTACGTGCTGGGCGAGGAGAACGAGGGCTTCTACCACATCATGACGAACTTCCAGGGCGAGCGCCTGGTGGGAGCGCTGTCAGCGGTGGGCGGGATGGAGCGGATGATTGAGGACGCGCTCCAATACGGGAAGGAGCGGCAGGCGTTCGGCAAGCCGCTGCTGGGCTTCCAGGTGTGGCGGCACAAGCTGGTGGAGCACATGGCGGCCATCGAGGCGGCGAAGCGGCTGACGTACCACGCGGTGGACGTCTTCAACTCGAAGGAGAACGCGGTGCGGGAGATCTCCATGGCGAAGCTGTTCGCCGGAGACCTGGCGCAGAAGGTGGCCTACGACGTCCAGCAGTTCTTCGGAGGCATGGGCTACATCGAGGAGACGCACATCGCGCGGGCCTGGCGCGACATCCGGCTCATCACCATCGGCGGCGGCACCTCGGAGGTGATGAAGGAGATTCTCTCCAAGATGTCTGGCTTCTGAGTCTCCCTTTGTCGACTCACAAGTCTTCGGCTGGAGGGTACGCGGTCGCCGTCCTGAGCTTCGGGGTGGCGCTGGGCCTCCAGCACCTGGCGTGGCCGTTCATGTCCTCCACCCCGTTCCTGTTCTTCTATGGGGCCGTGATGGTGGCCGGGTGGTGGGGAGGATGGGGGCCAGCACTCGTCACCACGGCCCTGACGCTCCCCGCCGTGGATTACTACTTCCTGCGGCCCTTCCACACGTTCCGGGTGGGACTGGGCGATGCCCTCGCATTGGGCATCTTCGCGCTGCTCTCCCTCCTCATGACGAAGTTGAATGTGGCGCTGCGCAGGACCAACGCCGAGCGCGCGGAGTTCCTCCAGAGGGAGCGCGCGGCCAGGAACGAGGTCGAAGCCGAGCGGACTCGTCTCCACTCGCTCTTCATGCAAGCCCCGGCCTACGTGACCCTCTTCCGAGGACCCGAGCACACCTACGTCCTCTCCAACCCGCTCAACAACCAGGCCCTGGGGAATCGGGACGTCCTGGGCAAGCCGCTTCGCGAGGCCGCGCCCGAAGCGGAGGCGCAAGGCTTCGTGGCGCTGCTGGACCGGGTCTACACGACGGGTGAGCCCATTTCGGCGAAGGAAGTGCTCACGCGCGTGCAGAAGGCGGACGGCTCCTTCGAGGAGATCTTCATCAACATCGTCTATCAACCCACGCGCGACGCCGAGGGTCGGATCGATGGCATCGCCACCTTCGCTTTCGACGTGACGCCCCTCGTGCAGGCGCGCCAGAAGGCCGAGGCCCTGGCCTCCGAGCTGCGCCAGAGCGAGGAGCGGTATCGAACCTTCGTCAGCCAGAGCACCGAGGGCATCTTCCGCCTCGATGTGGAGCCGCCCATCGCCGTGACGCTCCCGGAGGACGAGCAGATCGACGCCATGTTCAGGACCGGCATCGTCGCCGAGTGCAACGATGCGATGGCACGGATGTATGGGTTCGAGCGTGCGTCGGAGCTCGCGGGAACGCGGCTGGACCAGCTCCTCGTGCGAGAGGATCCACGCAACACGGAGTACCTGCGCACGTTCATCCAGGGCGGTTACCGGATCGAGGAGGCCGAGTCCCAGGAGGTGGATCGCGAGGGAAGGCGCAAGGTGTTCATCAACAACTTCGTGGGAGTGGTGAAGGAGGGGCGGCTGGTCGGGGCTTGGGGCATCCAGCGAGAGGTGACGGAGCAGCGGCGGCTCTACCAGGAGGCCCAGGAGGCCATCCGGGTCCGCGACGAGTTCCTGTCCGTGGCTTCGCACGAGCTGAAGACGCCACTCACCCCGCTGAGCCTCCGGCTCCAGGCGCTGGCCCAGGAGACGGAGCGACAGCCCGACTCTCCCTACGTCCAGAAGGTCCGAGCCTCGGTGGAGGTAGGCCGCCGGCAGGTGACGAAGCTCGCCACGCTCATTGGAGACCTGCTGGACGTGTCGCGCATCGTCGCGGGCCGGCTGCGCTTGGAGCGGGAGGACGTGGACCTCGCGGGCGTGGTGCGAGACGTGGCCTCCCGCTACGAGCTGCACGCCACGCGGGTGGGCTCTCCGCTCCGGGTGGACGTCCCGGGCGTCGTTCAGGGCCGGTGGGATGCGCTCCGGGTGGAGCAGGTCGTCACCAACCTGGTCGACAACGCCATCAAGTATGGGGCGGGCAAGCCCGTGCACATCCGGCTGGTGGTGGAGGCGGGGGACGCCTCGCTCGTGGTCCAGGACGAGGGCATCGGCATCGCGCCCGAGCACCTGTCGCGCATCTTCGGGCGGTTCGAGCGCGCCGTGTCGGAGCGGAACTACGGCGGCCTGGGGCTGGGCCTGTACATCTCGAAGACGCTCGTCGAGGCGATGGGTGGGGAGATCCGCGTTGCCAGCACGCCCGGGCAGGGCGCCACCTTCACCGTCAGGCTGCCCCTGCGAGAGGCCGGAAGCGGCGCGACGAGTCCTTCGACACCTTCCTAGCTCTTGCCGTGCGGGCACAGCACCGCATACCCGGCCCGAGCACCTCGAGCGGAGCCCGCGGCCATGGGGGCATGCTTCCCTGTCATTGAGGGGGAGACGGCACGCGGGCAACCTTCTTCGCGTGCGCGACGGCCTCCATGTGTTCCTTGCGAAGCGGGTTCTCTCGACGGAGTCGGCGCACTCTTCGCTCTGTGTCCTCCAACAGGGCCCACGCCTCACGAGCCTGTCGAGGGAACAGGTCTAGCGCCTGCACGTAGAGGCACGTGACGTGGACGCGCATCCCCAGATCGCGGAAGCCGAGATTCTGGATACGACGAAGCCACCGACCGAACTCCTTCCACGGCATGCCGAATCCGAATGCCTCGGTAAGGAGGGTCTTTGCGATGATGCGCTGCACCGCTAGGCGCTGGGCTGGAGTCTTTGCCTTTTGCAGCCAGCGTTTCTCCAGGTTTAGGAGTTCACGCCTGCATTGCTCGTATGGCGCATCTGATTTCATGAACTTCATGAAGAGAAGATCGATCTCCTCACCGAACGTCGTGGCGCGCTCCTGGCGTGGGGTCTCCATGCTCAGGATCCAGGACAGGGCTTGTCGTTGGCTTGCCACGGCCAGAACCCGTGACGCATACATGCCTCGTAACAGGCTTTACACTGCGGTTCCTTCCAAACCCTGCCATCAATGCTTCCGCCTCCGGCCTGGATGCACTTGTTGTAGTGCGGTAGGCAGATGTCCTTCCGCCATCGCTCCCTCTCCTGTCGGGTTGGAAGCTCGGGGATCGGCGCGGCTTCGGACTCAGTGCGTTCAGGCAGGAGATTGTTGGGGCGCGTGGCCTCGGTCGGAGGTGTTGCACCACACCGCTCGTACTGGCCGGGGTTCTGCTTGAGGCAACAGGTGACGGTGCTGTCGGTCTGGTTGCACTCGGCCTGAGTGAGCGCAAAGCCGCCACCGTACCCCGAGGCGCTCGTTGATGCACACCCAGATGCCAGAACGGCCAAGCCTACGGCGAGGCAGGCCGAACGGCACAGTTGGCCGCGACCGACGACACCGGCTTGTTGCATGCCTGACTCCAGGGACCGAGTGGGGGTCCGGCCGCTTGGGTTTATCGGAGAGACGACCACCGTCATTGCTTCCTCCCAGGCCGCGCCAGGGCCCTACATGGCTTGTGGATGTCTACAAGAGCGGCACCGTCACAAGTAAGCGGACGGTGCCGCTGCGCCCACTACGGCGTGCTTCCGGGCCACACGGGCGCGTCTGCCAGGTCCGCGGACCAGACAGTCCCCCGGTTGCCTGGAATCTCCCGGCCCTCGGGGTCCGTCACGAAGTTGCCCACGTCCCCGAATGCCCGCTCGGCATTCACCTGCCCCCCGCTGTGGCGCAGGGGCTCGAG
>NZ_DASVSO010000742.1:0-1764 GCF_036388035.1 Archangium sp.
CTATGCCGCGCATTCCTCGGTGCTCGCCAACGAGGCGCCGCTCGGACAGGTCTTCCTCAACCTGCTCGTCAACGCCGCCGATGCCATCCCCGAGGGCCACAGCACCGCGCAGGAGATCCGCGTGGTGACGCGCCAGGAGGGCACGGGCCACGTGCGGGTGGAGATCCACGACACCGGCCGGGGCATCCCCCCGGAGCTGTGCGAGCGCATCTTCGAGCCCTTCTTCACCACCAAGCCGGTGGGCGTGGGCACGGGCCTGGGACTGGCCATCTGCCGCCGCCTCGTCACCGAGATGGGAGGAGCGCTCTGGGTGGAGAGCGAGCCGGGCCAGGGCACCGTGTTCCACCTCCGCCTGCCAACGGCCCATGAGGTGACCGAGAGTCCCCCGAGAACCTCGGGCAAGGTGGCGAAGAAGCGCGGCGTGCTGATCCTGGATGACGAGGCGGTCGTCGGCCGGGCCCTCCAGCGCATCCTCGGCCAGCAGTACGAGGTGCTCGTGCTCGTCCAGGGCCCGGAAGCCCTGGCGCAGGTGGCCTCGGGCCGGCGCTTCGACGCCATCCTGTGCGACCTGATGATGCCGGAGATGAGTGGTCCCCGCTTCCATGAGGAGCTGGTGCGACTGGCGCCGGAGCAGGCCCAGCGGGTCATCTTCATGACGGGAGGCGCCTTCACGGAGCAGTCGCGCACCTTCATGGCCGCGACGGGCCTGCCCTGCCTCGACAAGCCCATCGACGTCCCACGGCTGCGCGCCCTGGTGGCCGCGATGCCTCCGCTGGGGGTGGGAGCCACTCCCACGGCCCTGTCGGGTTGAGGCCCCGAGCGTGCACTTCCCATCAATCCCGGGGCCCTCCCAGGCAGTGCTCTGAAAAGTGGCGAACGCTCACCCGCTCGCCAGCATGCCGTGGGAACACTCCCGCCCCATGACTCGTCAGGCGCATCACGAACCCGCGTCAGGCGTCTCTGTTATTGGAGCGGGGTCCGATTTCCGGACCACGGGGAGGAGCCACATGAGCACAGCCCTGGCGAAGCGAGCTTCGGTACGAACCGAGGAGACCCGCGTGCTCGATGCACGGGAGCAACGCACCAAGGTGCGACATGAACTCGCGCGGCACCTGCCGGGCCGCTCTCTGGTCGAGCTCGCCCTGGATGTGCCTCGGGGGTCCGCGGCCAACGAGGACTCCGAGCGGCTCTTCCTCCTGGGGCTCCAGCACCTGGAGCAGGAGCTGGGCGTGGCGCCAGCCGAGATGGGCGAGGACGCGGCCGGTTTCTACGGCCTCTTCGTCACGCAGCTGCCCGCCCTGCTGGCGCGGCGCAGGGCCAGCCGCATCGAGGGGCAGCCCTCGTGGGACCCCCACCTGGGCATCGAATGCTACGGCCTCGCCGGCAGCTTCGGCACCACGAGCAAGGTTCCTCGCGACGTGGTGGGCTAGGCGGCCAGCACGCGCGCGAGCGGCTCCAGCGCGGCGGCGAAGACCTCTGGCGGCGGCAGCAGGGACAGCACCAGGAAGGCCCCGCCGCTGAAGTCGTAGAAGTAGCCCGGCTGCACCACCACCCCCTGCTCCAGCAGGGACAAGCAGGTGGCCTCCTCGCCGGGCTCCAATGGAATGCGCAGCACGGTGCTCCACCCGCCCTGGGCCGGCACCACGTCCCAGTGGGCCTCCTTCGGGCGGGCCTGGAGCAGCCGGTGCCGGTTCTCCCGCACCCGCGCCCCCAGGGCCTCCTGGAAGCGCGGCGCGTGGGCCAGCAGCGCCGGCAGGGCGAGCT
>NZ_DASVSO010000743.1:0-16992 GCF_036388035.1 Archangium sp.
CCGCCGCGAGGACGGCAGGCCCTTCCTCATCGACTTCGGCACCGCGCGCCTGCCGGGCACCCTCACGAAAACAATGGGCCTGCCCGAGGGCGTGCTGCACCTGGTGCCGCCCGAGCTCCTGGCCTACACGCGCCGCGAGGCCTGGAAGCGGAACGAGCCCTTCCAGGGAGGCGTGCCCGCGGACTTGTACGCCTTGGGCGTGCTGCTCTACCAGTCCCTCACCGACCTCCACCCTTTCGACCCCGAGTTGCCGGACAAGGAGTTGCTGGCCGCCATCGCCACCGTGCCCCCAACGGCGCCCCATCTCCTCAACCCCCTGGCGCCGCGATCCCTGAGCGACATCGCCATGAAGTTGCTGGAAAAGAAACCCGAGGAGCGCTACCCCAGCACCGAGGCGCTGCGGCAGGCGCTGGAGAAGGCCGCCGAGAACGAGAGACAGTCCCCTGCCTGGAAGGTGCCGCTCTTTCCCGCCGAGGACGGCCCGGCAGAGCCACCGCCCCAGGAGGAAGCAGCACCGCCAGCCCCGTCGCTGGAAACGGCGCGCGGGGCCCCGGAGGAGACACTGCCTCCCGCTGACGACGCCCAGGCAGAGGCACAACAGGAGCTCCCTGGTCGCCAGCGCCGCGCGAGGTGGCCCCGGGTCCTGCTCGTGAGCTTGACGGTGCTCGGCCTTGCCTTGTGGCTGGCGCACTCCACACTCGCGCCCCCACCCGAGGCGCTAATGCCTGGGTCTGGCCGTTCCGAGAAAGGAAGCCCGCCCGTGTCCACCCCCGCCCGCTCCACTCCCTCGAGTTTCCTCACCGCCTGGCTGTGCGCCGTCGCTGGCCTTGGCTGCCCCGCGGCCCAGGTGCGGCCTCCAGAGCCCGCGGACTGCCCCAAGGAGGCGACCGAGGCCATGTTCGGGGAGTTGAAGATTTACACGGGTCACAACATACAGGCCGTCGTAGACATCAATCAGCCTGGCGATTTCAGCGATGTGGGCGCCTACCAGGATGGCCCCGTCATCGGCCGCATCACGAGGGGGAGTGGCAACCTGCTCGAGGGGACGCTGCTACACGGTCGCCTCTGGACGGGCCCCGACATCTACTGGAACGAGCGCCCGGCCGTCATGGGCCGCTACACGCTGGCCATCCTGCCCGATGGGCGGAAGTACCCCGTGTGCATCGTGCTGGGTAACTGGGACGAAGGGCGAGTGCCCATGCACGAAGGCTCCGCGGCCGGTGCCGCCGTGATGAACCGGCAACTGCCCGTGAGCGCCGTCGAGCGTTGGCCGTGAGGGGGCCAGGAAAGACGCGAGGAGGGAACACCCGCCATGTCTGGTCGGCGTCCCTCCTCGCGCGGTCACCTCACCTCACGCGGAGGCGGGGCCCTACTTCGCCAACAGGGAGGGCTGGGCCTCCAGGCCCTCCTGGAGCGCCTGGATGAGCCGCGTCACCTCCTGCATGGGCACGTTCTGCAGGTTGAGGAACGTCTTGCCATCCTCGTTGTGCGCGGAGAAGCGCACCTGCGCCACCCCGTTGAAGTTGCGGAAGAGGCTGTCCTCGAAGAACAGCAGCCGCGCCTGGTCCGGCACGGGCACCCGCACCGGGGGCGGAGCCTTCTTGGCCCGCGTGGCCCGCTCCACCTCCTCCACGCTGCAGTCGCTGAAGGGCTTCGTCACCACCTTGCCGTCCTCCTGCGGCACGTCGATGGTCAGGAGTCCCGGGTCCGACCCCATGGCGCCGCCCGTCGCCTCCACGTAGCTGATGAGGGCACGGAGGTTGAACATGCCGTACTGCGTGCACACCGACTCCGGGAACTGGCGGGCCACCGTGCCGTACGCGCTCAGGGTGGCCTGCGAGAGCCCCTTCACATGCTTGTTGAAGTACGCCCGGGAGGTCTTGTACCCGGCCAGCTCCGCCAGCTTCCGGCTCACGATGTGGTTGTAGAGCGTGCCGATCTGATGCGCGGCGGTGCTGCCCTGCTGGACCAACACATTCATCGTGCTGGTGGCCTCATCGAGCGTCATGTCAATGACAGCCAGCCCCGGCCTGGCAGCCAGCCTCGTACCGCTGGACAGGCGCTTTGTGACAGGAACAGTCCACACTTCTAGTTGACTAGAACCATCGCACATAAACCCACATCACTTCTAGTCGACTAGAACTGGGCTGCACCGAAGGCGGATTTCCGCACTGTCCACCCTGGGCCGGGTCCCCCCTCGGTTGATGCAAGGAGCCCCTGGCACCACACCGGAAAAGGCACTCAGCCCTCGCCAGTGCCAGCCTCGGGCCATGTCCCACTGAGCTACCGGGTCGTCACCCGCTCCAGCAGCTCGCGGACGCGGGCGCCGAGCACCGCGTAATCAAACCGCTCACGCGCCACGTCCACCAGGGCCTCTCCGGCCCGGAGCCGCTCGGGCCGGGCCAGCAGCCCCTCCACCCGCTCGGCGAGCCGGGCGGGGTAGGCGCGATCCACCACGCCCTCGTACGGCACGCGCATCTCCTCGGGCAGCACGAGCGAGGCCTCCCCCACGTCGGTGGCGAGCACATACCGCCCATTGGCCATGTACAGGGGCAGCTTCCCCGTGGTGCGCACCCGGCCGACCACGTCGTTGCTCTGCGTGGACAGGACGACATCCATCACCCCGAGGTACTCGGGCACGCTCTCATACGGGATGCGGTCGATGAAGGTCATCTGCCCTTCGAGGCCATAGCGCCGGCACCACTCGCGCAGGTGGGGCACACCGCTGCCGTCTCCGATGAGCACGCCCCTCACGGGCCGCCCCTTCATCACCCGCATCAGCTCCACCAGCTCCCAGCCCACGCACACCTGGAGCTTCTCGCTCCAAATGGTCGAGCCCAGGATGCCCACGGTCAGCACGCCCTCCAGCCCCAGCCGTCGGCGCAGCTCCGTGGCGGGGCGCGCGAGGAACGCCCCCACGTGCACCCCATCCTGGATGACGGTGCTCTCCAGCCCCTGCTCCGCCAGCAGCCGCTGGTGGAAGGTGCCGCGCACCACCACGGCATCCGCGGTGCGCAGGCCAAACTGTTCGAGCCCCTCGGTGAGCAGCTCCCCCACCCGGCCCCGTCCGCCCACGGAGCGTGCGAGGGCGGCGATGGCATCCCCGGTGTCCACCACGCGCGGGCAGCGCGCCCGGAGCGCGTGCAGGGCCGCGGCGGCCACCCCCGAGTACCCCAGGTCCATCACGTACAGCACGTCCGGCCGCAGCGAGCGCAGGGCCGCCGTCAGCTCGGCGATGGCACGCACCTTCCGGGGCGCACGGTGCAGCAGCGTGCAGTCGAACGTGCTTTCCAACTCCCGGGCGAAGGACTCGGCGCGGGTGCTCATGGCACTCCCCGGCGTGCCATTCACCACGAAGGCCACCCGCTTCTTCATACGCGACGCTCCCGCACCTGCGCATAGACCTCGAGCGTCTGGCGGGCCACCTCGTCCCAGGTGCACCGCTCCGCCCGGACCCGGGCCGCCCGGCCCAGACGCTCGGAGAAGGCCACATCCCCGGCCAGCTCGCGCATCGCCGCCGCGAGCGCCTCCACGTCTCCCGCCTCGTCCAGCAGCAGCCCGTCCTCGCGGTGGGTGATGAGCTCCGAGGCCCCGGCGGCGCGCGAGACGATGACGGGCAGCCCGGCGGCCATGGCCTCGGTGACGACCATGCCGAAGGCGTCATAGGGCGTGGGGCAGACGAAGAGATCGGCCGCGGCGTAGAAGCGCTCGATGGCGTCGGTGGGCGGATGGAAGCGCACGCGGGCGCCGAGCCCCAACCGCTCCGCCCGCGCGCGCGTGGGGCCGGTGTCCCCCCGGGTGACGAGGTCCAGGGTGAGCCCCGGCACCCGGGCCAGCGCCTCCAGCGTCACGGCCGCGCCCTTGCGCAGGTCTCCCACGTAGAGGGCGGTCCGCTCCTCCAGCCCCACGCCGAGCGCCGCGCGCACTTCGCGCCGGGTGTCACCGCGCAGGGCCGGGGAGAAGCGCTCCACGTCCACGCCATGGTGGATGACCCGGGTGGGCCCCGTGCGTCCGTACAGCTCGCGCAGCTCCTCCTCCAGCCGGTGGGAGATGGCGATGACGGTGGCCCCGCCGGACGTCCGATAGAGGCGCTCCTCCAACGGCACCACCACGCGCTCGAAGAGCCGCTGGCGCGCGGTGTAGTCGTGGCCGAGCGCACGCTGGGCACGGAACCAGGAGCGGTTGCAGATGTGGGCGGTGATGACGTTGGCGCCCGTGGTGGCCAGCCCCTGCGCGTGGACGATGTCGAAGCCCCCGCCCCGTCCGAGCTGGAGGCTGGCCGAGGCATAGAAGGACAGCACGGTGGTGAGCGCGGTGGCGCGCACCGCGGGCACCCGGTGGAAGGTGATGCCCTCGGCGCCTCGCGAGTCGAAGCGGTGGGCGAAGACATGCACCTCGTGCCGGGCCCGGAAGCGCTCGGCCAGCTCCACCACGTAGCGGCTATGGCCGAAACCCCGGTTGTACTCGTGCACCACCAGGGCGATCCTCACGGCCGCACCACCTCCAGCGGCCCTACCCTCGGGGGCGTGGCGGGCACGGGCGCCTTCGCGGGAGCGGGCCGCCGCATCCCCACCACCGCGCCCATCCACAGCAGCAACAGGGCGGAGCCGGGAATGGAGGAGAGCGTCCCCGTGCCCAGGAAGGCCGTCATCCACATCACCAGCATGGACACCCACATCATGCGATCCGCCACCACGGGAGCCCCGCGGCGGCGCGGCGGCAACCGGGTGGCGAGCCAGCCCAGGAAGCACAGCCACAGCATCAGCCCGGGGAGTCCCTGCTCCAGGGCGATGCGGCCGAACTCATTCTCCAGGCCAATCTGTGGCCGGGCCAGGTCCATCAGGAAGAAGGGGATGCTCGTCCCCGCGGCGCTGCCCAGCCCACTGCCCATCGGGTAGTTGAGGAGGACGTTCGTCAGGCTCTCGTTCACGCTCGCGACCATCCGGTCCGACACGTAGCTGGTGTCCTGGAGCGTGAGGAAGCGCTGGAAGCGCTCGTTGGTCATCACGACGAGCCCCACGACGAGCCCCAGCCCCAACACCGACGCCAGCATCTTCATCGAGAAGCGGGAGACCACCAGCAGGAGGAGGATGGTGAGCGCGAGCTGCGCCACGGGGCTGCGCGCCGCGGAGATGAAGATGCCCAACACGCTGGCCACCAACATCGCGGTGGTGAGCAGGCGGTCCTTGGGGACGCGGATCCACCGGCGCACCAGCATCGGCAGCGACATCAGCATGGTGCCCGCGTAGGCATGCGCGCTGTTGAAGATGGACGGGATGCGCGGGAGCCTTTCCTCGCCCACGTCCGTGGAGTTGTAGATGATCTGCGAGGAGGCGTTGCGCGGGAAGAAGGGCTCCACGCCCAGGCGCAGCTCCGCCAGCGCGAAGACGAACGCCACCGCGTTGAGCCACAGCACCCACGTCCCGAAGGTGTCCAGCTCCTTCTCGTCCAGGCTCGCGCCGATGGTGATGAACGGCAGCAGGAGGATGGCCACCCGCAGGCCGACGATTTGAATGAAGAAGTGCTGCGAGTCGAGGAACGGCGACAGCACCAGGGTGAAGAGGGGCCAGAGCATCAGCACCTTCACCCACAGCCGCAGCGCCACGCCGTCCCGGCCGACCCGCGCCGCCCTCTTCCGTCGGGTGAAGAAGGCCAGGTAGAGGCCCACCACCGCGCCATCGAAGATGAAGTGGGAGAAGCCATCCAGGTAGCGGGCCCGGAGGATGCCGTAGAAGTAGCCGAACAGCATCAGCACGCCCAGGCCGTGGCCCGTGCCGCGCCGCGTGGCCACGAATGTCCCGAGGAGGGCGATGAGCGTGAGCCCGAATCCGATCATCCCCGCGCCTGCCTCGCCGCCAGGACGTCGCGGTACACGTCGAGCACGCGCTCGCCCATGCGCGACTGGGTGAACTCGGCCAGCACGCGCGCGCGGCCCGCCGCGCCCCAGGCCCGGCGCTGCTCCGGGTGGGCCAGCATCCGCCGCATGGCCGAGGCCAGCGCCGCCTCGTCCCCTGGCGGCACGGTGAGGCCGCTCTCCTCGTGGCGGCTGACGAAGGGCACCCCCGAGTCCAGGGCGGTGTTGATGACGGGCAGCTCACACGCCAGGGCCTCGAGCTGCACCAGCGCGAAGGCCTCGGCGCGGGTGACGGAGGACAGCACGTAGGCGTCGCACGCGTAGTAGAGCGTGGTGAGCGCCTCGTCCCCCAGGTGCCCGAGGAAGTGGACGCGAGCGGCCACGCCACACTCCCGGGCCAGCGCCTCCAGCTCCGCGCGCAGCGGCCCCTCGCCCACCAGCAGCAGGTGCGCGCCCTCCACCTGGCGCAGCGCGCGGATGGCGTGGTCGAAGCCCTTGTAATAGACGAGCCGCCCCACGCCCATCAGCAGCGGGGCCCCACCGTACCGGGCCCGCAGGGCCGCGGCCGCCGCCTCTCGCTCGGGCGTGCGCTGGAAGCGCGCCACGTCGATGCCGAAGGGCACCACGTGACACCGCGCCCGGTGCGCACGCAGCGCCTCGGACGTCTCCACGTAGTTGGGCGAGCCCACCAGGATGGCGTCCGCGCGCTCCAACACCCGCTGCATGAAGGGCTCGTACAGCTTGAGCAGCTGCTTCTGACGAACCACATCGCTGTGGTACGTGATGACGAGCCCGTGCCGTCTCGGCCGCACACTGCCCAGGTACCCCATCACCGCCATGGGGTGCGGGAAGTGCATGTGCAGCAGGTCATACCGGCGCCGGGACAGCTCCAGCGGCAGCGTGGGGTTGAGCGAGGTGGAGGCCACCTTCACCAGCTCGGCGCAGCGGGTGACGGGCACCCCGTGCACCACCTCGCGCACGGTGCGCGGGGCGGTGTGGGAGACGAGGACCTCCAGCTCCACGCGCCCCTGGAGCTCCGCGCACAAGCCCGAGAGGTGCGTCTCCATGCCGCCCCGGTAGGGGGCGTAGTACTTGCCGAGTTGGAGGACCTTCATGTCCGGAGCCCGTCTCAGGAGGCGGTGCGCCGCTCGTCGCGCTCGTCGCGCTCGCCGCGCTCGCCGCCGTAGGCGCGGTAGTCGTTGTAGACGTTGTAGTCGGAGCCGTACCTGCCGCCGCCCTTCACGTCCATGTGGTTGAGCAGGGCGCCGATGATGCGGGCCTTCACGTCCCGCAGCGAGCGGATGGCGCGCTTGGCCTGCTCGCGGTGCGTCCCCCCGGCCTTGAGCACCAGCAGGATGCCGTCCGCCTGCTTGGCGAGGACGAGCGCGTCCGAGACGGGCCCCAGGGGCGGGCTGTCCAGGAGGATGCAGTCGTAGCGCTCCTTGAGCTTCACCAGCAGCTCCGCGAAGGCGCGCGTGTGGAGCAGCTCGGCCGGGTTGGGGGGCAGCGGCCCGCAGGGCAGCACGAAGAGGTTGGGCACGTCCGTGGACTTGATGGCACGCTCCAGCGAGCCCTCGCCCACCACCAGCGAGCTGACACCCACGTCGTCGGGCACGCCGAAGGCCCGGTGCAGGCGAGGCAGGCGCATGTCCGTGTCCATCAGCAGCACCCGGGTACCCGTCTGCGCCATCACCATGCCCAGGTTGATGACGGCGGTGGACTTGCCCTCGGCGGACCCCGCCGAGCTGACCACCACCGTGCGGAAGGGCTTGTCCGGCGACATGAAGAGGAGGTTGGTGCGGATGGCCCGGCACATCTCGGCCGCGGGGGAGCGCGGGTGGCGTTGGATGAAGAGGTCCGCCGAGCCCCCGTCCACCTCGGAGCGCAGGGGCGGCATGGCCCCGATGAAGGGCAGCCCCAGCCGCTCCTCCACGTCCGCGCGGCTGACCACGCTCGCGTCGAGGAATTCCAGCGCCAGCACCAGCGCCACGCCGCCCATCACCCCCAGCATCAAGAAGAGCAGCAGCGCGCTCCGGGTGTTGGGCCGCACCGGCACCGGGTTGGGGATGGCCGCGTCCAGCACGCGCACGTTGCTGGTGCGCAGCAGGCCCGACAGCTCCAAGTCCTTGAAGCGCTTGAGGACCATCTCGTACAGGCGCTGGTCGTTCTGCGCCTCGCGCTGGAGCTTCTCGTAGGCGATCTCCTTCTCCGTCACCTGGAAGGCCTCGGTCTTGGCCTTGCTCACCAGCGCCAGGAGGTTGCGCTCGTTGGCCTGGGCCGCGGCCAGGTCCGTCTCCGCGCCGCGCACGAGGTTGTCCAGGCTGTGCCGCAGCTCCTGCTGCACCACGACCAGCTTCTGCTGGCACTCCTGCATCTTGGGGTGCTCGGCCAGGTAGCGCCCGGACAGCTCCACGCAGGCGGTGCGCTGCGCCAGCACCTGGTTGCGCAGCTCGCGCAGGGGGCCCGTGCCCGCCTCCGTGAGACCCTCGGCCCAGTGCTCCGCGTCGGCGCTGGCGCTCGTGCGCAGCTGGCGCATGGAGTCCACGCGGGCCTGGAGGGCGGCCATCCTCGTGCGCACGTCGATGAGCTCGGCCATGTAGCGGTCGTAGGCCTGCTTCGCCGTGCTCTGCTGCTGCGGCGCCCCGCCCTTGCCCTCGACGCTGATGGAGAGCATGTCCGCGCCGCGCTTGAACTTGTAGAGGTCCAGCTCGCTGCTGCTGGCGCGCGTGCCCAGCTCGCTCAGGCGCTCCTCGAGCCAGGCGCTGGCGCCCTCGGTCGTCTTCAGGCGAAGGGCGAGGTTCTCCGCGATGTAGGCCTCGGCCACCTCGTTGGCCAGCAGCGCCGCGCGCTTGGGGTCCATGTCCTCCACGGCGATGCGCAGCACGCGCGAGTTGGACGAGGGAATGACGGCGATGCGCGAGCGCACCAGCGACACCGCGTCGACGGAGGCCATGGCCTTCTTGCGCGCCTCCGGGTCCTGGATGCCCTCCACCCCGAGGAAGGCCGGGTCATTGCCCAGGCCCAACCGGTCCACCACCCGCGAGGCCACCGAGCGCGAGGTAATCACCTCGCTCTGGGTGGTGTAGTACTCCTTGTTCGCCCAGTAGTTGCCCCGCTCGTCGCCCATCACCTCCTTGACGTCGGCGTCCAGGACGCGAGGCGCGGCGACGTCGATGATGAGGGAGGTGCTCGCCGTGTAGATCTTCGGCTGGCGCAGGGTGTGGAACGTGCCCGCGAGCAGCACCACGGCCATCACGGCGAGGATGAGCCACTTGCGCCGCCAGAGCGCGCGGACGTACTGCATCACGTCCAGCGAGGGCTCGGGGGCCTCGAGGGCCTCGTTCGGGGTCTCTTCCAAGTCGCTCTCCTGCCAGGGCTCTGGCCAACCGAGGCGCGGCCAAGGGGTCAGAGTGCCCCGGCACACCCAGGGGGTCAATCTTCACGGACTCGCCCGGATGCCCTCCGGGCGCGCGCCCCGTACACGCGCGCGAGCACCCGTGTCAGGGGTGTGGTAGTCACGGCGCCGTGAACCCGTCTGCCTCGTTCATCATTCCCTTCATCCCGGCCTCCGCCCCCGTGGCCTCGCGCTTCGCCCACACGCTCGCCTCTCGGGGAGCGCAGGTGATTCTCGCGGGCGAGGGGCCGATCGAGGTCCCTTCCGCGCCGAACATCCAGGTGCTCCAGGGGCTGCCGGGTAAGGGAGCGGCCATCCGGGCGGCGCTCGGTCGGGTCACGGGCGACATCACCGTCCTCCAGGACGCGGACTCGGCCTACTCCCTGGAGTCCTGCGAGGCGCTCTGCCGCCCCATCCACGAGGACACGGCGGATGCGGTGTTCGGCAATCGGCGGATGGTGGGGCTGGAGACGGAGTTGCTGGCGGATCGCGCCCTGGGCCAGGTCACCCGCTTCGTCACCGATGTGGCCCTGACGGATCCGCTGTGCGGCCAGCGGGCCTTCCGCACCGAGGCCCTCAAGTCGGTGGCGCTCACCAGCGACGACGACGCGGTGGACGCGGAGATCGTCGTGAAGCTGGCGGCGCAGCTCTTCCGGCTGGCGGAGGTGCCGCTGGTGCTGGAGGCCAAACCGCACCGGCCGCTGGGCTCGCAGCTCGCGCGGTTGCGCACGCTGGTGCGCTACGCCACCGTCCAGAACGACGCGGACAACCAGCACGAGGGCTACACCACGCTGGAGCGCATGGACGGCGCCAACAACTACAACGCGTGGCTGGGGCAGCGCTTCCGCGAGCACCTGGGCCGGCGCGTGCTGGAGATCGGCGCGGGCATCGGCACCATCACGCAGAAGCTCGAGCCGGGGCTGGAGTTGCTCATCGCGCTCGAGGTGGACCGCTTCTACGTGGACCGGCTGAAGAACAAGTTCCGGGGCAAGCCGCACGTGCGGCCGTACCTGTCGGACGTGGCGCTGGCGGACTGGGAGGCGCTCAAGGCCGAGCGGCTGGACACCATCGTCCTGTCCAACGTGCTGGAGCACATCCCGGACGATGCCTCGGCGGTGCGCCGCTTCCGGCAGATCCTCCACCCGGGCGGCCGGGTGCTGGTGCTGGTGCCGGCGCTGCCGCAGCTCTTCGGCTCCATCGACGAGGCGGTGGGGCACTACCGGCGCTACACGCCGTCCGCCCTGCGCGAGGTGCTGGGGCAGAACGGCTTCGAGCTGGAGCGGCTCGAGTGGATGAACCTGGTGGGCATTCCGGGCTGGTTCATGAACAGCCGGGTGATGCGCCGCCGCTCGGTGCCCAAGCTCCAGCTCAAGGTGTATGACCGGCTCGCCCCGCTGCTGGCCCGGGCCGAGAGTCATGTGAAGCTGCCCGTGGGAATGAGCCTCTTCGCGGTGGCACGCGCCACCTGAGGTGCCGGATGAAGAAGATCGAAGCCATCATCAAGCCGTTCAAGCTGGATGACGTGAAGGATGCCCTCCACGAGGTGGGCGTGCACGGCCTCACGGCGGTGGAGGTGAAGGGGTTCGGCCGGCAGAAGGGCCACACGGAGCTCTACAAGGGCGCCGAGTACGTCGTGGACTTCCTCCCCAAGGTGAAGGTGGAGGTGGTGGTGGACGACGACCTGGTGGCGCGGGTGGTGGACGCCATCGTGCGCGCGGCCCGCTCCGGCACCGAGGGGAAGATTGGCGACGGGAAGATTTTCGTCCTGCCGGTGGACGAGGCCGTGCGCATCCGCACGGGGGAACGCGGCAGCGACGCGCTGTGAGTGCGCTGCCCGAGCCCCGTGCCCCGCGCGCGGTGTACGCGGTGCTCGTGGCGCTGTACGTGCTGCTGTTCCCCTACCACCCCGGCCTGCGCTCGCCCAATGAGCTGTGCCGGCTGTGGCAGACGCGCGCGCTGGTGGAGTACGGGACGCTCGACATCAACCGGGCGCTCCAGGACTTCGGCTACGTGGGGGACCTGTCGGTGAAGGACGGGAAGTACTACCCGTCCAAGGCCCCCCTGCTGTCCTTCGCCGCGGTGCCGGTGTACGCGGTGCTGCGCTGGTGGGGCGGGGGCTTCCTCTACGCCGTGCCCGAGGTGCCGCTCGTCTTCTTCAGCCGGCTGCTCCTCACGGTGCTGCCCACGCTCTTCATGCTGGGACTCGTGCGCCGCTTCCTGCGGGCGTACCTGTCGCCGGAGGTGGCGGACGCGGTGACGGTGACGTACGGGCTGGGCTCGCTGGCGTTCAGCTACTCGCTGCTCTTCATGAGCCACCAGACGACGGCGGTGCTGCTCTTCGGCGGCTTCTACGCGCTGTGGCGGCTGGCGCGCGGCGAGTGGCGGGAGCGGGGCTACCTCGTGGCGGGCGCGTGCGCGGGCGCCACGGTGGCCGCCGAGTACACCGGCGCGCTCGGCGTGCTGGGGCTGGTGCTGTACGCGGTGCTGACCGTGCTGGGGCGCGAGGAGCCGCCGCGCGCGCGGTGGGTGCGCCTGGGGCGAGGGGCCGGGCTGGCCCTGCTGGGAGCGCTGCCCTTCGTGGTGGGGCTGATGCTCTACCACCAGGCGGCCTTCGGGCACCCGCTGGAGAGCGGGTACAAGTACCTCAACGACGCGGCCTACCAGCCGTGGCACCTGGGCGGCTTCCTGGGCATCCGCTATCCGGATCCGCGCGCCTTCGCCCTGTCCTTCTTCTCGCCGCTGCGGGGGCTGTTCACCCTGTCGCCCTTCCTGCTGCTCGCGCTGCCCGGCCTGGGGGTGCTGCGGCGCGAGGCGCGCGGCCGCGGGGAGATGCGGGCCCACCTGTGGCTCGTGGTGGCGCTGCTCGCCGGGTACACGTACTTCACCTCGTCCTTCTCGTATGACTCGTGGGGCTGGACGACGGGCCCGCGTCACCTGACGGGGCTGGTGCCCTTCCTGCTGCTGCCCGCGGGCCTGTTGCTGGAGTGGCTGCGGGGCTCGGGCCGCCCGGCACTCCTGGGCCCGGCCGCGGCCCTGTGCGCCGCGTCCATCGCGTTCACCGGCGTGGCCACCTTCGTCAATTACATCCCCGATGACGTGTCCAACGCGGTCCTCGGGCTGGCGGTGCCCCTGCTGAAGGACGGCTACCTGCCGCCGAACCTCCCGCAGTTCATGGGGCTCGGCAATCCGGTGGCCGGGGTGCTGCTGCTCCTGGCGCTGCTCGGACTGGCCGGGTGGGTCTTCGTGCGGCTCGCGGCGAGCGGGTCCCGCTGGCCGGCCCCGGCTCCGCTCGTGGCCGGGCTCGTGGCCTTCGGTGTATTGCTCGGCGCGCAGGCCGCGACGGTGAAGCACCACCCGGCGGACAGGGGCGCGGTGCGCTTCCTCGAGCAGCTGTGGCTCGTGCCACCCGGACGCGCAGTAGAGTTCTGGCCGCCCGCCGCGCCTTGAGGAGTCCCCCCTAGTCACCACCGCCCCTGTCGGTCGACACTGCGCTCCATCCCCGAGCCACCTCCCGCCTGGAGACCTCCCATCATGAAGACCCGGTACGCCCTGCTGCTCTCCCTCTCGCTGGCCACCGCCGCCCACGCCGCCGATGACGTCGTCGAGCTGTGGACGGCCAAGTGCAAGTCCTGTCATGGCACGGATGGCCGCGCCCAGACGCCCATGGGGAAGAAGGAGGCCATCGTCGATATGTCCCAGGCGGCCTGGCAGACGGCCCAGAGCGACGCGGACATCCGCGAGTCCATCGCCGAGGGCTCGCCCCGCAACAAGAAGATGAAGGCCTTCAAGGACAAGCTCACCCCCGAGCAGCTCGACTCGCTCGTCGCCTACATCCGCACCCTCAAGAAGGGCTGAGCCCCCCACCGGGAGGGGCGTGAATATCCCGCCCCCCTGCCCCGTCCGAGGACTCGACTGGAGGCTCCCCCATGCGCACCCTCGCCACCGCCCTCTTCTCCCTCGTCGTCCTCGCCGGGCTCCTGGACTCGCCCGGCCCGAGGACCCAGGCCATGGCCCAGGCCCGGCACACCACCGACTCCGCCCTCACCCGCGGTGACGGAAAGGACGGGGGCGACACCGGGGGGGATGACGACGAGGATGACGACGATGAGGAAGTCCGGACGATGGGGTGAGTAGGCGATTGTGGGCCCTGGGTGCTGGGTAACTGTCGCCTCCCCGGCCCCTCGCTCTTCCGTTGACCCACACCAGTCCGGCTCCTAATTACCGGGAGGGCCCTCATGAGGCGCCCTCACGGATGGAAACTCCTTTCAAGCAGAAGCTCGATGTAGAGGCACTTCGCGCGCCTCCGGTGGCAGGGGACCCCTTCGCCCGCGTGGTGGAGCTGCTCCGCCCCGGACAGCGTGTCCGCACGCAGGGGCTCCAGGGAGCCGCTCGCGGGCATGCGCTCGCCCGACTCGCGCGCACCCTCCAGGCTCCCCTCGTCTGCATCGCCCCGGATGAAGAGGCCGCGGATGCGCTCGCGAATGACCTCGCCTTCTTCCTCGGCGGCCGGGGGAGCGCGCGCGAGCCCCACGTCCTCCGCCTGCCGGCCGACGAGGTGCTCCCCTACGACGAGCTCTCCCCGGACGCGGACGTCATCGCGGACCGGCTCGGCGCCCTCTTCCACCTGCGCCAGGGCACCCGCTTCCCCGCGCTCGTGCTGTCGATGCGCGGCCTCTTCCGCAAGGTGCTGCCCCCGCGGGTGATGGGCGAGCTGTCCGAGCGCGTCGGCGTGGGCCAGGACTTCGACCGGGACGCGCTCGCCCGCAAGCTCGCCAACATGGGCTACCAGAGCAGCCCGCTCGTCGAGGATCTGGGCACCTTCTCCGTGCGCGGCGGCCTCATCGACGTCTTCAGCCCGCTCTACGACAAGCCCGTCCGCATCGAGTTCTTCGGCGACACCATCGAGTCCATCCGCGTCTTCGATCCAGAGTCGCAGCGCACCGTGGACTCGCTCAAGGAGATCATCCTCCTGCCCGCGCGCGAGGTCATCTTCTCCGAGCTGACGCGCTCGCGCGCCGAGTCCGCGGCCCGCGCCGTCGCCGACCGCATCAACCTGCCCACCACGAAGCTGCGCGAGCAGCTCGACGCCATCCGCGAGGGCCTGCCCGGCTTCGGCCTGGAGGGGCTGCTGCCCGGCTTCTTCGAGGGAGGCCTGGGCACCCTCTTCGACTACCTGACCCTGTGGCACAAGGAGCCGCTCTTCTACCTGGACGACCCCCTGGGCCTCGAGCGCATCGCCGAGGAGCTGTGGACGGAGGTGGAGCGCTCGGCCCACGCCGCCGACGAGCGGCAGGACCTCACCTGCCCGCCCCGGGAGCACTTCCTCACCCACGAAGAGGTCAACCAGAAGCTCACGGCCTTCCGCGTGATGGAGGGCGGGGGCCTGTCGCTCACCCAGAGCGAGCTGCCGCCGGTGCTCTTCTCCTTCGCCACCACCGAGGACGTGCGCCAGGCCATCGTCGCCCACCACGGTGAGGAGGGCGCGCTCACCCCGCTCGTCGAGCGCCTCCAGCGCTGGCGCGACTCGCGCGTCGCCTGCGCCGTGGCCTGCGGCACCTTGAGCCAGGCGGATCGCCTCAAGCGCCTGCTGCTGGACCGCAACGTGATGGTGCGCGTCCACACCGAGGCGCTCGAGGATGCGTCCAAGCTCTACGAGCCCTCCGTCTACGCCCACCTCTTCACGGGCGAGGTGAGCCACGGCTTCGTGGACGGCGCCGGTGGCATCGCCGTGCTCTCCGACGAGGAGATTTTTGGCGCCCGGGCCCGCCGCCGCGTGCGGCGCTCGAAGCGCCTGGATGCCTTCGCCTCGGGCTTCAAGGACCTCAAGGAAGGCGACCTCATCGTCCACACCGACTTCGGCATCGGCCGCTACGCGGGCCTGACGAAGATGCAGGTGAATGGCGTGCCCGGGGACTTCCTCGTCCTCGAGTACCTGGGCAAGGACAAGATCTACCTCCCGGTGAGCCGCATGCGGCTCATCCAGAAGTTCACCGGTGGCGACCCCACCAAGGTGGTGCTGGACAAGCTGGGGACCACGTCCTGGGAGAAGACGAAGAAGCGGGTCAAGGAGCAGCTGCTCAAGATGGCGGCCGAGCTCCTCAACATCGCGGCGGCCCGCCGGGCGCACCCGGGCCACGCCTTCAGCCCACCGGACCGGTACTACGCCCAGTTCGAGGCGGACTTCGAGTTCGAGGAGACGCCGGACCAGGCCAAGGCCATCGAGGACGTGCTCAACGACATGCAGAAGTCCGAGCCGATGGACCGGCTCGTCTGCGGCGACGTGGGCTACGGCAAGACGGAGGTGGCGATGCGCGCCGCCTTCAAGGCCACGTTGGATCGCAAGCAGGTGGCGGTGCTGGTGCCCACCACGGTGCTGGCGCAGCAGCACTACCTATCCTTCAAGAAGCGCTTCAAGGACTACCCCGTCGCGGTGGAAGTCATCTCCGGCATGAAGAAGCCGCAGGAGGTGCGCGAAATCCTCAAGCGCGCCAAGGAGGGCAAGGTCGACATCCTCATCGGCACGCACAAGCTGCTGGCCGGGGACGTGTCCTTCAAGGACCTGGGGCTGCTCGTGGTGGACGAGGAGCAGCGCTTCGGGGTGAAGCACAAGGAGCAGATCAAGCGGCTGCGCGCGCTGGTGGACGTGCTCACGCTGTCGGCGACGCCCATTCCCCGCACGCTGCACATGGCCATGTCGGGCGTGCGCGAGATGAGCATCATCGCCACGCCGCCGCAGGACCGGCGCGCCATCCGCACCTTCGTGCTGAAGTTCGACGAGCAGACCATCAAGGACGCCATCGAGCGAGAGATCGCCCGCGGCGGTCAGGTCTTCTTCGTGCACAACCGGGTGGAGTCCCTCCCCTCGATGGAGGAGCTGCTCAAGAAGCTCGTGCCCCACATCTCGGTGGGCGTGGCGCACGGGCAGATGGGCGAGGGCCAGCTCGAGAAGGCGATGCTGGACTTCACCGAGAAGAAGCACCAGGTGCTGCTGTGCACCAGCATCATCGAGAGCGGCATCGACATCTCGAGCGCCAACACGATGATCGTCAACCGGGCGGACACGTTCGGTCTGGCGCAGCTCTACCAGCTCCGAGGCCGCGTGGGCCGCGCGAAGGAGCGCGCGTACGCGTACCTGCTGGTACCGGCACGGCGCACCGTCACCAAGGACGCGCAGCGACGCCTGGAGGTGCTGCAACGCTTCACCGAGCTGGGCGCGGGCTTCTCCATCGCGAGCCACGACCTGGAGATTCGTGGCGCGGGCAACCTGCTGGGCTCCGAGCAGTCGGGCTCCATCTCGGCGATTGGCTTCGACCTGTACGCGCAGCTGCTGGAGGAGGCGGTGTCCGAGGTGCGAGGCGAGCCGCCCCGGGTGCAGATCGAGCCCGAGGTCATCCTGCCGATGGCGGCGCTCATCCCGGACGACTACGTCTCGGACGTGCACCAGCGACTGGTCTTCTACAAGCGCTTCAGCCAGGCGAGCAATCCGGACGAGGTCCAGGACCTGCGCTCCGAGCTGGTGGACCGCTTCGGCGAGGCCCCGGACGAGGTGGACTACCTCTCGGAGCAGACACTGCTGAAGATCGACATGCGGGACCTGCGGCTGCGCGCGCTGGAGGGAGGCCCGGGCCGGCTGGTGGTGACGCTGGGGGCGGACGCGCTGCTGGACGGGATGAAGGTGGCGGGACTGGTGCAGCGCTCCAAGGGTGTCTACCGGCTCACTCCAGACATGAAGCTGGTGGTGAAG
>NZ_DASVSO010000744.1:0-22592 GCF_036388035.1 Archangium sp.
CCAGCCTCGTGCCGGTGGAGCACGAGAACACGGACGACTTCCACGACGTGGGGCTGAACCTGAACCTGGTGCTGCGCTGGGAGTACCGGCTCGGCTCGACGCTGTACGTGGTGTACACGCACGGGCAGCAGCGCTTCCCCGTGGCCGACGGCGTGCGCCCGCCCCGCACGCTGATGCCCCAGGGGCTGCTCGCCGGCCCCGCCAACGACGCGCTGATGGTGAAGTGGTCCTGGTACTGGGGCGCCTGAGACGGTCCGCCACGGTGCGTCATGGCGGCCCCGTCCGAATCCACGCTAGGCTCCCAGGCCTCATCCAAACGGAGATCCGAGGGGGGGCCCACATGGCAGGCATCCAGGGAGTGGAAGGACTGACGGTGTCGCAGCTTCAAGACGAGCTGCGGCGCGGCGGCAGGTTCGTGACGTTCGAGTACTGCATCTCCATCCTGGTGATGACGTTCAAGCGCTCGTCGGACGTGTATTTCATCCGCGCGGGCGAGGGCACCGGCGGCAAGAGCCTGAGCTACACGCTCATCTCGCTCTTCTTCGGCTGGTGGGGCTTCCCCTGGGGATTCATCTACACGCCGATGGCGCTCGCGACGAACCTCGGGGGCGGCAAGGACGTGACGGAGCAGGTGGTGTCCGCGATGCTCGCCCCCGCCTACGCTCCCAGCGAGGACTGAGGCGGGCGGGCGGAGGGGCCTACTCCACTGAGGGACTGGTGTCGCCCGGCATCAGCGCCTGCCGCGCGAGTGACACCGGCAACCCCAGCCGCAGGAAGCGGTCGTGGAAGTCGCGCAGCGAGAACGTCCGCCCGTGCGCCTCCAGGTAGCGCTCGTAGTCCTCGCGCAGCTTCAGAATCTGCATCCGCCCCAGCGCGTAATAGAGGTACGTCGGGTTGAACGTGCCTCGCTGCACCTCGCGCAGCGCCGGGAAGGCCTCGAAGTAGGCGATCTCCGCGTAGCGCCTCGCCGCCCCCTCCACTGACTCGCCAAAGGCGTGCATCGACAGGCCCGCGTGCCACCGCGCATGCCGCTGCAGCGCTCGCCGCAGCTGGCCCAGGCGCACCGCCGGGTCTCCCCCACCGAAGCCCTCGTCCACCATCATCTGCTCCACGTAGTGCGCCCAGCCCTCCACCAGCGACGCGGGCGTGAACACCTTGCGCACCTCCGTCGGCACCTGGGCCTCGTACAGCAACTGCACGAAGTGGCCCGGCATCGCCTCGTGCACCGTCACCCCCAGCAGCCCCGCCTGGTTGAAGTACGTCAGGTGCTGCGCCTTCTGCTCCTCCGTCCACCCCGGCTCCACGTTGGTGATGTTGTAGAAGGCCTCCGTCGCCCGTGTCTCGAACGGCCCCGGCGTGTCCATCGACGCGAAGCCCATCCGCGCGTACGGCGGCGTCTCGCGCACCGTCGGCAAGCGCTCCGAGGGCAGCGTCAGCAGCCCCTTCTCCAGCACGAATCGCTGGCACGCCTCCAGCTGCTTGCGTGCCGTGGGAATCAGCTCCTCGGCCGACGGGTGGTCGTGCGCCAGCGCGGCCATCACCGCCTCCGGCGTCTTCGTCGCGTCCACCCGCGCCGCCTCCGCCGCCACCCACGCGTGGTACTCGCGGATGGCCCGCTCGTTGATGTCGCGGAGCTGCTCGGCCGTCAGCGCCACGTGCTCCTCCAGCGCGAGCTTCCTCTCGAAGAGCGCCCGCCCCAGCCGGAAGTCCCCGTTCGCCTTCGGCAGCAGCTGCTTCTCCTGCCACTGCGCGAAGCCGTCCACCTCGGCCGTGGCCCTCGCCAGCGCGGCGGAGAAGTCCTGTCGCAGCGCCGCGTCCACCTTCCCGAGCCCCTGTGCCTCCAGCGCTTTCGGCAGGTCCGAGCGCAGGAAGCCCACCGTGCCGCGCGTGTCGCGCAGGGCCTGCTCGGCCCACGGCTTCGGCACATCGCGCAGGTTGGCCTTCGCCGCGGCCACCACGGAGGCAATCCCCTCCATCCGCGCCATCAGGCTCCGCATTCGCTCGTCCACCGGAGCGAACTCCCGCTGTGACAGCGACGAGAGGCCATTCGCGATGGTGCTGTTGTAGAGCATCGGGTTGCGCTGCCAGTCGCGCACCTCCTCCAGCTCCAGCAGGTCCGCGCGAATCGCGTTCTCCAGGATGCGCACGTCGAATACGGCGTACCCGGTGAGCCCCGAGCGGTCCAGCCGCTCCAGCCGGGCGAGCCACCCGTGCAGCGCCTTTCCCTTGCGCTGGTGGGCCTCGGCCGACAGGTCCGGCAGCCGCGTGTCGTACGCGTGCAGGCCCAGGCTCGTCGAGCGGACCGGATGGGCGGCGTAGTACCAGTCGAGGTACTCCCGGGCGAAGCGGGTGTACTCGGCATCGGCGGCGGTGGGAGCCAGGGTGGACGCGGAGGCCGCCGGCTCGAGGCCCGTGCGGGGAGCGCAGGCGGGAACCAGGAGCAGGGCGGCGCAGCAGAGGGTGGCGCGGAGGAGCACGTCCGCAGTGTCCTTCTCCGGTGCGCGGCTGGGAAGGCTCTCGGAGGGGGGGCGGCCGGGCGGGCATGACTCCCGGGCGCCCGTGCATGTCCGCCACCGAATGCCGTCCAACCCCGTGAATGCCATCTTCAACATTCCGTCCCGAGCCCCCATGCACGAGGGACGTGCGGGAGAACCCCCTCTGGGCTATGGGTTCCCCCGCCTGCCATTCCGAGCTCCGTGCAACCCTCGAGGCGAGCTCGCTGGAGGAGGTACCCAGAGATGTCCGTACAGCAGCCGAAGAAGAAGCGCTGGCCCTATGTCGTGGGCGGCATCGTCCTGCTCCTCGTCGTGCTCGTGGCGGTCGCCCTGTGGCGGCTCGACGCCTTCCTGCTCCAGCGCGCCCGCACCGAGGCCGCGCAGCTCTCGCAGCAGCTCGGCCGGCCGGTGGACATTGGCGACATCTCCACGCAGCTCGTCCCCCACCTGGGCGTCGAGGTGGAGAACGTGGTGGTGGGCCCCGCCGAGGGTGAAGAGGTGCCCCTGGCGCAGATGAAGCGGCTCGACGTGGGCGTGGCGCTCTGGGCCGCGCTCACCTCGCGCGGCCAGGACATCCAGGTGAAGAACGCCGAGGTCTCCGGCCTCACCGTCAACGTCGTCCGGCTGCCGGACGGCACCACCAACGTCTCACGGCTCCAGGAGCGGCTCGCCCAGCAGCAGCCGAAGGAGGGGCCGCCGGCCGAGGAGCAGCCGCCCAAGGACCTGTCGGGCGTGCGCGTGGACCGGGCGGCCCTCACCGACGCCACCATCCGCTTCATCGACCGCGGCGGCGCCCAGGCGCGCGAGCTGGCCATCTCCGACCTCGACGTGGAGGTGAAGGACCTGCGCGCGGGCAAGCCGCTGGAGGTGAAGCTCGACGCCGCCGTGCTCGCGGACAAGCAGAACCTCCACATGCTGGCGCGCACGGCGCCGCTGCCCAATACGCTCACCCCGGTGCCCGAGCGCGTGGAGCTGAAGTCCGAGCCCATCGACCTCACCCCACTGGGGCCCTTCCTCGGCCCGGAGGTGGGACTGCAGGCGGGTCAGCTTCAGGCGGACTGGACGGCCGAGCTGGGTGCCGCGGTGCCCGGTGGCAACGGGCCCACGAAGCTGACGGGCGGACTGCGCGCCCAGGGCCTGCGCTTCGCCGGCGCCGAGGGCGGCAAGGCGCTCGACATCGTGCTGGACACAAACGTCTCGGGCGACATGCAGAAGGGGGACCTGTCGCTGGAGAAGCTGCGGGTGGAGCTCGGCCCGGCGCGCATCACCGGCCAGGGCCAGGTGAAGGGGCTGCTCTCCGAGACGCCCACGGTGCAGGGCTTCGAGGTGGTGGGCCAGAACCTCGACCCGGCGGTGCTGGCCGAGTACTACCCGCCCCTGCGCAAGCAGCTCGCCAACCAGGTGGCCGGCCCCATCGGGCTGGTGGTGCGCGGCGGTGGGACGGAGCAGGCCCAGGCGCTGACGGCGGAGGTGGACCTGACGCCGGTGCGGCTGCGCATCCCCGAGCAGCTCTCCAAGGAGGCGGGGGCGCCCATGCGGCTGACGGCCCGGCTCACCGGCGCCGCGGCCAGCGGAGGCGCGCTGCGCTTCGACACGCAGACGGACCTGACGGGCGTGGACATGCGGCCGGGGCTGCTGCTGGACAAGCCGCCCGGCCAGCGCTTCACGGTGGACACGGCGGGCACCTACCAGCCCGAGCAGGGCAAGCAGCCGATGAAGGTGGACTTGAGCCGGCTGAACGTGGCGCTGCTGGACTCGACGCTCGCGGGCACGGCGTCGTACGCGCAGGCGGGCCGGGGCACGAAGCAGACGACGACGTTCGCCCTGGCGCTCGCGAGCCCTCGGCTGAACGCGGACGAGCTGCTGATGACGGACGAGGAGGTCGCCGCCGTGGCCGGTGGCGTGCCCCAGGAGGCGCCCGAGGATCCCAAGCGCTTCACCGGCATGCGCGGAGACATGCGCTTCGAGATTGGCGCGCTGCGGATGAACGAGATGGACCTGTCCAACATGGTGGCCGACCTGAAGATGGTGGACGACCTCATCACGGTGGAGCGCTTCAGCACGGGCGTCTACGGCGGCACGGTGTCGGCGAACGGGAGCACGGTGCGGCTGGGGCCCGCTCCCGAGCAGCGGCCCTTCGAGCTGAAGGCCGAGGTGCGCGGCATGGACGTGGCGCAGGCGATGTCCAAGCGGGTGCCGCGCAAGGTTCTGGACGGGAAGTTCGACGGGCAGATGAACCTGTCGGGCGTGGGCTACTCGATGGAGAGCCTGCAGGAGCGGCTCGCCGGGGCCATTGATGGGACCCTGCTGGGCGGGGTGTTCTCCAGCATGGACATCCCGGCGGCGGTGTCCGGGCCGCTGGTGAAGGCCCTGCCATTCGCGGGCAAGGCCCTGTCGAGCGATGGCGTGACGCGGCTCGCGGAGCAGCTCCCGTTCGGGGTGACCATCAAGAACGGCGTGGCGCAGCTCTCCAAGCCGATTACGTGGACGCGGCCCGAGGCGGCGATGAGCTTCGACGGCGGCATCCGGCTGGACGGGACGCTGGACCTGGCGGGGACGGTGAACCTCGAGCCGCCGCTCATCCAGAAGATCACCGCGGGCCGGGCGAAGCCGACGGGGCCCGTGCCGGTGGCGATGAAGCTGACGGGCAAGGCGTGGAGCCCGGAGGTGACGGGGCTGGACGTGAAGCCGGCGGCGACGGCGATCGCCAAGATGGCGGCGGCGAGCGCGGCGACGGAGCTGCTGGGTGAGAAGGGGAAGAAGGTGGGCGAGGTCATCACCGGCGGCACGAAGGCGGCGGAGGACGCGGCGCGGGCCGAGGCGGAGAAGCGCCAGAAGGAAGTGGAGGAGCGGGCCCGTCAGGAAGCGGAGGCCGCGCGCAAGAAGGCCGAGGAGGAGGCGAAGAAGCGCGTCCGGGGCATCTTCGGGCGTTAGCGTAAGCTGGAGCCACGATGCCCACCACACTCGACCGGATCGAAGTCGAAGGCTTCAAGTCCATCCGCGAGCTGCGGCTGAATTTGAAGCCGTTGAACGTGCTCATCGGCGCGAACGGCGCGGGGAAGAGCAACTTCATCTCGGTCTTCGGGCTGCTGCGGCACATCCTCGAGAGCAGGTTGCAGGTCTACGTGGCGCAGGCCGGAGGAGCGGACGCTCTTCTCCATTTCGGCAGCAAGCAGACCGCGGCACTGAAGCTGAGACTGACACTCGGAAGACTCGGTTACGAGCTGGAGCTGGCCCCCTCCACCACCGATACCCTGTTCTTCGCGCATGAGCAGTACCAGCCAGTCCTGTCCGCCAATGATATCTGGGCCATCCAGGGGCATAGAGAGGCACTGCTGCCGGGGGGACCTCACCACGGTCCACAATCCCAGCATGTCCTCGAACGCATGCAAGGCTGGCGCGTCTACCACTTCCATGACACCAGCGCGTCCGCGAAGGTGAAGCAGACGGGAGACCTTGGCGACAACGAGGCACTCCGGCCCGATGCCTCGAACCTCGCCGCCTTCCTGTTCCTCCTGCGCACGAAGCATCCCGAGAGCTACCGCCGGATCGTCTCGACCATCCGACTCGTCGCGCCTTTCTTCGACGACTTCCGGCTGCGTCCCAGTCCCTTCAACGAGCAGAAGATCCAGCTCGAATGGTCCGAGCGCAGCTCCGATGCGTATTTCAACGCGCACGCGCTCTCGGATGGGACGCTGCGCTTCATCTGCCTCGCGACGCTGCTGCTCCAACCCAATCTACCGTCCCTCATCCTCATTGATGAGCCGGAGCTGGGGCTGCACCCCTACGCCATCCAGGTCCTGGCCGGGCTCGTGCGGAGTGCCTCCGAGAAGACGCAGCTCATCCTCTCCACCCAGTCCGTGTCCCTGGTGAACCAGTTCGCCCCCGAGGACCTCGTGGTCATCGACCGGAGCAATGGCGAGTCCCTCTTCCGCCGCCTCTCGCCGGAGGACACGAAGGACTGGCTCGAGGACTACAGCCTCGGGGAACTCTGGGAGAAGAACGTCTTCGGCGGGCGGCCCGGCTGAGCCATGAAGCGCGTCCTCATCCTCGTCGAGGGACAGACGGAAGAGGCCTTCGTCCAAAAGGTGCTGGCTCCGCACCTCCTCGCGCTGAACGTGGTGCTGACTCCGACGATCCTCGTCACCAAGTGGGTCAAATCCGGAGGCCACTTCAAAGGCGGAGCCACCAGCTACGCCAAGGTGAAGAGGGATCTGAAACGGCTGCTGACCAATGCCGAGTGCATCACCACGATGCTCGACTACTACGGCCTCCCCGATGATTTCCCAGGACTGACGGACAGGCCCACCGGCAACTGCTACCAACGTGTCGAGCACGTCGAGCGGGCCTTCCAGACCGACATCGCCCACCCGCGCTTCCTGCCGTACCTCGCGCTGCACGAGTTCGAGGCCCTGCTCTTCACGGAGCCGGCACGCTGCACCTCGGTCTTCTTCGATGTACCCGGAGCTATCGAGAGCATGCAGGCCATCCGTGCCGGCGTGGCCTCGCCCGAGGAGATCAACGAGGGCCCGACGACGGCCCCCTCCAAGCGCATCCAGAAGGTCTTCCCGGGTTACCAGAAGACGCTGCACGGGCCCCTGGCCACCATCGAGTACGGGCTGGCCCCCCTGCGCGCGGCCTGCCCTCACTTCCACAAGTGGGTGTCCGCCCTCGAAGCCCTCTGAGCCGAGGCTCTCGCGCCCCCACTCACGGGGCCGCGGTGGCGATCCGGGCCGGGCTCGCTCCCACGCTCGCCGGCCCACTCGGCCTCGGCAGGAACTCGCGGACGGCCTCGTGCTCCGGCTCGGTGGCGAGGAACACCTCCGGGCTCGCCTCCCGCAGCAGCCCCACGTTGAGCACGTGCTTGCAGTAGCCCCAGTGGCCCGTGTCCCAGTAGCTCAGGCGCTCGTTGTAGACGGCTCGGCCCCACTCGCCGGGCGCCACGCTCAACAGCTCCTCGGACGGCTGGCCCCGCGCCCTCTCCCAGCTCCACGCGTGCGCTCCCGGCAGGCCCCTCCGCCCATGGTCGAGCAGCACCCGGACTCCCGCTTCCGTCCGCTCGACCCGGAAGCCCTCCACCTCCTCGAAGGGGCTCCGACCGCTCCGGATGCGCGAGCCCTCCCGGGGCTGGAACTGGTTCCTCTCGGAGAAGTAGACGTGGTGGATCCTCAGGGTGCCGTCGTCCGACCCGAGCCACGTCTCGGGGAGCACCAGCGCCAGCGGCGTCTTGCGCAGCCTCGCTCCCGCTCCCCCTCGCGACTCCGTCGTCCACTCCGTCGTGAGCAGCTGCACGACCAGACCGCAGATGCCGGTGCTCGCATGGGGAGTGCGTCTGTTTCGGTGCCGGGCCATGGTGTGACTCCCAGACAGGGCGATTCCCCAGAACGGACGAGGGGCCCCCTGCCCTCGTGATTCCCCGAGCGAAGACACACCCGGCCTCCCATGGAGGGAGGAAGTATCCGCAACCCCAGCAATCCCGACAATCCCCTCTGGCGCTTTTCCGGCCCACGGCATGCCCGGGTCTCGCAGCGCCACCAGCGCGACGAGGGCCCCCCTCACCGTCCCGCGGACTCGAAGTGCGCCGGCCCCTCGCTGGAGGAGAGCTGCTCCAGCAGCGCCCGCGCCTCCTGGAGGTCGACTGACTCCACCCCCGCGTCGAAGCGGGCGAGGATCCGCACCAGGCGCTTGCGGGCCGCCTCCGGCCGTCCCGAGTCCCGCAGCAGCCGGCCCAGGCTCACCACCGTGCGCAGCTCGAAGAGCAGGGCCCCCTGCACGCGAGCGACGGCGAGGGCGCGGAAGAACGCCTCCCGCGCTTCGCGCTCCCGCCCCCGGGCGCGCAACAGCTCCCCCCGCACGCGGTGCAGCTCGACCTCGAAGCCGCGCTCTCCCGTCCTCTCGGCCTGGTCCAGCCCCTCGTGCACGGCCACCAGCCCCTCGCGGACCTGCCCCAGCTTCAGGTGAAGCTCCGCGAGCGCACCGTGGCCGTAGGTCCGCGCGCACTGAAGCCCCCGGGCCTTCAGGTCCTCCATCTCCCGAGAGATGAGCGCCACGGCTTCCCGAGGTTGTCCCAGCTCGGCCAGGGCCCAGAGCCGGAGGAGCCGAGCCCAGGCGGGCCATATCCAATAGCTGTGCTCGCTGGAGATGGCGATGACATCGTCCGCCCACCGCAGGGCCTCCCGGACATCCCGACGAATGAAAGCGGCCAGGGCCGTGTAGGTCGTCACCATGGCCTCGGTACCGGGCTCGCCCAGTCGCCGGGCCAACATCACCTGCTCCCGGCCATGCGCCCGGCCCTGCTCCAGGCGGCCCGAGACCGAATGGGTCATGGCGGCATAGGTCAGGGCGGCCACCCACACCCGCTCCTCCTCTTGCGGCACCCGCGCCTCGTGTCGCTCGAGGCTCGAGCGGGCACAGGCCATCGCGCGCTTGCTGGACTCCAGGGCGTCCCGCGCGCGGCCCCAGTAGGTCAACACGAAGGCCCTCATCTGGTAGCCCGAGGAGAGCACCCCCGGCTCTTGCTGGCGCTCTCCCTGGCGCAGCACCTGCTCGGCCAGCGCGTAGCACCGGGAAAACTCCGCTCGGGTGATGTGGTAGCTGAAGATGTTCCAGCAACTCTCTCCAAACTGGAGCGTGTACGCGTCGACTCGGGACAGCAGCTCCCAGACCCGGGCATACGTCCGCGCCGCCTCCGGCGAGTCGAACCCCCGCTGCATCGCCTGGCAGTAGCCCAGCAGAGACAACACCTCCAGCTCCTCGGCGGGGTGTCGAAGGGCCTCTGGCAAGCCGTGGAGCATCTCTCGCGCTCGCGAGAGATGCGCCTCCGCTTCTGGAATGGCCATGTGACGGGTGATGGCGAACAAGCCAGCCCGGCTCCAGTAAGAGATGGCCGACGCGGGCTCCCCTCCCTCCGAGTAGTGGTGCGCGAGCAGCTCGGGCCGGGCCGCCACCCCTTCGGGAAAGCGCTCCTCCAGGACCCGGGCGATGCGCCGGTGGTGCAGCCTGCGCTCGCCGCGTGTCAGGGACTGGTAGGCCGCCTCCTGGAAGAGCGCGTGCCGGAACTGGTACCCGGGCCCGTCCGGCTCCTCCCGCTGCTCCTCGAGCAGCCCCGCCTCCACCAGCCCCGCCAGCTCGCGCCGCAGCTCCGCCGGCTCGCGCTCCAGCACCGCCACGAGCAGCTCCAGCGAGAAGTCCCGCCCCACCACCGCGCCCAGCCGCGCCAGCTCCTTCTGCCGCGAGGGCAGCCTGTCCAGCCTCGCCAGCAACAGCTCGTGCAGGGTGTCCGGGATGGACGCCACCTCCCCCTCCTCCAGCGCCAGGCGCGTCATCTCCTCGATGAAGAGGGGAATCCCATCCGTCTTCTCCACCAGCGCCCGCACCGTCTCCTCCGGCAGGGGCTTGCCGTGGGCCACCTTCTTCACCAGGGCCGTCGCGAGCTCCGCCGGCAGGCGCTCCAGGGTGAGCCGGTGGAAGTCGGCACGGGAGGGCCAGGAGGGATGGAACTCGGGGCGGGCACTGAGGACGACGAGCAGCCGCGCTCCCTCGAGGCGGCCGAACAGCAGGCCGAGGAGCGCGAGCCAGGAGGAGTCGGCCCAGTGCAGATCCTCGACGACGAGGAGGATCGGGCGCTGCCTCGCCACGCGCAGCAGCAGCTCCACCAGCGCCTCGTAGGTCTTCTCCAGCCGCCGCTCGGGCGTGAACCGGAGCACCGGGGAGCCCTCGGGAACGGGCAGGGAGAGGAGCAGGCCCAGCAGCCGCACCTGCTCCTCGGGCAGCCCCGAGGCACCCAGCCGCGTCGCCCACGCCTCGGGGTGTCGCGGCGCGGCCCCCTCCCGGGAGGAGTGGAGCAGGCGCTGGAGCAACTCGACGGGGGGAGGAGGGACGGCGCCACAGGGCTGGGACCAGCACTGGAAGCGCAAGCCGCGGCCCCCGTCCAGGGGCATGTGCTCGCGCAGCTCCTGGATGAGGCGGGACTTGCCAATCCCCGTCTCGCCCCGCAGCAGGACGAAGGCGCCCCGCCCACTCCGGGCCGTGTCCCAGAGCGCCTGGAGTCGCCGCAACTCGGGCTGCCGTCCCACCAGCGGCGTGAGACCACCGGCCACGAACGTCCGGTCGAACCGGACCCGGACCTCCCGCTCGCGCAGCACGCGGTGGACGGACATGCGGGTGGATCCCGTCAGGCCCTTGAAGGCTCGCGGCTCGAGCGCTTCCGTCTCGAAGACCCCGCGCACCTGCCGCCACGTCGTCTCGCTCAGACGCACCTCCCCGGGCCTCGCATGGCGCGCGAGCCAGGACACCACCTGCGGAATCTCACTCTGCAGGGTGCGCGGGTTCATGAGCATGACGCCCGTGTGAAGGCCCGCCTTCACCCCCAGCCCCGAGAGGGACAGGTGGGGCAGCCGTCCCCGGAGCGCCTCGCGCAGGTCGTGGGTCAGGTGCAGCGCCGTGCGCACCGCGCGCTCCGCGTCGTCCTCGCGCACCTGGGGGCAACCGAAGGCGGCGAACACCTCGCCCGCCAGGTAGAAGCCCACGTTGCCGCCATGCCGCCGGATGACCTCCTCACAGCCCTGGCGGAAGGCCCCCTCCACCTCCCCCAGCTCCTCGGCATCCAGCCGCCCCGCCAGCCCCGCGAGCCCCGTGAGCTGGCAGGAGAGCAGCACCAGGCGCTGGCGCCGCGGCGTCACCGTGCCGAGCTCCTCGAACCCGGACCCGGCGAGGCGCGTGCGCAGCTCGCACAGCTCCCACAGCAGCTGCCGCGCCGTGGGAAAGCGCCGGGCCGGGTCCTTCGCCAACGCGGTGGAGAGCAGCCGCTCCACCTCCGGCGGCACCTCCGGGCTGCGGGCACGCACCGGGGGCACGGGCTCCTCCGACGTCACCCACTCGCGCAGCTGCGCCGGGGTCGCGCTCGAGTAGAGCACCCCGCCCGTGAGCATCTCGTACAGCACCACGCCCGCCGCCCACACGTCCGTGCGCGCATCCTGCGCCTCGCCCCGCCACTGCTCCGGCGCCATATAGGCCGGCGTCCCCGCCGAGGGCAGGTGCGGCGCGCTCGCGGCGCTGGCCGCCAGGAAATGCGACAGGCCGAAGTCCAGCAGCTTCACCGTCCCCTGCCGGGTGAGGAAGACATTGCCCGGCTTGAGGTCGCGGTGGACGATGCCGCGCTCGTGCGCGTGCGCCAGGCCCAGGGTGATGCCCTCCAGCACCTCCAGCGCGCGCCGCACCTCCAGCCGTCCCCGCTTCAGCAGCCCCGAGAGCGACTCGCCCTCCAGGTACTCCATCACCAGGAAGGGCACGCCCGGCTCGTCGGGAATGCCCACCCACTCGGACACGTCGAAGATGCGGACGATGTTCTCGTGGTCCAACCGGGCCACGGCCCGCGCCTCCCGTAGCGCCTCCTCCATGAAGCCCGCCCGGGGTAGGAGGAACTTGAGCGCCACCTCGCGGTGCAGGGTCGCGTCCGTCGCGCGGAAGACCTGGCCCATGCCCCCGCCGCCCACCCACTCGAGGATGTGGTACCTGCGGCCGTCCGGACCCCCGAGCCACTCTCCGGGAATCGGCAGCAGCGGCTCGTCCTGGCGCAGCGCCCGCACGAAGGAGTCCTCGAGGTCGGAGTCCCCCCAAGAGGCACGCTCCGCGCTCGGGGGGGCCCCCGCGTGCTCGCCTTCTCGACTGGAGTCCCGGCTCATCGCGCTCCCTCATGGCTCGGCTGCTTCAACTCAAGAGGGAGTGGCCCTCCTGGCGTTGTGAGCCCGGGAGGGCGAGCGGAGACGCCTCAGTGCCGCGTGATGCCCGGAGCGGGAGCCAGCATCCGAGGGCCCAGTCGGTCCCGGTTGTGCGGCGCCAGCAGGTCCACCGCGGGCCCCATCGGGACGATGCGCGAGGGGTTCACCGAGTCCTGGCTCCAGTAGTAGTGGACCTTGATGTGCTCGACGTTCGTCGTCTCCGCGAAGCCGGGCGTCTGGTACAGGTCCAGCAGGTAGTTCCACAGGTTGGGGTAGTCCTGGAGCCGCGACAGGTTGCACTTGAAGTGCGAGTAGTAGACGAGGTCGAAGCGCACCAGCGTCGTGTAGAAGCAGAGGTCCGCCTCGGTGAGCACCTCGCCGCACAGGTAGCGCTGCCGGTCGAGCACCCGCTCCCAGTGCTCCAGCGCGCCGAAGAGCTCCCGGCACGCCAGCTCATAGGCGCCCTGGCTCTGGGCAAAGCCCGCCTTGTACACGCCGTTGTTCACCGGCTCGTAGAGCGCGTCGATGGTCGCGTCCACCTGCTCGCGCAGCCCCTCGGGCCAGAGCGTCACCGGGTGCTCGGCGAAGGCGTCGAACTCGGTGTCCAGCATCCGCATCAGCTCGCGCGACTCGTTGTTCACGATGGTCCGCTCGCGCACGTCCCACAGCACGGGCACCGTCACCCGCCCCGAGTAGTGCGCGTCCGCCCGCTGGTAGAGCTCGCGCAGGTAGTGCGCCCCGTTGAGCGTGTCCTCAGTCGAGCGCGGATAGCTTCCAAACCGCCAGCCCTCGCGCCCCATGCGGGGGTCCACCACCAGCAGGCCCACCGCCTTCTCCAGTCCCTTGAGCTTGCGCATGAGGAGCGTGCGGCTCGCCCACGGACAGGCGTAGGAGACATAGAGATGGTAGCGGCCCGCCTCCGCCGGGAAGCGCCCTTCCCCGCTCGCGGAGACCCGATCATGGAAGCGCGTTCGCGGACGCACGAAGCGTCCAGCCTCGTCCGGAGCGTACCAGTCCGTACGCCACTCTCCGTCCACCAGCATTCCCACCAGAGCTCACCTCCGATGGGGAAACCTTCGACACGCCGCGCCACGAGCACAACCACCCAGGCAGGCGGAGGAGCGGAGCCCGCGCCGCACGTCCGCCCGCTTCCTCCACCCGGGTTGCCGCTGACTGTTCTCCAGATGGAAGACCCGTCTCCTCTCCCGTGGGTGAGTCGAGGTATTCATGGCGGGTCGCCCTCCTGCCAAGGGAACGTCCCCCGCGTGTTGTCCCCCCGCTCCGTTCCGCTCTCCGCCGTCCTCTCCCTGGGGCTGCCCGCGCTGGCCACCCTCGCCCTGCGCCACCTCGCGGGCGAGGCCACGTGGGTGCACGAGCCCCTCCACTCCTCCCTGGAGACGGCCGGGGGGCTCATCGCCCTCTCGGTGGCCGCGGTGCTGCTCGGGCGGCGCCACGACCGGGGCCAGGAGGCGCACCTGCGGTGGGTGATTACGGCGCTGGTGTGCATGGGGCCGTTGGACCTCACCCACTCGTGGCTCCACGCCAGCCCCGCCTTCTTCTGGTCCCGCGCCCTGCCCACCCTCCTGGGCGGCCTGCTCATCGCCCTCGTCTGGCTGCCCGAGCGGTGGACCCGGAGCCGCGCCGGAGAGCGCCTTCCGCTCGTCGTCGGCCTGCTCACCCTCGCCCTGTGCACGGCCCTCGCCGCCTGGCCCCAGGCCTGGCCGCGCGCCTTCTCCGTGGAGGGCGACTATGTCCTCTGGGCCCGGCTCATCAACATGGTGGGCGGCCTGGGCTTCCTCACCGCCGCCGCCTTCTTCCTGGGGCGCTACCGGCGGGAGGGAGCCGCCGAGGACCTCGTCTTCGCCAACCACTGCCTCCTCTTTGGCGTCGCGGGCCTGCTCTTCGGGGCGAGCCACCTGTGGGGGCCCATCTGGTGGCTCTTCCATGGGCTGCGCCTGCTCGCCTACCTCGTGGTGCTCCGCCACGTCGTCCAGGTGTACCGCGGACGGCAGGCGGCCGAGGAGGAGGGGCTCGTGCGGCGGCTCGAGCGGAGCGAGGCGCAGATGCGCCTCGTCACCGATGCCCTCCCCGCCCTCATCTCCTTCATCCAACCCGACGGCCGCTACGCCTACGTCAACCGCGGCTACGTGGAATGGTTCGGCCTCGCGCCCGAGCAAGTGCTCCATCGCCCCGTGCGCGACGTCGTCGGCGAGGCGGCCTTCGCGAGCGCGCGTCCGTTCCTGGAGCGGGCGCTCTCGGGCGAGAGCATCTCCTTCGAGAGCGTGATGCCCTACCGGCACGGCGGCACCCGCCACATCCGCGCCTCGTACATGCCCCAGCGCGGCGCACGGGGGGAGGTGGAGGGAGTCGTCGCGCTCGTGGCGGACATCACGGCGGAGAAGCGCGCCCAGGAGCGGGCGACGCGGTTGCAGGCCCTGACCTCGGCCGTCTCGCGCGCGCTGACTCCCGAGGACGTGGCGCGCGCCGTCCTCGCCGAGGCGGTGGAGGGCCTTGGCGCGGGCTCGGGCTCCTTCTTCGCGCTGGAGTCGGAAGGTGGCCCGTTGCGCCTGCTGCACGCCCAGGGGCTGCCCGTGGGGATGATGACGGGCCCGCACGAAATCCCCCTCGAGGCCCCCCTGCCCGTGGCGAGCGTCGCGCGCTCGGGCACCCCCCTCTGGGTGGAGTCGGCCGAGGCGATGTGCCGGGACTTCCCGGGCATGGGCCCGGTGCTCAAGGTGAGTGGCAACCAGTCGTGGGCCGTGCTGCCGCTGCTGGGACGCTCGCGGCCGCTGGGCGTCCTGATGATCGGCTTCCCCCGCCCGCATGTGCTGGAGGCCGAGGATCGCGCCTTCCTGGTGGCGCTCGGCCAGCAGGTGGCCCAGGCCTTCGAGCGCGCGAACCTCTACCTCGCGGCGCAGGCCGCGGTGCGCGTGCGCGAGGACTTCCTGTCCGTGGCCGGGCACGAGCTGCGCACCCCGCTCACCTCCCTCAAGCTGCAGTTGCAGCTGTTGGAGCGCACCCGCCCCTCCGACCTGAGCGCGCCGCGCCTCCAGGGGATGCGCCGGCAGGTGGGGCGCCTCGAGTCCCTCGTGGAGAGCCTCCTGGACGTGGGGCGGCTGTCGGAGGGCCGGTTGTCGCTGGAGCTGGGCGAGGTGGAGCTGGGTGCCCTGACGCGCGAGGTGCTCGAGCGCCTCGAGGACGTCTTCGAGCGGGCCGGCTGCGCGGTGCACCTGGAGGCGCCAGCGCCGGTGCACGGTCGCTGGGACGCGCAGCGGCTGGACCAGGTGCTGGTCAACCTCCTCACCAACGCGGCCAAGTACGGCGCGGGCCGTCCCGTGCACGTGCGGGTGGAGGAGGCGGGGGGCCTCGCGCGGCTCACCGTCCGGGACGAGGGCATCGGCATCGCGCCCGAGGCGCTGCCCCGCCTCTTCGGCCGCTTCGAGCGCGCGGTGAGTGACCGGCGGTACGGCGGCATCGGCCTCGGCCTCTACATCTCACGCCAGCTGGTCGAGGCGATGGGCGGCCGCGTGTCCGTGCACAGCCGTCTCGACGAAGGCTCCACCTTCACCGTCGAGCTGCCGCTGCGGCCCGCCCCGGCCGAGGAGGGCCTGGCGCCCCTGACGGCCGACTGAGCCACCCCGCCCGCTAGGAGCGAGGCAGCTCCACGAGGAAGGTGGCCCCCTGCCCCGGAGCGCTCTCCACGCGGATGGTGCCCCCCATGGCGGTGACCAGCTCGCGTGTCATCCACAGCCCCATGCCCAGGCCCCCGTAGTGCCGGTCACTCACCGCGCGCTCGAAGCGCTCGAAGATGCGCGACTGGACGTCGGGGTCGATGCCGATGCCCTCGTCCCGCACCCGCAGCTCCACCCGTGACGCGGTGGCACTCAGCGCCACCTCCACTGGCCGGCCCGCGCCGTACTTGCACGCATTGGACAGCAGGCTGCCCAGCACCTGCTCCACCCGCAGCCGGTCCCACCGCGACACCACCGGCGCGTCCACCCGGACGCGCAGCTCACAGCCGGCGCGCTCGGCATCGGGCCGGAAGTGCTCGACCACGTCGCGGATGAGCGCGACCAGGTCCAGCTCCTCCGGGTGCAGCACCAGCCGGCCCCCGGTGACGCGCGAGACGTCCAGCAGCTCGTTCACCAGCATGCCCAGCCGGCTCACGCTGCGCTCCATGCCCGCGAGCCGCGCCACGGTCCGCTCGGACCAGCCCTCCTCCCGGCGCGCGCTGCCCAGCAGGGCCTGCGTGTTGAGCTTCAACGAGGTGACGGGCGTGCGCAGCTCGTGCGCGGCCACCTGGAGGAAGTCGTCGCGCAGCCCGATGGCCTTCTGCGCCTCGCGGTAGAGCAGCGCGTTGTCCACCGAGACGGCCGCCCGGCGCGCGAGGTCCTCGGCCAGCCGCAGCTCCTCCTCACCATAGCGCGGGGCGGCCTCGCCGCGCACGAGCGTGATGACGCCCAGCACCCGCTCGCGCGAGCGCAGCGGCACCACGAGATAGGACTTCAGCCCCAGCTCCCGCGTGAGGCGCAGGTGCTCGGCATCCCGCGCATGGCGGACGAGCGCCTCGTCGGGAATGTCGGGGATGAGCAGCGGCTCGCCGGTGCGCAGCACCTGGAGGGAGCCGGAGGTGGTCTCCGGGGCTCTGGGGTAGCGCCGCGCCAGCTCCTCGGCCATCCCTACCTTCTCCGGGTCCCTGTGGACGATGACGAGCTGGCGCACCTGCCCCCGCGCATCCAGCACATCCACCGCGCACCAGTCGGCGAGCACGGGCACGGCCAGCCGGGCCACCCGCCCCAGGGTGTCCTCGTAGTCGAGCGAGGCCGTCAGCACCTCGCTGGCCTGGGCGAGGAAGCGCAGGTTGTCCTCCGAGCGCCGGCGCTCGGTGACGTCCATCAGCGTGCCGATGAAGCGCACGGCCCGGCCCTCCGTGTCGAAGAAGCAGCGGCCCCGCGCCGCCCCCCACCGCTCCACGCCGTCCGACAGCCGCCGGGTGCGGTACTCGACGCCGAGCTCCCCCCCGCTCTCGGGGAGCACGGCCCGCCGCACCGAGTCCTCCACCCGGGGCCGGTCCTCCGGGTGGATGCGCGCGAGGAAGGTGGCGTAGTCCACCTCCGCCTCCAGCGGCACCCCGAAGAAGGCCTTGCACCGCGCGTCCCAGTGCAGCACCCCGGTGTCGATCTGCCAGTCCCACGTCCCGAGCGCGGCCGAGTCCAGCGCGAGCCGCAGGTGGGTCTCGCTCTCGCGCAGCGCCACCGTCTGCCGTTGCAGGGATTGGGAGAGGGCCTGCGCGCGCTCGCCCGCCTCCGCCGCCTCGCGCAGCCGCCGCTCGCGCCGCTCGCGCTCGTCGCGCACCCGGGCGCCGTAGCTGGCGAAGAAGTGTCCCAGCCGGGGCTCCTCCTCGAGCAGGGGCCCCAGGTGCTCCTGGACGCGTTGGTCCACCTCGTACACCAGCTCCGGATGGGCCTCCACCCACTGGTGGCACGTCTTCATGTAGGCGAGGAACGCGACGAAGTGTCCATAGAGCTCTGGGCCGAGCAGCCGGCGCACCCGGTCCCGGCACCGCTCCGCCTCGGACTGTTGGACGAAGAGGAAGGCCGAGCACCGGAACAAATCCTCCTCCAGTGGGGAGCCGGGCTCCGGCCAACCCCCCGGCGCCTCGCAATGAGCTTCCATGCGAGCGAGCGCCTCGTCGATGGCCCCGTGCGCGGGAGGGAGGCGCTCCAACAGGTCCAGCACCTGCGAGGCCTTCATCCCCATGGGCCGCAGCGCACACGAGTGACACACGATGCAGTAGGGCACCATGCAGTAGCGCGACACGTAGGCGAAGAGCTTCTCGCGGAAGAGAGCCGGGAGGGGATTGTCCACGTAGGCGAAGAGCGTCTGGTGCCAGAGGTTCTCCAGCACCCGCGGGTTGTCCTCCGCGGGGACGAAGAACGGGGGGAAGAAGCCGAAGCGCGCTTCGATCTCCTCCCGGATGTCCCGTGCCGTGCGCATTCGTGGAATGTGTCGAGTCGCAGCCTTCCTGGCTCAAGGTTCTACAGGGGGTGGACGGGGCGCCAGTCCCGGTCCGCCTGCCTGGAGTGCTTGCAGGAGCACCTCCTCCGGTGGCTCCAGCTCCCGCGGCAAGCGGCTCAGGCTGTCCGTCACGTGCTGCTCGATGAGGCCGAGCCCCCGCTGGCGGGCGAGCGCGAGGGCGTGGAGGAAGTGGAGCTTCGCCTCGTGGGCCCGTCCCTCCGCCCGCAGCAGCTCTCCATGCAGGTGGTGCAGCTCGACCTCGCTGCAGCGCTCTCCCGTGGCTTCCACACCCTCCAGGGCCTCGCGCACCACGGCCAGCCCTTCCCGGACCTCCCCCAGTGCCAGGAGACCCTCCGCGAGCAGGTAGCCTTGAAAGGGCAACATGCTCCGAAACCCCAGGCTCCTCCAGTCCTCCATTCCCCGCCGGATGAGCACGAGCCCCTCCCGAGGCCGCCCCAGCCCGGACAGGCACCAGCCCTGGATGAGCAGCCCATAGACGTGCAGCATCCTGTTGCCGTGCTCACGGCAGAGCTCGAGGCTCCGCTCCACCCGCTCCAGGGCCTCCCCCAGCTCGCCGCGGATCCGAGAACTCAGCGCCGTGTAGAACAGCACGGAGGCCCGGGTCTGGGGATGGTCGACACGCTCGGCCCCTTCCTCTGCCTCGCGGCCATACCTCCGGGCCTTGTCGAGCTGGCCGAGCGCCGAATAGATGACGGACGCGAAGGCCAGCGTCATCGACCGGGGCTCCAGCCCCTGGCGTGTGGCCAATCGCCGGAGCGCCTCGGGCTCGAGCGGCAGGGAGGCTAGCGCGCGCTCGGCGTGCTCGGCGGCGGCTCGCATCTGGCCCCAGGACAGGAGGCTGCTGGTGATCATCCGATGGCCCATGGAGAGCAGCTCCTGGTTGTGCTGCCGCTCCCCCAGGTCCACGAGCATCCCCCCCAGCTCCAACGTCCGCTGAAACTCCACCCGCACGAAGGCGTGGGCCTGGAGGGACACGAAGCACAGCTCGGTTCCCGGCAACTCCTCACCCACCAGGGTGAAGAGCGCTCGGATGCGAGCGCACAGGCGCTCCATCTCGGGCGAGCCGTAACCGTGCTGGTAGGACAGCGGGACGCCCAGGGCCAGCAGGAGCTGCAGCTCCTCGCGGTGGCGACGCTCCGCCTCCGGCAGGCCTGGCAACAGCTTCAAGGCCCGGGTGAGATGGTGCAGCGCCTCCGGGTACGCCATGCGCTGGTTGGCGAGCTGCCCCGCGCGGAACCCATGGCGGATGGCGGGCTCGACCTCCCCCGCCTCCGTGTAGTGGTGCGCGAGCATCTCCGGCTTCGCCGCCACCAGGGAGGTGAAGCGCTCCTCCAGGACCCGCGCGATGCGCTGGTGGTGCTGCCTGCGCGTGCTCCGGGACAAGGACTGATATGCCGCGTCCTGGAGGAGCGCGTGCCGGAACTGGTACATGGGCGCGCCGTCGGCCCCCATCGCTTCCCCCAGCAACCCCACGTCCATCAACCCGGCGAGCTCTCGCCCCAGCACCGCGTCGTCCAGGTCCGTCAACGCGGCGATCAGGGCCCGGGGGAAGTCCCGCCCCACCACCGCGCACAGCTGGGCCAGGGCCCGCTGGCGCGAGGGCAGCAGGCCCAGCCTCGCCAGGAGCAGCTCCTGCAGGGTGACGGGGATGGACGCCTCCGCCCCGCCCTCCAGCACCATGCGCGTCATCTCCTCGATGAAGAGGGGAATCCCGTCCGTCCTGCGCACCAGCCGTTGGACGGTCTCCTCCGACAGCGCGTGGCCCCGGGCCACCTCCTTCACCAGCGTCGCGGAGAGTCCGGCCGGCAGCCGCTCCAGGGCAAGCTGGTGGAGCCAGGGCCGCCGAGGCCAGTCCGGCTGCTGCTCCGGGCGGGAGCTCAACACGACGAGGAGCCGCTCCTTCTCGATGCGCTCCAGCAGGAAGCCGAGGAACTCCAGCCGGAGGGAGTCGGCCCAGTGCAGGTCCTCGATGACCAGCAGCACCGGCTCCTCCCGACGAGCCCGGTACAGCAGGAGGTGCGCCAACACCTCGAAGCTCCGCGCCTTGCGCCGCTCGGGCGTGAGCAGGAGCGCCGGAGAGTCCTCGGGAACGGGCAGGGACAGCAGCACGCCCAGCAGGTGCGCGTCCTCCGTGGACAGGCCCATCTCCCCGAGCCGCGCCTCCACCTTCCGCAAGCGCTGGGGTGGAGACTCCTCCGGGCTGAACTGGACCGCGACCTGGATGAGCGCGAGGGCCGGGTGCAGGGCGTCGATGCCGAAGCGGGACCGGCACTGCACGCGCAGCAGGAGGGCCGACTCGGGCGCCACGCGCTCGCACAGCGCCTCGATGAGCCGGGACTTGCCGATCCCCGCCTCACCGCTCACCCGGACGAACGCCCCCTGTCCGTGCCAGGCCCCCTCCCAGAGCGACAGGAGCCGCTCCAGCTCGGGCTCGCGCCCCACCAGCGTCGAGAGGCGCCCGGCCACGCGGGCGCTGTCGAACCGGGAGGCCCCCTGGCGCTCGCCCAGCACGCGGTGGGCCTCCAGCCTCACGACCCGCGAAAGTCCCTCGAAGACGTGGGGCCCGAGCGATTCGGTGTGGAACACCCCGCGCACGAGCCTCCACGAGGTCTCGCCCAGGGCCACGCCCCCGGGTCCGGCCCGCCGCGCGAGCCACACGGCCACCTTCGGGGCCTCGCCCTGGACGGCCAGCCCTCCGCCGCCTCGCGAGTCCGGCGCCTGCACGCGCACCACCACCTGCTCCGTGTGGATGCCACAGCTCACGGACAGGCCGGAGAGGGGCAGGTGGGGCAGCCGGCGCTGGAGCAGCTCCCGCAGCTCCCCGGTGAGCTGGAGCCCGACGCGCACCGCGCGCTCCGACTCCCCCTCCCGCTCCTGGGGACAGCCGAAGCACGCGAGCACCTCGCCACCCATGGACAGAATGGTGGCGCCGCCCTCCCTCAGGATGGCCTCCGCGCACAGCTCCTGGAAGGCCAGCTCCAGCTCGCCCAGCTCCTCGGCGTCCAGCGGCGCCTGCCTTTCGGCGAGCCCCGTGAGCAGGAGCGCCACCAGCGTCAATTGCCGACGTTGGAGGGTCCGCGAAATCCCGCAGCCAGGCTGGAGCCGCTCCCGCACCTCCTTCAGCTCCGAGCGCAGCTCCAGCGCCGTGCAGAAGCGCCGGGCCGGGTCCTTGGCCAGCGCGGTGGTCAACAGGGCCTCCACCTCCTGGGGCACCTCGGGCCGGCGTGCGCGCACCGGGAGCACGGGCTCGTCGGAGGTGACCCACGCGCGCAACGCGTCGAGGGTGGCGCTCGGTCCCGGCACCCGGCCGGTGAGCAACTCGTGGAGCACGACTCCGACGCCCCAGACATCGGCGCGTGCATCCTGGGGCTCGCCCCGCCACTGCTCGGGCGCCATATAGGCCGGCGTCCCGGCGATGGGAATCTCGGGTCTCCGGGCGATGCAGGCCGGCGTGAGGTGCGACAGGCCGAAGTCCAGCAGCTTCACCGTCCCCTGCCGGGTGACGAAGACGTTGCCGGGCTTGAGGTCCCGGTGCACGAGGTGGCGCTCGTGCGCGTGCGCCAGGCCCGCGGCGATGCCATCCAGGATCTCCAGCGCGCGCCCGACGTCCGGCGGCCCCCGCTTGAGCAGCGCGGCGAGCGACTCGCCCTCCAGACACTCCATCACCAGCACGGGCAGGCCCGCCTCTCCGGGCGCCTCCCGCCACTCGGACACGTCGAAGATGCGGACGATGTTCTCGTGGTCCAGCAGGGCCACCGCCCGCGCCTCGCTCAGCACGGCCTCCGCCTCGAGGCCCGGCCGGGGCAGGAGGAACTTGAGGGCCACCACGCGGCCCAGCACCTCGTCGCGCGCGCGGAACACCTGCCCCATGCCTCCCCCGCCCATCCACCCGAGCACCGTGTACCGCTGCCCGTCCGGGCCTCCGAGCCGCTCTCCGGGGAGCGGAAGCTGAGGGGTGGTTTCGAGCTGGAGCAGCTCCTGGAGGAAGGAGTCTCCGGACTCGTCTTCCTCGCGGAAGGACAAGCCCCGGCTCCCGGGTAGGCCCCCCTGCTCGTATGCCCTGGAGACATCCTTGCTCATCGTCGCGCTCCCCGCTTCCGGCCGGGCTCCTGCATGGGCCGGTCTCCTCCTCGGAAGACAGAGTGCGCTCCCTGGGATGTGACGGAGGGCCTGCCTGGAGCCCTCATCAGGAGCGGTGCAACCGTACGGGCAGGCACTCAGTGCAGCCCGCGCCCGGGAGGAGAGGGCGCCTCCCCGGGCCCGAGCTCCTTCAGCAGGGCCCGGGCCTCGCGGAAGTCGAGCGCCTCGGAGCCCTCGTCCAGCCGCCCGAGGGCGAGCA
>NZ_DASVSO010000745.1:0-2367 GCF_036388035.1 Archangium sp.
GGAGTGCCCACCGCGTGAGACGACTCATCCTGGCCGCCGTCCTGCTGTTGCCCGCGTTCGCCCTGGCGGACGTGGACCCGCGCTTCGCCCGCCTGAGGGATCAGGCCGAGCCCCTGGGCAGCCTCACCTCGTTCCTGGAGAAGTACATCGGCGAGTGCGGGGGCATGTTCTCCGGCCCGTCCTGCCGCGGGGAGGCCAAGGCGTTCCGCGAGAAGTACGAGGACAAGAAGCTCTACATGATCGTCGGGGAGGACGTGGCGACCATGCTCAGCCCGGGCCCGTACCAGCCCGGCACGGGCAACTACGTCATCAACGTCACCCCGTACTTCCCCGGCGGCCCCTACGCGCTGACCCAGGGGGTGCCCTCGCAGACGGACACGGAGGGCAACCCGCTGCTGCCGCTGCTGCGCATCACCGGCACCACGCCCGAGGGCTGGAACGCGAGCAACTTCCTGCGCCTCTTCTCCACGCACCAGGTGCGCGCGCAGCTCGTCTTCACCCCGCAGGGCGTGTGGAGCCTGCCGCGCAAGCGGGGCGGCGGGAAGCAGTACGGCGTCGCCGCCCGGGTGGAGGGCATCCTCCTCACGCACGCGCGCACGGGCGAGCCGCTCGGGATGTGGTTCGCCGAGGAGCCCGGCTCCGGGGGTGGCAAGAAGGGCGGAAAGAAGAAGTAGCCGCGGGGCTCAGGGCTCCAGCGCGACGTACTGCTGCACCTCGCCGCGCCGCACCCGCAGGAGCACCGAGGAGCCCACGCCCCGCTCGAGCGCGCCCTTCACCGCCGCGATGTCCTTCACCTTGCGGCGGTTCACCTCCGTCACCACGTCGCCCTGTCGCAGCCCGGCCTGGGCCGCCACGCTGCGCGGCACCACCCCGGACACGAGCACGCCCTCGTAGGGCTCCAGCCCCATGGGCGCGGCCACCTCGGGCGTGACATCCCGGAGCACCAGGCCGAGCTCGCTCAGGTTGCCCGGGCTGGCCAGGGCCTCGAGCACCTCGGGCGCCGGACGGGCCGACAGCTTCACCACCACGTCCTGGGTGTTGCCTTCGCGCAGGAGCGTCAGCTTCGCCTCCGTGCCCGGCGCCAGCATCGCCACCCGGCGCAGCAGCTGCTGGTACGAGTCCACCTGCTTCCCGTTCACCCCCACCACCTGGTCCCCCGTGCGGATGCCCGCCTTCGCCGCCGGGCTCTCGCGGTACACCTCCTTCACCACCGCCGCCCGCGCCCCCGCCTGCGGCTCCTCGTCGATCACCACGCCCAGCCAGCCCTTCTGCAGCTGGCCGTTCTCGCGCAGGTTGGGCAGCAGGTCCTTCACCATGTTGATGGGCACCGCGAAGCCAATGCCCTGTCCCTGGGTGATGATGGCCGTGTTCACCCCCACCACCTCGCCGCGCATGTTGAAGAGCGGCCCACCCGAGTTGCCCGGGTTGATGAGCGCGTCCGTCTGGATGAAGTCGTCGAAGGGCCCCACGCCGATCACCCGCTCCTTGGCGGAGATCATCCCGTGGGACACCGAGTGGTCCAACCCGAACGGGTTGCCGATGGCCACCACCCAATCGCCCACCTCCAGCTTGTCCGAGTCCCCGAGGTACAACGCCGGCAGCCCGCCCACGTCCTTGCCCAGCATCCGCAGCAGCGCCACGTCCGTGGAGGAGTCACGCCCCACCACCGCGGCGGGAAACTCGCGCCCGTCCGACAGGCGCACCACGATCTCCCGCGCCACCACGTCCCCCTGCGCCACCACGTGGTTGTTCGTCACCACCAGCCCGTCCGGGGTGAGGATGAAGCCGGAGCCCGTCGCCGAGCGCCTCGCGCCCTCCAGCCGGCTCCCCGTCCCCGTGACGTTGATGTTCACCACCCCCGCCTCCACCGCCCGGATGAGCGGCGCCAGCGAGGTGGGCGGCACGAAGCCCGGCAGCATCGGCTCCTTCGCGCCCCATTCGCGCCACAGCCCCATGGGGCCGCTGCGCACGTGGGTCGAATCCTCCACCCAGGAGGCATGCTCCCGCGCCCGGGCCTGGAGCCACGGGGCGAGCGCTCCCGAGTCCGCCCCCGCCCGGGAAGCGAGCACGAGCGGGAGCAGGACGAGCAGGGAGAGACAGCGGCGGGTCACGACGGGGGTCATGGCGAGGGGACGAACAACCACCCCCTCCGTCTATTTCCCGAAATCCGGGCCCGCGTTCACGGGGCCGAAGGGCGAGGGCTTGGACCCCTCACCCTGGCGGCCCCGGAGGGACTCAGGCCTGCGCGGGGGCAACGTACTTGGCCACCTTCACGCGCGCCGGACGGATGATCCGATCCTTCAGCTTGTAGCCCGCCCGCGCCTCGGCCACGACCTTCTGGTCATCGTCGGGGTTGGGGGTGATCTC
>NZ_DASVSO010000746.1:0-2930 GCF_036388035.1 Archangium sp.
TGGCTATGTCGGAGGGGTTCCACCCGTTCCCATCCCGAACACGGAAGTTAAGCCCTCCAGAGCCGATGGTACTCCGCGGGAAACCGCGCGGGAGAGTAGGTCGCTGCCGGATTTTTTTTGAAGGCCCCGAGTCCTCATGTACGTGAGGACTCGGGGCCTTCGCCTTTGCGGGCTCTTGGCGCTTCTGGGCCTGGGACTCTGCGTTGAGTTCGCCTCCGCGGATCCTTCTCGCGCTTCCCTTGAGCCCCAGCTCTGGCCTGGGGGCAGCTCGAAAGTGCGAGCGCGCCGGCTCCTCGCCTGGAGGGGCGCCAGCCTCATCCGGGTCGCATGTCGCAGGAAGTCAGCTCTCTGAGGCCAAGTGGCTGGAACTCTTGGAGAATCCGTGACCCGGTGTGGTTTGACTCACTGTCCGTGCTCCGTCTAAAGTCCCGGGTTCGTCCGGTTTTACACCCACGGCTCCTCCGGGGCGACGCTGTGGCCATCCGGGTGCGGGCGGATCCACGCAATGAAGAAGCCGACCTTATTTGGGAAGTACCTCCTCCTCGAGCGCATCAACGTTGGCGGCATGGCGGAGGTCTTCACGGCCAAGGCCTTCGGCGTCGAGGGGTTCGAGCGCATCCTCGCCATCAAGAAGATCCTCCCGACGATGGCGGAGGACGAAGAGTTCATCACGATGTTCATCGACGAGGCGCGGATCAGCGTTCAGCTGAACCACGCCAACGTCGTGCACATCCACGAGCTCGGCAAGCACGAGGACACCTACTTCATCGCGATGGAGTACGTGGCCGGGCGGGACCTGCGCACGCTCCTGGAACGCTACCGGCGGCGCAAGGAGATCATGCCCACCGCCCAGGCTGTCTTCATCGCCTCGAAGATGTGCGAGGGCCTCGACTACGCGCACCGCAAGAAGGACGCGCGCGGACAGGACCTGGGCATCATCCACCGCGACGTCTCTCCGCAGAACATCCTCATCTCGTACGAAGGCGAGGTGAAGATCATCGACTTCGGCATCGCCAAGGCGGCGAATCGCTCGCAGAAGACCCAGGCCGGCATCCTCAAGGGCAAGTTCGGCTACATGAGCCCGGAGCAGGTCCGCGGTCTGCCCATCGATCGCCGCAGCGATGTCTTCGCCGTGGGCGTCATCCTCTACGAGATGCTCACGGGCGAGCGGTTGTTCGTCGGTGAGTCGGACTTCTCCACGCTCGAGAAGGTGCGCAACGCGGACGTCCCCACGCCGCGGCAGTTCAACCCGAACGTCCCGGCGGGCCTCGAGAAGGTGATGCTCAAGGCTCTCGCCCGCGATGCCGAGGAGCGCTACCACTGGGCGTCCGATCTCCAGGAGGACCTGATGCGGTTCCTCCTGGCCGGCGATGCCATCTACTCGTCCAAGCACCTCTCGGGGTTCATGAAGGAGGTCTTCGCGGAGGACATCTACCGCGAGGCCGAGAAGATGGAGCGCTACGCCTCCATCGAGCGCCCGGAGCAGATCGAGACCTCGGGCGTCACCGGAGACATGGGCCGCTCGCCGCGTCGGCAGCAGGCCGCTCCCTCGGCTCCAGCCCCGAGTCGCGCGCCCACGGCGCCGGCTCAACCCGCCGTGCCCAGCGGCTACGTGCCTCCTGCCACCGAGGACGAGCTGGCGGAGCTCGACGGGGCAGGGGACAAGACGCAGATCGTCGATTCGTCCCTCGCCATGCGGCCGAAGGCCTCCTCCCAGGAGCCCTCGTCGAGTGTGCTCGTCGATAACAGCCTGACGGGTGAGTCCGACTATCCCGAGGACGCCACCCTTCCTCCCACGCCCCTCGGCAAGCTCCGTAACGGTGGCAAGCCGCAGGTGGTCATCGGGGATGTGGCGGAGGGCTACTCGGGTGCCACCGTCATCGGACCCGCTCCCACGGCACGTCCGGCCGCGGAGTCGCAGGTGGAGTCCAATGCCACCCGCGTCGGTCAGATCGAGTCGAATGGCACCATGGTGAGCCCGTTGTCCACGGGCCAGCGCATGCGGCTGGAGAGCGCTGAGGAGCTGGACTCCCCTTCGCACCAGGACCTGGAGCAGGAGGAGCCGCCGATGTCCGAGGACGAGACCTCGGACGACTACGACGCGCCTCACTCGCGGGGGCAGGGGAACGACGTCGAGGAACAGGAGGAGACGACCGGTCCCATCGACCTCGCTCCGGCCACCCAGAAGCCCACGTCCGAGAAGTCCAAGCCCGCGCCCGCGAAGGTGGCTCCTCGTGCCGCCGCGACCGGCAAGAAGCAGCCCCCGAAAGCCGTCCTCGGCGTGGCCGCCGCCGTCGCGCTGGTCGTGGTCATCGCCCTGGGCTTCGTGCTGTTCTCCGGTCCCGGTACCGGCAGCTTGATGATCTCCGTCCAGCCCACCGAGGGCGCGGAGATCCGGATCGATGGGCAGATCGTCGCCCAGAACCAGGTCATCCAGCTCCCCGAGGGCTCCCACAAGCTGACCGCCACCGCCCCGGGTCACCTGCCCGCTGAGCAGGTGGTCTCCGTCGTCAAGGGCCAGAGCCCCCAGGTGGTGTCCGTGACGCTGGATGCCGAGCCTCCCCCCGATTTCGAACCGACGGTGGCCAGGAACGAGCCTCCCGGCGGTGAGCCTGGCTCCGCGCCCACGGAGAACACTCCGCCCGAGAAGCCGGCGCAGCAGGCTGGCTCGACCAAGTCCGCCGCGGTGGAGCCGCCCAAGCCGACGACGTTCGTCGCGATGTTCTCGGGTGATGACAGCGCCGAGGTCGAGGTCGACGGCAAGCGCGTGGGCAAGACCCCTGACGCGAAGCTCGCCAACCTCACCATCGGCAAGGCCTACGCCTTCACCGTCAAGCGCGCTGGCTACAAGACCTTCTCCGGCAAGTTCCGCTCCAGCGGCGAGACGGAAGTCACCGTGCCCTTCAAGCTCGAGAAGGAGGAGCCGCCTC
>NZ_DASVSO010000747.1:0-8196 GCF_036388035.1 Archangium sp.
CTCCCTGAGCCGTGAGCTTCCCTCTCCCTCGTACCCAATCTAGGGGGTATGACATGACACACATGAAAACCCACCACCACGGCCGTACCCAGCGAGGCTTCACGCTCATCGAGCTGATGATCGTCGTGGCGATCATCGGCATCCTGGCCTCGGTGGCCATCCCCGAGTTCCTCAACATGTCCATGCGCGCCAAGGCGGCCGAGCGCGATCCGATGATGACCTCGATCGTCCGCACGATGACCGAGTACGCCATCGCGCACGGCTCGCTGCCGGGCGGGACGACCGTGGACCTCCCCCAGAACCCCCCGGATGCTCCGGATGGGACCCGGAAGTTCTTCTCGAAGACGATCGGCAAGTGGGCGGACCTGGGCTTCATGCCCGACGGCCCGGTCTACTACCGCTATGAGATCGTCCAGGGCGCGACGGCCGATGAGCTGATCCTCACGGGCAAGGCGGACCTGGACCACGACGGGGAGATCAGCATCAAGACCATCACGTACAAGCTGCAGGGCGGCACCTGGCAGTGGCAGTCCGAGGACGTGACCCCCGAGTAGAACCCCGCCCGGGAATGCGGTAGGAGCGCATTCCATGGGCGCTCAATGGAAGCACAAGGGCCGCACTGAGCATGCGGCCGCGAAGGGTCGGCTCTTCACCAAGTTGGTCAAGGAGATCATGATCGCCGCCAAGGCGGGCGGTGCCGATCCCAACACCAACCCCCGCCTCCGGATGGCGGTCGAGCAGGCCAAGAAGGCCTCGATGCCGCGCGACACGCTGGAGCGCGCCATCAAGAAGGGCGCGGGCCTGCTGGACGAGCAGGTGAACTACGAGCTCATCACCTATGAGGGCTTCGCGCCCCACCAGGTGCCCGTCATCGTCGAGTGCCTCACCGAGAACAAGAACCGCACCGCCACCAACATCCGGGTGCTCTTCCGCAAGGGACAGATCGCCACCACCGGCGCGGTGTCCTGGGACTTCAACCGCCTGGGCGTCATCGAGGCCACGCCCCCCAGCGGCGGCGCCGATGCCGAGACCGCCGCCATCGAAGCGGGCGCGCAGGACCTCGAGAGCGGCGAGGAGGGGGCCACCCGCTTCCTCACCGCCCCCACCGAGCTCGATGCGGTGAGCCGGGCCCTCACGGGCCTGGGCTGGACGGTGAGCGCTCACAACCTCGCGTGGATCGCCAAGAACCCCGTGCACCTCGAGGGTGAGGCCCGCGCCGAGGTCGAGTCGTTCCTCGAGGCGATGGACGAGGACGACGACGTGCAGAACATCTACGTCGGTCTCAAGTAGGTCCCGCTCCCCCGGGAGTGGCGGCTAGGATGGAGCCATGTCCGAGTCCACGCCGCACACCCGACTCCGGGCCCTGCTGTGTCGGGAGTCCGCACCAGCTCCGCTGCCCCTGACGCCCCGGGGGGACCTGGAGCTGTTCGCTCCGCCCTCCCCCACTCATCGCTTCCTCCCCTTCCTCCCCGCCCACCACCAGCTCGCGCTGACGCTCTCGGCCCGCTTCATGGAGCTGGCCAACGCGAGCCCCGGAGAGGCGGGACTGGCGGCGGTGCTCGACGAGGCCGAGCGGCAGGTGCAACTCGGAGATCCCGAGTGGGTGCAGTACGCGCTGCGCGTCTTCATCGCCCACCATCCCGAGGGCCGCGGCCTGCCCGTGCCGCCCCTGCAGGAGCGCGCTCCGAACCGGGTGCTTCCCTCATTGCGCACGGCCCCCGTCCGGAAGGGGCCCAGTGGCACCCCCGGCGCGGAGATCTGGCTCGACTACTTCCGCGAGGACACCGCGCTCAACGACTCCCTCGACGCGTGGCGGGTCCTGTACCCGGCGGGTGGCCACCCGGACCCGGCGCAACCCCAGCGCCGCCTCCTCCCGGAGCGGCGAGGCGAGCTGTTCTGGCACACGCACCAGCAACTGCTGGCCCGCTACGACACGGAGCGGCTGGCGTTCGGCATGCCCCGCGTCGAGCCCCTGTCGGACTACGCCTCCCCCCTCAACGAGGGCTATGACGCCCAGCTCCCGGGCTTCGCGCCCCGGCCTCCTGGCCTGAGCCCGAGGGACCTGCCGGGCTACGGCATCACGGACCATGCCATGCGCCGGGACCGCCTCTTCATCGCGGCCTCCTCGGGGCTGCTGTGGCAGGGGGAGACGCCCGTGCTCATCGAGAGCCTGGAGCAGCTCGCCGACACCGCCGAGTCCAACGGGGGCTCCGTGGACGGAGAGGCCTGGGCGGATCCGCTCGGACACTACGGCTCGCTCTACAGCCTGGGGCACGTCCTCCTGGCCGGCCTGACACCTCCGGGCAAGACGGGGCTGCTCGGCGTCATGGCCTCACCGGCCACCGCGGCGAGGGACCCGCTCTTCTACCGCTGGCACCGCCACGTGGATGACATCCTCGACGCGTGGCAGAGCACCCACCAGCCGCCGCACGACCTGTCCGAGGGGCCGCGAGTGCTGATGCGCAAGTGGCTCGGCGAGGGGCTCTCTCCGGCGCACCAGAGCCCGGACATCATCCTGTGCCCGCTCCGGGACATCCCCGGGGCCACCGCACCGGGCTTCGACGGGCAACGGTGGGCCACGGCCACCTTCGGTGGTGACAGCTGGAACAGCCCCCCTCCGGCCTTCCGCTCGAGCACCGTGATCCTCAACACCCGCATGGTGCAGCACCCGGTGCGCCTGCCGGACGGGCGGGAGGTGCTCAAGCCGCACCTCGACCACGACGCCTTCCATTTCCTCCTGCGCGTGGAGAACCTGCTGCCACGCGAGCAGAAGGTGACGGTGCGCATCTACCTCGCCGCGGACGCGTTCGCCGAGGATCGCCGGATGTGGATGGAGCTGGACCGGTTCGTCCACACGCTGCGCCCCTCGGAGCGCGCGGTCATCTTCCGGCCCGCGCACCACGCCTCCGTGGTGCGTGAGCGCGGCTGGCCCCTCCACCTGCTGCTGCCGCGCGGCCGGACCGAGGGCCTGCTCTTCCGGCTCATGGTGATGCTCACCGACTGGGAGCAGGACCACGCGGGTGGGGATCCGACGGACACCCGCGAGCTGGGCTACCCGTTCAACCGCCCCATGCCCACGGGACAGCGCATCGCGGATCTGGTCACGATGCCCCACATCGCGACGCGGAACATCTGGATCCAGCACATCGCCTGAAGGCCCCTCAGTAGTCGCCCCGGCGCAACCGGTGGTGGATGGCCTCGAGCTGCTTGAGCAGCTTCTCGCGCTCCTGCGAAATGAGCTGTCGCGCCCGGGGCTTCTGCTCGTCGCTCAGCGACTTCTCCGCCTCGAGGTAGGCCTTGGAGTCGTTGAGCTGCATCTCACGCAGCGTGTCCTGAATCTCCTCCAACCGCCGGCGCCGCCCCTCCCTCGCCGCGACTTCCGGGTTCGCCGGATCGGTCAAGACGCCGCCCTTCCCACCATGCATGTCATGGGCGCCTCCTCCCATGTAGCCCCCGGTCCCGGAACGGCTGGATGACCCCTTCTTGGGACGGAGGCTCTCGAGCTTGTACTGGAGCGGAAGGTTCCTCTCGTGAAGACCGAAGTCCAGCTTCTCGAAGCGATCCACCTGCTCGGGGGTGAGTGCCAGCTCGCCCCGGTGCTCGAGCAGCACCACCAGGGAGGACTTGAAGGCCTTGCCCGCCTCGTCCGGACGGGTGGAACGGGCGCAGGCGACAAGCGAGAGGGACAGCCACAGCAGCAGCAACTTCCTCGTCATGCGACTCCTCCGAGCCCCCATCGTGCCACGAGTCCGTCAGGCCGTGGCTCCCGGCGCGTCACCTGGAGTAGAGGGATGAACCCCCTATGACGACCGGACCGGATCAACGCCTGGGCAGCAACATCTGCGCGCCCATGCGGGCCTTCGTCCTCCCCGCCTCCCTCGCCTTCCTCGTCGCGCTCACCCTGCGCGAGCCGCCGGGCTGGGCTCGGGAAGAGCGCACCCGCACCCGCTACACGCGGATCCTCGTGCAGGGGGGCCGCTACTTCCTCGGTCACAAGGTCGTCCGGCTGCTCGCCTTCGAGCTCGCCCTCTCCAACGCGCTGGCCTGGGGCATCATCTGGCTGTTCCAACCCCTGCTCGAGCGCAGTGGAATGCCGCTGCGCTTCTTCGGGGTGGTGCATGCCCTCGTGGGCTTCACCTTCAGCCTGCCGCGCATCCCCCTCTTCAGCGCCTACATCAACCACCACATCCCCTCCGAGCAGCGGGCCACGGTGCTCTCCTTCGTGTCGATGGTGCGCACGCTGGGCATCGTGGTGTGCAACCCCTTCATCGGGCTGCTCGCCGAGTGGTCGCTGTCGTGGACGATGGCCATTCTCGGCACCGGCCTCATCGTGCTCGCGGCGGCCTCCCGCCTCGAGGAGCGCCACCTCGTCACCCCGTCGGCGCCCCCCGACCCCACCGCCGGGTAAGCCCCCCGCGGCCACTGGCACCTCACGTCCCGAGCGCGCGAGGCAGCCTCACCCGGAACGTCGTGCCCGTCTCCGCCGTCGAGCGCACCTCGATGTGCCCTCCATGCGCGGTGACGATCTCGTGCACGATGAACAGGCCGAGCCCCACGCCCTTGAGGGCATCGCTCCCCGTGCTCGCGCGCGTGAAGGGCTCGAAGATGCGGGGCAGCAGCTCGGGCGGGATGGGGTTGCCCTGATTGGCCACCTCCAGCGTCACGTCGGCGCCCCCACCGTCCACCCGGACCTGGACCGGCGCCTCCTCCGCGCCGTGCTTCACGGCGTTGTTCACCAGGTTGCCCACGAGCTGGGCCAGCCGGCTCGCGTCCCACTCCCCGCTCGTGTCGCCGCGCAGCTCGAAGAGGAGCTGCCGCTCGGGGTACGCGGCCTGCACCTCGTCGAGGACGGCGCGGCACGTCTCCTGGAGACTCGCCTGCCTTCGCTGGATGGGCAGGGTTCCCTCCTGCCGCACGCGCACGAAGTCGAGCAGGTCGCGGATGAGATGATCCATCCGCCGCACGCTCGTCTGGATGCGCGCCACCCGCTTCCGCTGCGTGGGAGAGAGGGGCTCGGCGCGCAGCAACAGCTCGCCGGAAGCGGCGATCGCCTGCAGGGGGCTGCGCAAGTCATGGCTCACGATGCCCATCAGCTTGTCGCGAACGTCCGCCTCGCGACGCAGCGCCTCTTGGAGCTGGTGGTGCGCGCTGATGTCGGTGGCCACCACCACGCCGGCCACCGTGCGCCCCTCGGCGTCCCGCACCGGCGCGGAGCTCAGCTCGACCTCCGTGCGAGTCCCATCCGCATGGACGAACCGCATCGGCTCACGCACCACCGTCTCTCCGTGGCTCAGCGAGCGCGCCAGCGGCCACTCGTCCGGCTGGTAGGGCCTGCCGTCCGGATGGTAGCCCGTATAGGTCTCGTACCCTGAGATGCCCTCCGAGGCCTTGAAGGGGTGACCGATGATCGACTCGAGCGCCGCGTTGCCCATCAAGAGCCGGCCACCCGGCTCGGAAATGATGACGCCCACGGGGAGCTGCCGCAGCACGGCCTCAAGCAGCCCGCGCTCGGCGGCGAGCTGATCCCGGAGCCGCTCGGCCTCGGCACGGGCCTGGCGCTCGGCCTCGTACAGCCGCGCGCGCTCCAGGGCCAAGGCACACTGCTGGCCGAGCAGCTCCATGAACTGGAGGTCCTCGGGCTCGAACACCCGCTCGCGGGCGAAGCTGAAGCCGAAGGCGCCGATGATGCGTCCATCCCCACGCAGTGGAAGCGCGGCGAACGACCGCCCCAGGAGGGCCGGAGAGGCCGCCATCTCCGGGTAGCTCCGGAGGAAGCCCTCCAGGTCTCCGTGCAGCACGGGCCTGCCGGTGCGCACGGCGTCGCGGAACATCACGGGCGTATCGATGGGGAAGCGCCCCCAGCCGCTCCTCACGTCCTCCGGAAAGCCATGTGCGGCGCGCAGCTCGAAAGCGGTGCCATCCTCACTCACCAGGACGAGCGACGCCGAGAGGGCCTCGAGCGCCAGGACCCCCGCGGCCACCACCGTGCGCGCCACTTCGTCGGGCATCATCACCTGGGACAAGGCGGCCGCCACGGCGTGCAGCCGGTCCGCGTGCATGCGGCTCCGCTGCTCGGTGATGTCCACCACCATTCCCACGAACCCGGCAACCCGGCCGTCTGGCAGCACATGCGGCAGGTAGTCCGCGCGTACCACGCGAGTACCGCCGGTGCGGTACGGCACGGCTCGCTCGAAGTGGGCTGCCTGGCCCGACAGTGCCGCCCGGACCTCCGCGCGGATGCCCTCGTATGCCTCTTCTCCCAGCAACTCACCAAGCGTCCGGCCGAGGATCTGCTCCCGCGGCGCTCCAAACCAGCGCTCGTAGGTCTGGTTGCAGAACCGGTACCGCTCGGAGGTGTCGATGTACGAGAGCAGCACGGGCGCGACATCCACCGTGACCAGGAGCTTCTCGATGAAGCCGTGTGCCTCGAGGGCACTCTCGGAACGCTGGAGCGTCCGCTCGAGGAGCAGGAGTTTTCGATGAGCTCGCGGGAGGAGGAGGCCAGCGTGGGAGGAAGCATGTCGAGGGAGGGCCTTGGGGACAGGCGCCGGAAAGGTGTTCAGGGCGAATGAAAAGATCAACGCCTCTCGGAGCCCTTTGTTCGGCCCCCCTCGAAGTCCTCTCTCGTCAGTCGAGGAAGAAGTCCGGCAGGGGCTGAGCGCCGGGCTTCACGTTGTACTTCTCGAAGTCCTTCACGCCGGCCTCGCGGAGCAGGTCCTCGTCGATGAAGAAGTTGCCGGTGCAGGTGCGGCTGTCGCGGGTGAGGATGGCATGGGCCGCGTCGGACATGATCTCCGGGGTGCGGCTGGCCTCCATCATCTCCTGACCGCCAATCATGTTGATGGCGGCGGTGGCGATGACGGTGCGCGGCCAGAGCGCGTTGAAGGCCACGCCCTGCTCGCGGAACTCCTCGGCCATGCCGAGCACGCACATGCTCATGCCGTACTTGGCCATGGTGTAGGCCACGTGGTTCTGGAACCACTTGGGCTTCATGTTGAGCGGCGGCGAGAGCGTGAGGACGTGCGGGTTCTTCGCCTTGAGCAGCTCCGGCAGGCAGGCCTGGGTGGTGGCGTAGGTGCCACGCACGTTGACGCCGAACATCAGGTCGAACTTCTTCATCGGCGTCTCCAGCGTGCCCGTCAGGCTGATGGCGCTGGCGTTGTTCACGAGGATGTCGATGCCGCCGAAGCGCTCGACCGACTGCTTCACCGCGTCGCGGAGCTGCTCCTCGAAGCGGATGTCCACCATCAAGGGCAGCGCCTTGCCGCCCTCCCGCTCGATCTCCTCGGCGGCGGAGAAGATGGTGCCGGGCAGCTTCGGGTGGGGCTCGGCCGTCTTGGCGGCGATGACGACGTTGGCGCCGTCTCGCGCCGCTCGCCTGGCGATCGCCAGGCCGATGCCACGGCTGGCTCCAGTGATGAACAGGGTCTTGCCCTTCAGCGTATTCACGGTGGGTCCTTTCTTCGGCGGCCCCCCTCGGAGCCACCGTCGGTCGCTTCCCCTTCCGTACTGCGTCCGTGCGGGGATGGCCAGCGGCTCGATCGGGGAGAGCGACTCCCTGTGGGCCAGCGGGTGATCCACCGGCTGCTCGAGGAGCACGGACTTGCCCCGGTATTGAACAGAGCCGCGCACGAGGAACAGCGCGGTGGCGGTCGACGGTACAGAGTAGGGCCCATGGCTCCGTCAGGAGATGCCGTGATGCCGGGGGGGGCGTCCCCTCAGCTTCTCCGCCGGGTCGAGACACTCGTCTTCCTCACGGTGTTCCTCGATCTGGTGGGCTTCGGCATCGTCATTCCGCTGCTGCCCTTCTACGTCCAGTCGATGGGCGGCTCGGAGGTGACAGTGGGCGTGCTCCTGGGCTGCTTCTCCTTCACGCAGCTGCTCGCCACGCCCATCCTCGGGCAGCGCTCGGACCGGCTCGGCCGCCGGCCCATCATCCTGCTCAGCCTCGCCGTCAACGCGCTCGCGATGGGGCTCTTCGCCCTGGCCAGCTATCAGCGCCTGCTGCCGCTGCTCTTCGCCTCACGCATCCTCGCTGGGGCCACCTCGGGCAACCTCGCGGCGTGCCAGGCCTGCCTCGTGGACCTCACCACATCCGAGACCCGCGCGCGGGCCATGGGCCGGGTGGGTGCCGGCATCGGTCTGGGACTCGTCGTGGGCCCCTTCCTCGGCGGCCTGCTCTCCGAGTGGGGCGCG
>NZ_DASVSO010000748.1:0-7285 GCF_036388035.1 Archangium sp.
GCCCGGTAGCGCGCCAGCCGCTCGGCGTCCTTCGCGGTGACGGCCGGCAGCCGCCGCACGTCCATGTTGTCCTCCAGGTCCGCCAGTTTCACCCGGCGGGCCAGGGGGTGGGGAATGACCCGCTCGATGAAGGCCTCGTACGTCTCGCCCGCACGCCTGGTGAGATGCTCCAGCGCACCCAGCACCTCCTCCGGGTAGCCGAGGCCCCGGAGCTGCTCCAGGGTGTAGGAGGAGTCCTCCACCACGTCGTGGAGCACGGCCACCATGCGCTCCGCCTCGCCCTCCAGGCGCAGCATCACCCGCAGGGGGTGGAGGATGTAGGTCTGCCCGGCCTTGTCCCGCTGGCCCCGGTGGGCCTCCACGGCCAGGGCGATGGCGTCTTCGAGGGTGGGCATGGGGGCCTCCTTCACCACAGGCCCTTCTTGCTGCGCTGGGCCTTCTTCTCTCCTTCGCGCTTCTTGGTATCCAGCCGGCGCCGCTGGGAGCCCTTGGTGGGCTTCGTCTTGTGGCGCTTCTTGGGCACGAAGGTGAGGAGCTTGAGGCCCTCGCGCAGCCGCTCCAGGGCGACGCCCTTGTTCTGCACCTGGCTGCGGCGCTCGGTGCCGGTGACGGACAGCCCGGTGGGCGGGTGGCTCAGGCGCACGCCGCTGGCCGTGGTGTTGCGGTGCTGGCCACCCGGGCCGGAGGCGATGAAGAACTCCACCTCACAGGCCTTCAGCAGGGCCTCGTCATCCAGTGCGAGGGCCTCCAATGCGGCCTGACGGCGAGCGGGATCGACGTTCATGCGCCCGTCAACCTAGTAACACTCGGGGAGTTGTGCACCCGTATCTCCCACCCGCCCGGGTCTACCTTCTCCCTACATCCCGTTTCCTCCGCGAGGAGGTGTCGCGGGTCTCGCGTCCGGTCAGTGGAACTGGCAGAGGACCCGCTGGGTCCTGCTTCGCCCAGGCGCTCCTGGGACATGACGCACCCTGACGATGACTGCGCGTGTGCCTCCTGGGTCATTCGTGAAGACCTGGAGTCGAATGTCACCCAGTTGCGCAGAATCTTCGCATGGCGGCATATGTGAAGTGCTCATCGGATGACCAGCGAGGTCAGGACACGGGCTGGGAATGACAACCCGTGATGCGTGGGGGGGCCGCTGGATGATGCAACCCTGGCCTCGTACTCCGTCGTTCACGAGGCGCGAACGAGAGGAACGTATGATGAGGAGCACCGTGTCGAGGGGCTGTCTGTTGTCGCTCCTGTGGGTCGTCGCCGCGCTGGTCGCCGGGTGTGAGGGGGGTGGAAACGGTGACGGGTTGGCGGTGGCCCAGCGAAAGGCCTCGCTCGTCATCATCCAGGGGCGGCCGTATCGCCTGGCCGCCGGGCTGGGGCACTCGCTGTACGCGACGCCGACGGGCACCGTGTGGAGCTGGGGCACCAACACCCAGGGGCAGCTCGGCGATGGCACCACCGTGCAGCGCCTCAGCCCGACCCAGGTGACGGGGCTCTCGGAGATGACGGCCGTGGCCGCGGGCAACAACCACTCGCTGGCCCTGAAGTCCGACGGCACGGTGTGGAGCTGGGGTGGCAACGGGGACGGCCAGTTGGGCGATGGCACCACCACCCAGCGTCTGGCTCCCACCCAGGTGACGGGGCTCGCGGACGTGGTGGCCCTCGCCGCGGGCAACAACCACTCGCTGGCGCTGAAGTCCGACGGCACCGTGTGGGCCTGGGGTGGCAACGGCTCCGGTCAGCTCGGCGATGGGACCAATACCTCGCGCTCCACCCCCGTCCAGGTGCAGCTGCTCTCGGACATCTCGGCCATCGCCGCCGGGGACTACCACTCGCTGGCGCTGAAGTCCGACGGCACCGTGTGGGCCTGGGGAAACAACGGAGCCGGCCAGCTCGGCAATGGCAACCTCACCATGCAGCTGGCCCCGGTGCTGCTCTCCGGCCTCCCGCCCATGAGTGCCATTGCCGGCGGCGGCTCCCACAGCGTGGCGGTGCGCCAGGAGGACGGCACGGTGTGGACCTGGGGAGACAACGACCAGGGCCAGCTCGGCAATGGCGGCACCGCCTCGTCGCTCACGCCGGTGCAGGTGTCCTCCCCGGACTACTCGCTCTCGGGGTTCGTGGCCGTCGCGAGCGGCACCCACCACGTGGTGGCCCGGCGCATCGATGGAACGGTGTGGGCCTGGGGGGACAACAGCCAGGGCCAGGTGAGCCAGTCGGGCTCGGGCCCGCAGCGCACCCCCGTGCCGGTGGCGGGCGTGTCGGATGTGCAGGCCCTCGCCTGCGGCAACGCCTACACCCTGGCGGGGCGCAGCGACGGTACCGCCTGGGGCTGGGGCTTCAACAACAGCGGTCAGCTCGGCAATGGCAGCGCGAGCTTCCGCGCCATTCCCGGACCCGTCCAGGTCCCCGCCTCCATCGGGCTGCTCTCCGCCGGAGACACGCACGGCCTCGCCGTGCACCAGGACGGCACGGTGTGGACGTGGGGAGACAACACCTATGGACAGCTCGGCGATGGCACCACCACGCTGCGCAGCACCCCGGTGCAGGTGTCGGGGCTGTCGTCCATCCAGGCCGTCGTCGCGGGCACCTACCACTCGCTGGCGCTGAAGCCAGACCAGACGGTGTGGGGCTGGGGTGACAACTACTACGGCCAGCTCGGCGATGGCACCACCACCCAGCGTCCCACGCCGGTGCAGGTGTCGGGCCTCACGAGCGTCTCGGCCCTCGCCGCGGGCAACAACCACTCGCTGGCCGTGAAGTCCGACGGCACGGTGTGGGCCTGGGGTTTCGACAACAACGGCCAGCTCGGTGATGGGGCGAGCTCCTCCTCTCCGCACACCACCGCGGTCCAGGTGCAGGGACTCACGGGCGCGGTGGCCGTGGCCGCCGGCGGCAACCACTCGCTGGCGCTGAAGGTCGACGGCACGGTGTGGGCCTGGGGAGGCAACGGCGCCGGCCAGCTCGGGGATGGCACCACCACCTCGCGTGCCACCGCGGCGCCGGTGCCTGGGCTGTCGGGTGTCACGGCCATCGCGGCGGGAACCAACTTCTCGCTGGCGCTGAAGGCCGACGGCACGGTGTGGGCCTGGGGGGACAACAGCCAGGGCCAGCTCGGGGATGGCACCACCACCTCGCGCACCACCCCGGCGCAGGCCTCGGTCTCGAATGTCAGCGCCCTCTCCGCCCGCGCCAGCCACGTGCTGGCCCGGCGTACCGACGGTCAGCTCTGGGCCTGGGGGCGCAACGTCCATGGACAGCTGGGCGTTGGCACCAACACCCACCCCTTCGTGGCGACCCCGCTGCTGGTGCCGAGCTTCTCGGGTGTCGAGCTCATCGCCGCCGGCTCCCGGATGTCCTTCGCGCGGCGCACCGACGGCAGCGTGTGGGCGTGGGGCGACGGCACCTCCGGGCAGCTCGGCAATGGCACCACCAGCTCCGTCATCTCCCCCACGCCGGTGCGGGGCACTCCGCTCCCCTCGCCCCTGTCCTCCGGCTACTCCCACGCGGTGCACGCGCGCCTCGACGGGACTGTCTGGACGTGGGGACAGAACGACAAGGGCCAGCTCGGGGATGGGACCTTCGAGGACCGGGCCGTGCTGGGCCAGGTCGAGAGCCTCTTCTGCATCGAGGCGGTGTCGGCCGGTGCCTATTTCTCGCTGGCGCTGCGGTGTGACGGGACGGTGTGGGCGTGGGGCGACAACACCCAGGGCCAGCTCGGGGATGGCACCACCACCCTGCGCACCACCCCGGTCCAGGTGCAGGGCCTCACCAACGTGGTGACCCTCGCGGCGGGCGCTTCCCACGCGCTGGCCGTGCGCGCCGACGGCACGGTGTGGGCGTGGGGCAACAACAGCCAGGGCCAGCTCGGGGATGGCACCACCACCTCGCGCACCACCCCGGCGCAGGTGCAGGGCATCCTGGATGTCGTGAGTGTCGCGGGAGGTCACAGCCACTCCCTGGCCGTGCGCGCCGACGGCACGGTGTGGGCGTGGGGCAACAACAGCCAGGGCCAGCTCGGGGATGGCACCACCACCTCGCGCACCACCCCGGTGCTCGTGCTGGGGCTGTCGGGCATCCAGGCCGTTGCCACCAGCTACCACCACGCGCTGGCCGTGCGCGCCGACGGCACGGTGTGGGCGTGGGGCGACAACAGCCAGGGCCAGCTCGGGGATGGCACCACCACCTCGCGCACCAGCCCGGTCCAGGCGCAGGGGCTCTCCGGCGTCACGTCCATCGCGACGGGCGATGCGCACTCGGTGGCCCGGCTCGCCGATGGCACCCTCTGGTCCTGGGGCGACAACGACGCCGGACAGCTCGGGGTGAGCATGACCCTGACGGCCGCGCTCGTCCCGGCGCAGGTGTCGGGTGTCACCGGCATCACGGCCGTCTCCGCGGGCTACGCGTACACCGTGGTGCAGGACCAGGAGGGCTTGCTCCAGGCGTGGGGCAGCGACCCGTACGGCCAGCTCGGGGAGTAGCTGTGAGGGGAGGAGGGCCCTCTCTCAATGAGAGTCCAGGACTCTCGTTTTGAGAGGGAGGTGGCCCCCTTGGACCGTTGGAGGCTCGTGATTCCAAGGGGTTGAGGGGTGGCAAGCGGGTTGCTCCAGGGAAGGCGCGAGACGCACTTCCCCCAAGGAGCCCGCTTCGATGTCCATCGAGACCTGGCAGCTCGACACCACCCACTCCACCATCGGCTTCACCGTGCGGCACATGGTGGTGGCGAAGGTCCACGGCCGCTTCTCCCGCTACGAGGGGCGGCTGTTCGTGAACGGCGACCTCACGCGCGCGCAGGCGGAGGTGAAGATCGACGCGGCGAGCATCGACACCCAGGTGGAGGCGCGTGACAACCACCTGCGCTCGCCGGACTTCTTCGACGTGAAGGCCTTCCCGCGCCTCATCTTCCGCAGCCGGCGGGTGGTGGCGGCGGGCCCGGAGCGCTACCGCGTGGTGGGCGACCTCACCGTGCGAGACATCACCCGCGAGGTGGTGCTGGAGGCCGAGTTCCTCGGCCGTGTGACGGACCCGTTCGGCGCCGAGCGCCTGGCCTTCAGCGCGCGCACGAGCATCGACCGCAAGGACTTCGGGCTGACGTGGAACAAGGCGCTGGAGACGGGCGGAGTGCTGGTGGGCGAGCGCATCGACATCGAGCTCGACGTGCAGGCCGTGAAGGCCGTGGCCGAGAAGGCGGCGTGAGGCGGCACGGAAGGCCGCTCGGCAGGCGTGAAGTGGCTGGCGGGCTGCTGGCCGGCGTGACGGGCTGGAGGGGAGGAGCGCTGCTCGCACGCGGCGAATCGCTCCCGGCCCCTCGCGCATCGGAAACAACTGGAGAAAAGGAGTACCCCATGATCACCGTTCGACCCTCTGAAGCACGCGGACATGCCAACCACGGCTGGCTGGACAGCCACCACACCTTCTCGTTCTCGGACTACTACGACCCGAGCCACATGGGCTTCCGCGCCCTGCGTGTCATCAATGAGGACCGGGTGGCGGCGCGCAGTGGCTTCGGCACGCACCCGCACCGGGACATGGAGATCATCACCTACGTGCTCTCGGGGCAGATCGAGCACCGGGACAGCCTGGGCACGCTGGGCGTGCTGCGCGCGGGCGAGCTGCAGCGGATGACGGCGGGCACGGGCGTGCTGCACAGCGAGCAGAACCGCACCGACCAGGAGCTGCACTTCCTGCAGATCTGGATCCTCCCCGAGCGCAAGGGCCTGACGCCGAGCTACGAGCAGAAGGCCTTCACGGAGCAGGAGCGCCAGGGCCGCTTCCGGCTGGTGGTGTCGCCGCAGGGGCAGGACGGCTCGCTGAAGGTGAACCAGGACATGCGGCTGTACAGCACGCTGCTGGGCAAGGGCGAGAAGGCCGAGCACGCGCTGGCGCCGGGACGGCACGCGTGGCTGCAGGTGGCGCGTGGCGCGGGCACCCTCAACGGCGTGGAGGTGAAGGCTGGGGACGGGGTGGCCGTGTCCGAGGAGTCGCGGCTGGTGCTCGCGGCCTCCGAGCCGCTCGAGGCGCTGCTCTTCGATCTGGCGTGAGCTACGGCCGGAACACGGAGAGGGCCGCCTCGTAGGTGCCCACGTGGGCCTCCAGGGTGGCGGAGATGGGCCTGGCGTAGCCGCCACCCAGGGTGAGCACGAGGGGGAGGCCGCGATGCCAGGCGGCCTCCAGCACGAGCCGGTCGCGCTCCTTCATCCCGGCGTGGGTGAGGGAGAGCCGACCGAGGGAGTCCTCGGCGAGCGGGTCCACGCCGGCCTGGTAGAAGAGGATGTCGGCGCCGGCGGACTCGAGCACCTCGGGCAGGTGGGTGGCGAGCACCTCGAGGTAGGCCTCGTCCCCGAGCCCATCCGGCAGGCCCACGTCGCGGCTGGAGCGCTGCTTGCGGAAGGGGAAGTTGTGCTCGCCGTGGACGGAGAAGGTGAAGACGGAGTCATCCCCCTCGAAGACGGCGGCGGTGCCGTTGCCCTGGTGGACATCGAGGTCCACCACCACGGCGCGCTCGATGCGCTTCTCGGCCTGGAGGACGCGGATGGCCACGGCGATGTCATTGAAGACGCAGTAGCCCTCGCCATGGTCTGGGAAGGCGTGGTGGGTGCCCCCGGCGAGGTTGCCGGCGAGGCCATCCGAGAGGGCGGCCCGAGCGGCGCCCACGGTGCCGCCCACGGAGGCGCGGGAGCGCACCACCAGCTCCTCGGACCAGGGAAAGCCCAGCCGGCGGATCTCGGCCTCGGAGAGGGTGCCCGTCCAGAGCGCGTCGAGGTAGCGCGGGGTGTGGACGCGTTCCAGGTGCTCGCGCTCGAGGGGGACGGAGGGGGTGAGCCAGGAGGGCGGGAGGACGCCGCGCGCCAGGAGCAGCTCGCGCAGGAGCCGGTACTTCTCCATGGGGAAGCGGTGCCCGGGGGGCAGGGGGAGGACGTACTGGTCGCAGTGGAAGACGCGCACGGGTGGACAGAGGCGTAGCGCCAGGCCGGAGCGGGCGCAACCGGAGCGGTAGACCCAACCGGCGGCTCGTCCGTTCTTCCAGCGAGCGCGCGCTGGAATTTCGACCCGTATTTCCTCTCCCCTGGAGTCCCGTCATGTCCCTGAAGCCCTTCTCGCGCCCCGTGCTCGGGGCCGCGCTCGCCCTCGTCACGCTCGCCTCTCCCCTGGCCCTCGCCGAGGCGCCCCAGAAGCCCGCGCCGGCCCAGGCCCAGCAGGGTGCACCGGCCCCTCAGCAGGCCCAGCAGCAGCCTCAGCAGGCGCGGCCGAGGATCGACGTGGTCTTCGTCCTGGACACGACGGGCTC
>NZ_DASVSO010000749.1:0-2446 GCF_036388035.1 Archangium sp.
GCAAACATCGCTATGCAGCGGCACACCTCGGAAGTGCGTGCTGAGGACCTCCACTGCTCCTGGCTCGTTCTCACAGAGGAGCGCGGTCTCGTGCCCAGCACGGTGCAGGCCGAGTTCAATCCCCCCCACCCCTGCGAAGAGGCCAGCGACGGTGAGCTTCCGCTCGGGCGGAACGTCTTTCCGCCTATTGGGCGCTAGCGCCAGCTGGTTGCCTGCCGGTCTCTTGCTCACCACCAGAGAACGCCCACCCCTCACACCCTGCTTCCCCATATCCCCATCCTCCCCATTGCCACGCACTTTGCGAGCCCTGACTGCTCCGGCGCGAACGACCTTAGGCTTGGGGACCGACATTGTCTCGACGGAGACCTCCAAGCCTTCCTACTTACCGGGCTTTCTTTCCGGCCGCCATTTCGTGTTCTGTCCGCTTGGTTGCTCCTATCGGCGGGGTTCCCGACGGCGGTGAGTTTGTCCATGCCGCAGGTAAGGTAGGGGTATGATGCCAACTTGTCTGGTAGGGCCGCAAGCGCAAAACAACGCTGGCCAACAAAGAGATGCATCGCTTCCCCACGCTGCTGCGAGCGAAGGCAGCGCCGAAGAGAGAGAAAGCCTGTAGCGGGTGCATCCACAGCAACAAGCACAAAAGCTCGGGGGGCCAAGCGGGCGTGCTGTGGCAGATGTTCGCTGTCGACGCGTACTGGACGAGGCGGGGAGTTCACCCGGGCACCAGGGCCAGCGTCAGGGGAAGTGTGCCCCGGATGGCTGCGCAGATGATGCACTCCGTCGGTTGGACGGGCCTGCACCCTGCGGAACACCGCGATCCGCGGAACCGCGGCTACTGCTGCTGCTGCGCGGTGGGGGCCGCGGCCGGCGCGGACAGCTCCTTGATCCAGCTGGCCAGCGACTGCGGATCAATCGGGCCCACGTGCTTGCCCCGGATGACGCCATTCGCGTCGATGAAGTACGTCTCCGGCACGCCCGCGACCGCGTACTCCACCGCGATCGACGAGTTTGGATCCACCAGCTGCGGGAAGCTCGCCCCGTACTGGGACAGGAACTGCCGGGCGTTGTCCTCGGTGTCCTCGAAGACGATGCCCAGGAACACCGCCTGGCCGCCGAACTCCCGCGCGCCCCACTCGAGCACCGGGTGCTCCATCTTGCAGGGCCCGCACCACGACGCCCAGAAGTTGATGACCACCGGCCGGCCCTTGAGCTGCGCCAGGCTCACCGGCTCCCCGGTGCCCAGCGCGCGCAGCGTGAAGGCCGGTGCCGGCTTGCCCTGCAGCATGAAGGGCACCGCGCGCGGATCGCTGCCGAAGCCCTTGTAGAGCACCGCCAGCAGTCCCAGGCACACCGCGACGAAGATGAGCGTGACGCGCCACTTCATGCCGCACCTCGGTTCAGCTCACTGCCCGCCTCGGGCGGCGCTCCCGCCGCCGGGGTCTGCGCCTGCTCCGCCGCCTGGGCCCGCCGCGCCGGCCACAGCGCGATCAGCGTGCCCAGCACCATCAGCGGGATGCTCCACCAGATCCACCCCACCAGCGGGAAGATCCACGCGTTGAAGCTCGCCGTGCCCCGCTCCTCGGAGAAGGCCATCAGCGACAGGTACAGGTCCTCCTTCGGCGTCGAGCCCACCGCCGGAGTGCCTACCGGATCCGTCATGCGCTCGTAGTAGTTCATCCGAGGCGCCAGCGCGCTGACCGTCCCGTCGGGCGCCGTCACCTCCAGCTTCGTGGCCACGAAGGTGCGGTGCGGCTCCTGGCCGCTGGTGAGCCCCAGGTACTTCACCTGGTAGTCGCCCACCTTCAGCGTCTGGCCCACGCGCACCGTACCCGAGGTGTGCGTCACGAAGGCCGACGAGGCCGCCACGGCCACGATGATGATCACCATGGCCAGGTGGACGATGTAGCCGCCAAAGCGCCGACGCGCCTTGGTCGCGCTGCCCAGGAGCGCCGTGACGAAGCCCTCCTTGCGCTCGGACATGCGCACCTTCACCGGCAGCGCCAGCTCGCGCAGGGTGATGACGGTGACGAAGCCCGCCAGCCCGAAGGTGAGCAGCGGGTAGAAGCCCCGCAGCCCGCCCGCCAGACACGCGGCCACCACCGCCACGCCCACGCCCGCGGGCACCCAGAAGCGCTCGCGCACCGTGCGCGGATCCGCGCTGCCCCAGGGCAGCATCGGGCCCACGCCCATCAGGAACAGCACCATGATGCCGCCGGGCACCGCCATCTTGTTGAAGTACGGCTCGCCCACGCTCACGCGCACCCCGCGCACCGCCTCGGAGATGAGCGGGTAGAGCGTGCCCAGCAGCACCGTGAAGGTGATGGCCACGAACACCAGGTTGTTCACCAGGATCGTCGTCTCGCGCGAGAGCACCGAGTTGATGTTGCTCTCGGCCACCAGCAGGTGCCCGCGCGTGGCCAGCAGCGCGATGGACACGAAGAGCAGC
>NZ_DASVSO010000750.1:0-5232 GCF_036388035.1 Archangium sp.
GGAGCCGACGCGGCCGTTCGTTGCTGCCTCCGGCACCGAGCCGGCGCGCACCGCACGGCCCGTCACCCCCCCCTCGACCGGGACGCCCCCCCCGCCCACGGAGCCGGTGCGTCCCTTCGGCGGACTCAGCTCGGAGACGGCGAAGGCCTTCGCGGCCCACACCCCCGCCCCCGCTCCGGAGACGCGGCCCTTCGCGCGCCCGGAGCCCGGGGTGCAGGCACAGCGCGTGCTGCTGGTGGATGACAGCCGCTCCATCCGCACGCTGCTGAAGATCTACCTGATGGCGCGCTCCTTCGAGTACATCGAGGCCGAGTCGGCCGAGGCGGCGCTGAAGGTGCTGGACGGGCAGCCGGTGGATCTCATCCTCACCGACTTCCACATGGACGGGATGAACGGGGCGGACTTCGCGGCGACGGTGCGTGCCAACCGCAACGCGAAGGTGGCCAAGATTCCCATCCTGATGATGACGGGCGATGCGAACGCCGCCGAGGTCCGCAACAAGGGCCAGAAGGCGGGCATCAACGCCTTCGTGCGCAAGCCGGTGAGCTGCGCCCAGCTCATGACGCTGGTGGACACCATCCTCCCGCTCCCGAAGAAGGGCTGAGCCTCGAGCCGGTGGAGCACCGCCTCCCCTGCGTGAGGGAGGCGGGCACGCCGAGCACCCCCAGGCGGAGTGGAACCCCGGCCCTCAGGAGACCGGGAGGGCGGCCGCGGCCCGCGCCCGCCGCTTGCGCAGCGCCTCGACGAGACGGACGGCGAAGAGCAGCCCCAGCACCGCGCCATACACGAGCGGCTCGGTGAGGTCCTTCTTCACGCGCCAGGCGAAGTGCACCACGCCCAGCGAGGCCGCCACGTAGGCCAGCCGGTGCAGCCGCTGCCAGACGGGGAAGCCCAGGCGACGCACCATGCGGTTCGTGCTGGTGACGGCCAGCGGCACGAGCAGCACCAACGCGAGGAAGCCCACGGTGATGAAGGGGCGCTTGGCGATGTCCTCGAGGATGATGGGGAAGTCCAGCCCCTGATCCACCACCGAGTACGTGAGGAAGTGCAGCACGGCGTAGGCGAAGCCCAGCAGGCCCAGCAGCTTGCGCACGCGCGGGGGCCACGTCCACCCGGCCACCACCTTGAGCGGCGTACACGCGAGCGAGGCCACGAGGAGGATGAGGGCGAGCATCCCCGTCTGGTTGAGCACGCGCTCGATGGGGTTGGCGCCGAGGGTGTCCCGCCAGAAGCCCAGGGCGAGGAGGACCAGCGGGGAGAGGCCGCCCACGAGGACGGCCGGCTTGAGCCAGGGGTACGGAGGCGAGGCCATGGTCAGAAGTTGCGGCTCAGGTCCATGCCCGCGTAGAGGCTGGCCACCTGCTCGGCGTAGCCGTTGAAGGGCAGCGTGGGACGGCGGCGGAGCTCACCGATGCGGCGCTCGGAGGCCTGGCTCCAGCGAGGGTGGGCCACCTCGGGATTCACGTTGGCGAAGAAGCCGTACTCGCGAGGGTTGGACTTGTTCCAGGTGGTGGGCGGCTGCTTCTCGGTGAGGGTGATGCGGACGATGGACTTGATGCCCTTGAAGCCGTACTTCCACGGCACCACCAGCCGCAGCGGCGCGCCATTCTGGTTGGGCAGCACGCGGCCGTAGAGGCCCACCGCGAGCATCGTGAGCGGGTGCAGGGCCTCGTCCAGGCGCAGGCCCTCGACGTAGGGCCAGTCCAGCACGGGGTACTTCTGGCCGGGCATCTGCTCGGGGTCCTTCAGGGTGGTGAAGGCCACGTACTTCGCCTTGCCCGTGGGCTCGACGCGACGCAGCAGCCCCGCCAGCGAGAAGCCCATCCACGGAATCACCATGGACCAGGCCTCCACGCAGCGCATGCGGTAGACGCGGTCCTCCAGCGGGAACCAGGACTGCAGCGTGTCCATGTCCACCCGCTGCGGCTTGTTCACCTCGCCGTCGATGACGATCGTCCACGGCCGCGGCTTCAGCGTGTGGGCGTTCTCCGCCGGCTCGCCCTTGTCGAGGCCGAACTCGTAGAAGTTGTTGTAGGTGGTGGCGTCGTCGAAGGACGTGGGCCGCTCGTCGGTGTCGTACGGACCCCGGGGCCGCTTCTTGGGGGACTCGCCCGGGGCCGCCGGCGCGGCGGGGAGGCTCGCGCCCGTCCCGGTGGGCCTGCTGCTGAGCAGCTCGAGGCCGCCTCCCACACCCGTGGCGGTGCCGGTGAAGAGGACGGCGCTCTTGATGAACTCGCGACGGCGCAGGTAGAGCGACTCGGAGGTGATCTCGGAGCTGGGGGGCTCGGGCGGCTTCTGGCGCATGGTCCCTTCATAACGCCGGAAGCGGATTTTTGGTTACAGGGAGGGCGGGGAAACCTGTCGGGCGGTGGGCTCCCCCCCGGGGGCGAGGGCCCCGGCACGGGCTCGGGCGTCCCGCATCCGCCACAGCCGCCACCAGGGGGTGGAGGGCGACTGGTGGTGCTCCCAGTGGTAGCCGAAGAAGTAGCAGGAGAGCATGGCCCACAGGTGGTTGCGCGGCAGGGAGCGCGCATGGTGGGGCGCCATGTCCGGGGTGTCCGGCCGCCGGTGGGGCACGAAGGTGCCGAAGTAGAAGAGCTGCACCGTGCCGAGCAGCGCGGGCACCACCCAGAAGGCCAGAATCCGCCACTGCGCCACGCCCAGGAGCAGCAGCAGGTTGAACTTGGCCGCCATGACCAGGATTTGAGGCCAGGTGGTGTAGCGCCGCATGAAGGTGGCGAACCACGGCCAGAAGGACTGGGTGCGCGTGGAGAAGTCCGGGTCGTCCGGGCCGGTGGGGTCGGTGTGGTGGGCGTGGTGGTTGACCACCAGACGCCGGTAGGAGAGCCCGGCGAAGAGGAAGCAGGCGACCGTGCCCACGGTCTGGTTCACCCACCGATGGCGACTCACCGTGCCGTGCATCGCGTCATGGCCGGTGATGAACAGGCCGGTGCACAGGTACGCCTGCAAGGCGATGTGCGGGTACGCGAGCGGCGAGGCGAGCGACAGGTTGGCCCCCGCCAGCAGCCAGACGAGATGGCCCATCCACGCGCCGAGGACGCTCAGCGCGATGAGGACACCCCAGGGACCTCGAGAAACCTGGCTCCGCATCGACTCCAACTCTCACCATGTACCCCCCGCCGCGCACGGGAAAACGCACGCGGCGGATGGGCGGACGACAGTCCTACTTCTTCGCCGGCTCCGAGGCCCCGCCCGCCTCCAGCGCGAGCTTCTCGGCGGTGACGTAGCGCGGCTCGATGTCCACGGGGACGTTCTCCAGCTTGTCCAGCACGCGCTTCACCTCGGGGCGCACCACGCCCATCTTCGCGAGCAGCGACTCGGCGGAGGCACGGTTGCCGGCGGCCTGCAGCTCCATGAGCTGCTTCGTCAGGGCGGTGACGGACTCGCGGATCTTCCCCGGCACCACGGCGAAGGTGCCGTCCTTGTTCACCACCACCGCGCCGGTATCCAGGAAGTGGTTGAGCTGCAGGGCAATCCCCTTGCCGTGCGCCTCGCCGATGCCGAAGCGGATGGAGCGGAACGCCGAGGCCAGGAACGTGGTGTACATGGTGCGCTCCAGCTCCTTGCCGATGACGCCCTTGTCCACGAGCTGCTGGAGGGCCCACAGGCCGGAGATGTCCGCCTTGGCCTCCTCGATGGCGCTGGAGGACGCCTGGAGCGCCTGACGCACCGTGGTCTGCTTGCCCTCCACGGTGATGTTGTGGGGCCCCAGGCCGTGCATCAGCTCGTGCATGAGGATGTGCGTGAAGAAGGCGTCGAAGGAGACGTCCTTGCGATCCTTCGGGGCCAGCGCCACCTGGGTGATGGGCAGCAGCACCCGGTTGAACTTCGCCTCCTGGACGTTCTTGAGCATCACGCGCTTGGTGCCCTTCTCGGCCGCCACGCGCTCGTCATTGGGCAGGTTGAAGGCCGCGGTCTGCACGCCACGGTTGGCGTCACCCGAGGAGAAGAGGCTGTTGACCACGCGGATGGGCGCGAGCGCCCCCAACTTCGGGTTGCGCAGCTTCGGGTCGATGGGGAGGGCGTTCTCCAGCCCCTGGAGCTCGCCGCTGAACTTCGCGAGCTTCTGCGTCTCCGCGTCATCGCGCAGGGTGATGAAGGCCTCGAAGGCGGCCTTGTAGTTGAACCACTCGTCCTCGTAGACCTCGTAGGGCCCGATGGTGGGCTCGACACTGGCGTCGAGCTCCATCCAGGCCACCTCGCTCGGGTAGTAGTCGTTGCTGAGGAAGCCTTCGGCGCGCTTGGAGAGGAAGGCCTTCAGCGTGGGCTGAGTGGTGAGCTCCGCGGCCTCGCGCAGCAGCCGCGCCGCCTCGGCGAGCTCGCCCTGGTACTCGACGCTGTAGGGGACGGCGATGAACTTGCCCGCGGTGTCGCGGCGGATGGTGGTGAAGAAGCCGGTGGCCTCGCGCTGCTGCGCCTCGGGGAGCGACTTCACCCAGGCCTCGAGGTCGGCCTTGGTGGCGCCCGCCGGGTAGAAGTTGCCGGCCTCGGGCTTGGCGGGGACGCCGGGGATGAAGGCCGCGTTGTGGTCGAGCCGGGACCAGGGGCCCTTGTTGAGGAGGAAGGCGTGCAGCCGCTCACGGCCGAGCAGGGACTCATCCTCGAGTAGGTCGAGCAGGAGCGTCTCGTTGCCGGCCCACACCTGGCGCAGGAAGAGCGAGTCCATGAGCTTCGCGGCCTGGACCATCTTCGCGAGGGCCCGGCGCTCGTTCTCGGGGAGCTTCGAGACGTCGGCCTGGATGTCGACGGGGGCGAAGCGGGCCGTGGCGCGCTTGAGCTCGGGGGCAGTGGGCATACGGGTGGACTCGGGCTGCTTCTCGGCGGCGCCAGCCGGGCTCGCGAGGAGCACCGCGGCGGCGGCGAGGGAGAGGAGTGTGCGGATCATGGCGGCCCTTTTAGCGCAGGAGAACCGCGGCGGAGCGCTCTTGAGCGGGGCGTTTCTCCGCTGGACAGTCCGACGCGTGGGCTGCCACCGTCGCCGCCATGAAGATCAAACTCAGCAGCGTCATGGTGGATGACCAGGACAAGGCCCTCAAGTTCTATACGGAGGTTCTGGGCTTCGTGAAGAAGCACGACGTTCCGATCGGGAAGTTCAAGTGGCTGACCGTCATCTCTCCCGAGGGGCACGATGACGTCGAGCTGCTTCTCGAGCCGAACGAGAACCCCGCCTCCAAGACGTACCAGAAAGCCCTTCGTGAGCAGGGCATCCCC
>NZ_DASVSO010000751.1:0-8787 GCF_036388035.1 Archangium sp.
GCCCCTGCTGCGCCACGGGCGGGCCACGCAGGCGGAGCTCCAGGGGCGTGTCCACGCGCTGCTCGAGTCGGTGGGGCTGACGCCGGCGGAGTCCTTCGCCCGGCGCTTCCCGCATGAGCTGTCCGGCGGCCAGCGGCAGCGCGTGGCCGTGGCGCGGGCGCTGGCGGTGGAGCCGGACGTCATCATCGCGGACGAGCCCACCTCCATGCTGGACGTGTCCACCCGCCGGGGCGTGCTCCAGTTGCTGCGCGGCCTGACGCGCGAGCGTGGCATCGGCATCCTCTTCATCACCCATGACCTGGCGAGCGCGCGGCACCTCGCGGATCGCGTCATGGTGCTGTACGCGGGCACCGTCGTCGAGTCAGGGCGGACGGCGGACGTCCTCGCGGCCCCCCGGCACCCGTACACGCAACTGCTGCGCTCGGCCGTGCCAGATGGCGCGGACTTCCTGCGGGCCCCGCTGCCGGTGAAGGCCGCGGCGGGGCCGGTGCCCCCTCAGGGCTGTGCCTTCGCGCCCCGCTGCCCCCAGGCGGACGCGCGGTGCCAGAGCACCCGCCCTCCCGAACACCATCCCGCGGCGGACCACCTCGTCCGCTGCCACCTCGAATCCTCGAAAGGAGTTCTCGACGATGCGGCAGTTTCCTCCTGACTTTCTCTGGGGCGTGGCCACTTCCGCCTTCCAGATCGAAGGCGCCACCACCACCGATGGGCGCGGCGAGTCCATCTGGGACCGCTTCTGCGCCACGCCGGGCAAGATCGCCGACGGCACGGACGGCACCGTGGCGTGCGACCACTACAACCGCTGGCGCGAAGACGTGGAGTTGATGCGCTGGATGGGCGTCAAGGCGTACCGCTTCTCCGTCGCCTGGCCCCGCATCCTCCCGGCGGGACGGGGCAAGGTGAACCAGGCGGGCCTGGACTTCTACTCGCGGCTGGTGGACGGGCTGCTGGCGGCGGGCATCGAGCCCCTCGTCACGCTCTACCACTGGGATCTCCCGCAGGCCCTGCAGGACAAGGGCGGCTGGCCCTCGCGTGACACGGTGAGCGCGTTCGTCGAGTACGCGGACGAGATGAGCCAGGCGCTCGGCGACCGCGTGAAGCGGTGGATTACCCACAACGAGCCCTGGTGCATCAGCTACCTGGGCCACGCCAACGGCGAGCACGCGCCCGGGCACAAGAACCAGTGGGGCGAGATGCTCGCCACGGCCCACCACCTGCTGCTGTCGCACGGGCAGGCGGTGTCCGTCCTCCGCTCCAACGTGAAGAACGCGGAGGTGGGCATCACCCTCAACCTGGTGCCCGCCCAGCCCGCCTCGCCCAGCGCCGAGGACCGCGACGCCTGCCGCGCCTTCGACGGCAGCTTCAACCGCTGGTTCCTGGACCCGCTCTACGGCCGCGGCTACCCGAAGGACGTGGTGGAGGACCATGTGGCGGCCGGCCGCATCTCCTCCAAGACGCTGGACTTCGTCCGGCAGGGAGACCTGGAGGCGATTGCCGCCCCCACCGACTTCCTGGGGGTCAACTACTACTCGCGCGGCATCATCCGCAGCGACCGCATCCCCGAGGAGAAGAACGCCCCCCGCACCGTCCACTCCCAGCCGGAGCGGACGGACATGGACTGGGAGGTGTACGCGGGTGGCCTCACCGACCTGCTGCTGCGCCTGCACAAGGACTACCAGCCGCCGCGCCTCTACATCACCGAGAACGGGGCCGCCTACGCCACCGGCCCGGATGCGGACGGGCGCGTGCGTGACACCAAGCGCGTCCAGTACCTGCACACGCACCTGGAGGCGTCCCTGAACGCCATCAAGCAGGGCGTGCCGCTCGCGGGCTACTTCGCCTGGTCCCTGCTCGACAACTTCGAGTGGGCCTTCGGCTACCAGAAGCGCTTCGGGCTCGTCTTCCTGGACTACGCCACGCAGAAGCGGATTGCCAAGGACAGCGCCCACCTCTACCGCGCCATCGTGACGCGCAACGACCTGGACGTGGAGCAGGCGGCATGAATTCCCTCCTCCTCGTGACGTGTCTGACGGTGTCGCTGTCCCAGGCGCCGGCCGCTCCAGCGGCCGACGCACCGGTGGCGGCCCCGCCCTCCCCCTCCCTCCAGCCCACGGCGGCGCCGGCTGCCCCCGTGGGGACGTCGGCCGTGCGCGTCCACCGCGACGAGCGCGGCTTCAAGCTCCAGGTCGACGGACGTGACTTCCCCATCCGTGGCATGAACTGGGGCTACACGCCCATTGGCGAGAACTACCGCTACTCGCTGTGGAACCAGTCCGACGACTTCATCCGCTCGGTGCTGTCGCGGGAGATGACGCTGCTGCGCGACATGGGCGTCAACGCCATCCGCCAGTTCGATGACATCCCCCCGCGCTGGGTGGAGTTCATCTACCGCAACTACGGCATCTACACCGTGGTGAATCCGCTGATGGGCCGCTACGGCACCAACGTGGACGGCGTCATGGTGCCGAACACGGACTACTCCAACCCGGTGCACCGGCGCGCGCTGCTCACGGACCTGGCGCAGCGGGTGGAGCGCTACCGCGACACGCCCGGCGTGTTGATGTGGATGCTGGGCAACGAGAACAACTACGGCCTGCACTGGACGGGCTATGAGATCCAGGCGCTCCCCGGCCAGGAGGACGCCGCGCGCGCGGAGTCCCTCTACTCGCTGATGGGCGAGGCGGTGCGCACCATCAAGGCCCGGGACACGAACCACCCGGTGTCCATCGCCAACGGCGACGCCCAGTACGTGGACCTCATCGCGCGTCTGGCCCCCGAGCTGGACATCTTCGGCACCAACGTCTACCGCGGCCCCTCCGCGCGAGACTTGTTCGACGTGGTGCTCCAGAAGCTGAACAAGCCGGTGATGTTCACCGAGTTCGGCGCGGACGCGTTTGACGCGAAGGCCGGGCGCGAGGACCACCTGGCGCAGGCGGAGTACCTGCGCAAGCAGTGGGAGGAGCTCTACACGCAGAGCTACGGCCAGGGCCGCGCGCAGAACGCCCTGGGTGGCTTCGTGTTCCAGTGGGTGGATGGCTGGTGGAAGATGGGGCAGGAGTCCAACCTCTCCGTCCACGACACCACCGCGTCCTGGCCCAACGGCGGCTACCCGGCCGACTTCGTCGAGGGCCAGAACAACATGAACGAGGAGTGGTTCGGCATCTGCGCCCTCGGTCCCGAGGACGAGGCGGGCATCGCCCGGGTGCAGCCGCGCACGGCCTACTACCTCCTGCAGGCGGCCTTCCGCCTGGACCCGTACGCCACCACCACGACGCCCGACACCATCCGCCAGCACTTCGCGGCCATCCGCCCGACGGAGCTGTCCCGGGGTTATGAGTCCTCCGTGGCGCTGGCGCGCGCGGAGGAGCTGAGCGCGGTGCGCGTCTCGAACCTGAGGCTGGTGCTGGACAGCTCGCTGTCGCGCGGGAGCATCGCCACGACGCGGGCCAACCAGGTGGCCGCGGACCACACGGAGTCCATCTTCTTCGACCTGGCGATGCAGCCCACCTCTGGTGTGTACGGGCGCGCGTCGTTCAACGTCGTGGGCAACGTGGCGCGCAACCGGCTCAACAACCTCTTCTACGAGAACCGGGGGACCCAGCCCGCGCCGACGACGGGTGTGGGCTCCGCCCAGGTGCCGAGCACGGGCGCCGGGGCCGTGGGACAGCCGCTGGGGCTGGAGCGCTTCGCGCTGTACCAGGCGGAGTTCAAGCTGGACCGGGAGGACTTCAACCTCGAGGGCTTCTACCGCGTCGGCCACTCCCACTGGGCCGAGGAGGGCGACTTCTTCGGCCTGTACCGCGAGGCGCACTACGGACCGAACATCGACATCTACCATGGCAACGCGCCCTTCGGCGTCGTGTTCAGCGGCAAGCGTGCGCTGGACGGGCTGAAGGTGGCAGTGGGCCCGGAGCTGTACTGGGGCGCCAACCCCTCCGTCGTCGCGAAGTACCGCAAGAGCTTCGGCTCGCTGGCGGTGACGCTGATGCACCAGGAGGACATCGCCCGGGGCTCGTCGCAGCAGACCAGCTCCGTCATCCGCGAGCGCGTGGCGCGCAGGACGACGCTGGGCTTCGAATGGCACCGGGGCCCCGTGGGCCTGGAGGTGGGTGGCATCCTCGCGGCGCCGCAGCGCATCGGCGAGCAGTTCACCTGGGCGCGGCACACGAACGGACCCAGCTATCAGGGTACCGGCTACGAGGTGCTCCAGGACAAGGTGCAGTTCCTGGACACGCTCGGCGCCAAGGCACGGCTCACGTACGACATGGGCGCGGTGCGCTGGTTCCTCCAGTCCTCGTTCCGCGGGCTGGTGTCGGACGCGGGTCCCGACCAGCGCACGGTGCTGACGGGGTGGAGCCTGCGGGAGAGCGGCCGAGGCAACCACTACGCCGGACAGGCGGGTGCGGCGGTGCAGCTCGGGAGCAGCTTCCAGGTGTCGCCCAACCTGCTCTACCAGAAGCCCCTCATCGGTCCGAACCCCACCATCGGCGACGCGTACGAGGCGGGGACGGGGCGGTACTACCCGGCCGTCCGGCCGCGCAACGTGCTGACGGACGCGTTCACCGTGCTGGACAACCGAGAGACGCTGGGCGCCGAGCTGCTGCTCACCTTCGACCCGACGCCCGGCACGTGGTTCTGGTCGTGGGATCGGGACATGCGCGAGGACGCGCCATTCGCCGCGGGCCTGGACCTGGTCTACCGGCGGCAGCCGACGTCGCGTGACGCGACCATCGCCCTGCTCGCGGATGGAAGCTCGGTGGCTTTCGGAAGCGCGCCGCCGGCGGCGGACGAGTGGGAGACGACGCTGCGCCTGGTGGGCAACCCCACGCGGCGCCTGAAGCTGTATGGCACGGCCTTCGTGGGCAGCAACCAGTCCTCGGGCCAGGACGCGCGGCAGGTGCTGCGCTACGGCGTGGACGGCTCCGTGCTGCTGGACACGCTGCTGCTGACGGCTCAGCTCCACATGAACAATTGGGGGCCGTACGACTACCACCGCGTCTTCAACCTGACCTACCCGCTCCAGCTCGGAGGCGACTTGTCGTATGGCCTCAAGCGCCCCGTGCTCGGCACGGTGACCACCCGCTTCGGTCTGCGCGGGATGGTGCGCATGCTGGACGAGTACTCGGAGGGGCTCAGCGCGATGGGCCTCCAGGAGGGGCTGAAGGGCCGCGAATACGAGGTGGGGGCTTATGCAATCCTGTCGCTCTGAGGGAGGCCGTATGAAGATGTGGCTCCTGCTGGCCGCGGCGGTGGGCATCTCCGGATGCTACGACCCCGCCAGCTATGTGTATGGCGAGTCGCTGGAAGGCCTCACGCTCCAGCTCCACAGCCCGAACGTGGGCATCCACCCGGACAACTCGGTGTTGGAGGATCCCAACAACCCCTTCGCGCACGCCACACCCGGCGTGGAGACGAAGTGGAAGATCCAGTCCAGCAGCGCGCACGTGGCCGCGTTCTACTCGTGGGCCACCCTGCTCGCGCGGGAGCCGGGCGGCGAGGCCCAGTTCTACGTGGGCACCAACCTGCTGGCCATCTACCAGAACGGCGAGGCGCGCCAGGAGGACCTGCCCCGGGTGCGGGAGCAGGCCATCCGCGCCTACCAGTCCGTGCTCGACAACTTCCCCGAGTCGGTGACCTACGACGCCACGGGAACGTTCGCCTACGACCTGGTGACGCCCGCGTACAAGGGCATCGTCGAGATGGGCGGGATGGTGCAGGGCGGCTGGGTGCTGATGAAGACGTCGAACGGTCAGGACAGGGCGGTGAAGCCATGAGGACCTCTGGATACGCGGTGTTGCTCCTGCTGGCCGCGTGCAGGCCGGACCCGGGTGAGTCGGACTACGCGAACCAGGGACCGGGCACCCCGTCCGGCGGCGGCACGGACCCGAGCGAGGAGGTGCTGCCGGGCCCGTTCCCCTACCAGACGGGGCAGCGCCGCCTGGGCGTGGGCTTCTACGAGGGGGGCCGCTCCGAGGACATCCCCGTGGACAACGTCACCACGCACGTCTACCTGTACGAGAACACCACCACCATGGAGCCCTCCACCACCCGCGTGGAGGGCCGGGCGTCGGACCTCGTCGTCCACGCCGGCAAGGCGTGGCTGGGGCTCGGCGTGCACTGGGACGCGCCGCGCAACCTGGACGCGTGGAAGACGCTGCACGTGAGCCTGCGCTCGTCCGACCCCGGCTTCGCCCAGGTGAAGGTGGGGATGAACGACGCGGACAAGAAGAGTGTGCAGCTCGACGTGGAGAAGTACGGGTACGTGAATGACGGCGCGTGGCACCACCTGGCCATTCCGCTGACGGAATTCACGGCGGGCGGCCTGCGGCTGAGTGCCGTCAACGCCCCCTTCGTGCTCATCGCCGGGTCGGGCACGGCGGCGGACAAGCTGCTCCTCGACAACCTGTACTTCACGGCGGAGTAGGGACGCAGGACATGCGGGCGGCGGCAGGTTCCTCTTGGGCCTCCGCCGCCCCAGTTCCCTTCCCGCCGGACCCTGTTGGAAGTCGATGCAACGGCAGGAAGGCTGGACGGTGCACCGAGCATCATGACTGAATCATGACGAAGCCATGGAGACCGCACGGCCATTCACCCGTCCCGGCTCCGTAAGTTGCTCGCCGTCCCCCTCCCCCTCGGTGCACCCCATTCCTGGAGCACGTCATGCGTCGAACCCTGCCCCGCTGCGCCACCGTTGCCCTCACGAGCTGCGCGGCTGTCGCCCTCCTCACTGGCGCCGATACGAAGAAGCCCGCCACCGAATGGCTGGCCAGGCCCTCCGAAGCGGCCCGCGTGGCGCGAGTGGAAGCGGGTCTCGCCCCCGCCACCCTCCCGGGCGAGGAGCCCATGCGCCTGTCGCTCCAGCGCTGGATGGAGCTGTACAAGATTCCTGGCTTGAGCGTCGCCGTGTTCGACAAGAACACCCTCGTCTGGGCCAAGACCTATGGCGTGAAGCAGGCCGACAGCACGGACCCCGTCACGCTCGACACGCTCTTCCAGGCCGCCTCCATCAGCAAGCCGGTGACGGCCCTGGCGGCGCTGCGCTACGTCGAGCAGTCGAAGTGGTCACTCGACGCGGACATCAACGAGAAGTTGCTCTCGTGGAAGGTCCCCGACAACGAATTCACGAAGGAGCAGAAGGTGACGCTCCGCCGCCTGCTCAGCCATAACGCGGGCACGACGGTGCACGGCTTCCCAGGCTACGCCCCCCATGAGCCGCTGCCGACCCTCCAGCAGATTCTCGATGGTGAGAAGCCCGCGAACACCGCTCCGGTGCGAGTCGACATCGTCCCCGGGACGGAGACACGGTACAGCGGCGGCGGCACCACGATCGTCCAGCAGATGCTGGTCGACCAGCTGAAGAAGCCGTTCCCCCAGCTCATGCGGGAGACGGTGTTCGCGCCGCTCGGCCTGGAGCACAGCACGTACGAGCAGCCCCTGCCCCCGGCCCTTGCCCCCACGGCCGCGGCGGGCACGTATCCGAACGGAAAGAGCGTCGAGGGCCGCTGGCACGTCTACCCGGAAATGGCGCCCGCGGGCTTGTGGACGACACCATCCGATCTGGCGCGCATCGCCATCGCCGTGTCGAAGACCCGGGCAGGCAAGTCCAAGAGCGTGCTGTCGCAGGCGATGGCCAGGCAGATGCTCACCCCTCAGTCGGAGGGCTTCGGGCTTGGCTTCCAGTTGGAGGGGGGCGACCGCTTCGGCCACGGCGGGGTGAACGAGGGCTTCCAGTCCACTCTGATTGCGTTCGCCGACTCGGGCAGCGGTGTGGCGATGATGGCCAACTCGGACAACGGGATGTTGCTCTTCGAGCGGCTCGCCGCCAGCCTCGCCGCCGAGTACGGCTGGAAGTCCTTCACCCACCGACTGGGGTCTCCGTTGATGACGGTGGACCTGCTCTCGCGACTCAAGAGCACGGAGGCCGCCATCGCCTTCGTCAAGCAGGCGAAGCCCAGCGAAGGCCCCGCCGTCAGGATGTGGCCGAACCTCCTGAATTCCCTTGGCTATCGGCTGCTCCTCGAAAGCAACCACGCCGAAGCGATCAAGGTGCTCCAAGCGAACGTCGAGCTCTACCCTGAAGACGCCAATGCGCATGACAGCCTCGGGGAGGCCTACCTCAAGGCGGGCAAGAACGCGGAGGCCCTCGCCAGCTACAAGAAGTCGCTCCAGTTGGATCCGAAGAACACCAACGCCGTGATGGTGCTCGAGAAGCTCGGCGCGAAGCCCTGAGGCAGGTCGTCATGACGGACCGTGTCGAGCGTGGGGTGCGGCCCACGCTCGGCGCGGTGATGGCGCGCGTACGGCGAGAACGAAGCAGGCATTTGACATCCTGATTTTTTGGTTGTTACTTCGTTCGGGAAGCGAACAAAGTTTCTCGAGGGGCGTTGGAGCACCGATCAAGGAGCCCGCCCCGTCGCAGCAGCTTGCGCTGCACCCCATCCTCGCCGGAGCGTGAATTGCGTATGACCCCACGGAATCGCCTGGTCGTGTCCTCCCTGTTGCTGCTGACGGTCCTGGTGCAAACGGCTTGCACCGACCCGGCTGAGCAGCCCGACGTCGTGCTGACGGGGGTGAGTGTGACCCCGGCCAGCCGCACCCTCTCCGCCGGAGCCACCCAGCAGCTCACCGTCACCGGTACCTACAGTGATGGCACGACGAAGAGCCTCACGGCGGACGCGACCTTCGAGTCCGACACCCCCGCCACCGCCACGGTGAGCAGCCCGGGTGGCCTGGTGACGGCTGTCGCCGCCGGGACGGCCCGGATTACCGCCACGGTCTCCGGCAAGA
>NZ_DASVSO010000752.1:0-3199 GCF_036388035.1 Archangium sp.
CGACATCGCCCAGAGCGTGGCACAAAAGCTCACCTCGGCACACCTGCTGCTGGCTCTCTTCACGGTGGAGAACCGGGCCCAGCTCCTCCTCAAGGAGAAGGGCGTCGACGAGGACAGCCTCCTCGAGACGATGACGGCCCCGCCCTCGGAGCAGGAGGGGCTCGTGCGCGAGCTGTGCATGCGGGCGAGGGAGGTCGCCCAGAGCAGCGGCGCCCGGGAGACGGACTGCCTGCACCTGCTGGTGGCCTTCACCCGGATGCGCTGCGCCGCCAGCGAGCTGCTGTCCAAGACGGGCCTGCACCTCATTACCCTGGGCACCACCGCCCTCTCCTACTGCCTCAGCGGGAACACGCCCCGCCGCTTCCAGCCGGGCCGCACCGCCACGACGACGGTGACCATGCCCCGTCCGACCCGGCCCCTGGGTGCCCCGCCCTCGGCCCCGCCCGCCTCCGCCCTCACGGTGAGCGCGCCGCGCCCCGCCCTCTCGCCCCCCCGGGCGCCGTCGCGGCCCGCCATCTCCCCGCGTGACCTCATCAACGAGGTCCACGAGGACGAGCTCGACACCCCCGAGCCCAAGCCCGTGCCCCCGGTGCCGACGCGCACCCCGCCGCCGGCCCCCGCCGCCCTGACTCCGGCCGCGCCTCCCGCGCCCCCGGCCCCGACGCGCACCCCGCCGCCGACTCCGGCCGTCCTGGCTCCGGCCCCGGCGCCGTCCGTGCCCGCCCCGGCTCCCGCGCCGCGCCCAGCTCCCCCGCCCCGCCCCACCGCCCCGCTGGTGCTCGACGAGAAGCGCTTCCCGATGCTCACCTCGCTGGGCCGCAACCTGAGCCGGCTCGCCCAGGAGGGGAAGCTGGATCCCGTGGTGGGCCGCGCCAAGGAGATCGAGGAGGTCATCGACATCCTCGGCAAGCGGCGCACCAACAACCCCTGCCTGCTGGGCGAGGCGGGCGTGGGCAAGACGGCGGTGGTGGAGGGCGTGGCCCAGCGCCTGCTGGAGCTGCGCGGCACCCTGGCCGAGAAGATCCTCCTCGAGCTGGACATGGCCACGCTGGTGGCCGGCACGCAGCTGCGCGGCGCGTTCTCCGAGAAGCTCAACGCCCTCAAGGACGAGGTGCGGCGCGCGGACGGGCGCGTGGTGGTCTTCATCGATGAGATCCACACGCTGGTGGGCGCGGGCTCCACGGGCGAGGGTCCGCAGGACGCGGCCAACGAGCTGAAGACGGCCATGGCGCGCGGCGAGTTCCCCTGCATCGGCGCCACCACGCACGACGAGTACCGCAAGTTCATCTCGCAGGATCCGGCGCTGGAGCGGCGCTTCACGCCGGTGGTGGTGCACGAGCCCTCGGTGCCCGAGACGGTGGAGATCCTCCAGGGCATCATCGGCCGTTATGAGGACCACCATGGCCTGCGCTACGCGCCCGAGGCGCTGGAGGCCGCCGCCTCGCTGGCCTCGCGCTACGTGACGGATCGCTTCATGCCGGACAAGGCCATCTCGGTGGTGGACCTGGCCGGCTCGCGCAGCCGCCGCGAGGGCAAGGAGCTGGTGGAGGCCTCGGACGTGGCGCGCGTGGTGGCGAAGATCGCCGGCATCCCCGAGGAGCGCCTGCTGATGACGGACTCGGCGCGGCTGCTGCGGCTGGAGGCGGACCTGGGCGAGCGCGTCATCGGCCACGAGGAGGCCATCTCGCGCATCGCCCGCGTCATCCGCCGCAACTACGCGGGCTTCGCCTCACGCCGGCCCATGGGCTCCTTCCTCTTCCTGGGCCCCACGGGCGTGGGCAAGACGGAGATGGCGCGCGCCCTGGCCGAGGTGCTGTTCGGCAGCAAGGACTCGCTGGTGCGCCTGGACATGAGCGAGATGTCCGAGGGGCACGGCGTCTCGCGGCTCATCGGCTCGCCCGCGGGCTACGTGGGCTATGGCGACGGTGGCCAGCTCACCGAGCCGGTGCGCCGACGGCCCTCGTGCGTGGTGGTGCTGGATGAGATCGAGAAGGCCCACCGCGAGGTGCAGCTCCTCCTGCTCCAGGTGCTGGAGGAGGGCCGCCTCACGGACGGCAAGGGCCGGCACATCGACTTCTCCAACAGCGTCATCGTCATGACGACGAACCTGGGCGCCGAGGCGTTCCACAAGACGAGCCGCGCGCTGGGCTTCGGGACGGTGGGCGCGGCGGGGGCGAAGGCCCAGAGCGACATGGACGCGGCCAGCGCCGCCGCGCGCCAGTCCCTCCCGCCCGAGCTGTGGAACCGCATCGACGAGCGGCTCCCCTTCCGGCCCCTGGCCGAGGTGGAGGTGGCGCGGATCGCCACCCTGCTGCTGGAGGAGAGCAGCCGACGGCTCGTGGCGGAGAAGGGCATCGAGTACGTGGCCGAATCGGCCGTGGTGGAGCTGCTGATGAAGTCGGGCGGGTTCGACCCGAAGCTGGGAGCCCGGCCGATGCGCCAGGTGGTGCAGCGGCTGGTGGAGGCGCCCCTGGCCGAGCGGATTCTCGCCGGCGAGTTCATGACGGGCGACCGGGTGCGGGTGGCCGTGCACGGTGGAGAGCTGCACTTCGAGCGAGAGAGCCGCTGAGCCCGTGAGCCCCACGCGTCCCAGTCGCCCGCGGGTGGTGGTGGTGGGCGTGGGCCGGCTGGGAGGAGCGCTGGCCCTCGCGCTCGCCGCGAAGCGCTGGCCCGTGCGCGTGCTGGCGCGCTCCGAGGAAAGCCGGCGCCGAGCCCTGGAGCTGGGGCTGAAGCCCGCCTCCGAGAAGGACGTGGCCCAGGCGCGGGTGTGCCTGTTGTGCGTGCCGGACAAGGCCGTGCCCACGGCGGCCGAGGAGCTGAAGCCCCAGCTGGCACGCGGGGCCGCGCTGGTGCACTGCGCGGGTGCGCTCGCGCTGGAGGCGCTGGGTGCCGCGCGAGGGCGGGTGTTGGGCTCCTTCCATCCGCTGGTCGCGGTGTCGGATCCACGCGACTCCCTGGCGGGGAACTCGGTGGCCGTCAGCACGCGCTCCCGCTGGCTGCGCGAGACACTGGAGTGGATGGCCAGGGACGTGGGGCTGCACGCCCTGCGGGTGCCGGAGAAGCACCGTGCGGCCTACCACGCCGGAGCCGTATTGAGCGCGGGCGGCGTGGTGGCGGCCCTCTCGGCGGCGGTGGAGGCCTTCCGAGTCGCCGGCATCTCCGAGGAGGACGCGCTCGCCGCGCTGCTGCCCCTGACGCG
>NZ_DASVSO010000753.1:0-19502 GCF_036388035.1 Archangium sp.
ATTGATGCACCAGCGCGTTCGCCGCGGTGCTCACATCCTTGATGTCGAGCCCCTTGTTGCTGTTGACGTTGATGATCTTCCAATAACCATCCGACGTCGGGGAGATGTGGAACTTCTGCGCGTTGGTGCCGTTGCAGTCCCACTCCTGCACCTTCGCCCCATCCGCCGTGCTGGACGAGGAGATGTCGATGCACTTCTGGGTCATGGCGGAACGGATGACGTAGTCGCCCTCCGTGATGCTGGACACGATGACGGCGCTCTCCATCCTCGCCAGCTCCTCGGACGGCTCCGGCGCCTCGCCCGCACATCCACTCAATGCGCCCAGCACACCCAGCAGGGACAGGCCGCGGTACACGAACTCTCGGGTCACGATGATCTCCTTTGAAGGGCGGACCACGCTGCCCGATTCCCGGGATTTATCCAGGATCTTCAGTTTACTCCATTTTAATTGGAAGATAGGAATACCGGGTGCGCCGTCCTCCTGTGGTGGACTGCGTTCAAACCCAATGGAGCACCCCATGAATCCAGCCGGCGAGGCCGCGCTCCTCCAGCTCGAGCACGACATGTTCACCGCCATCCGCACGCGGGACCGCCAGGGGCTCGAGCAAGTCCTCGACGAGGGTTTCGAGCTGCGCGTCCCGGGCCAGCCCCCGGTGGAGCGCGCCGCGTTCATCGACGCCATCCTGTCCATCCCCGGCACCCTCGTGTCCGTCGAGTCCGATGACGTGCGGGCCCGCGTCTACGGAGACGTCGGAGTCCTGACCGGCCGGCAGCGCGCGCGCGTCCGGATGGAGGACGGAACCACCGTGGACGACGTGCAGGCCTTCACCGATATCGCCCTCGCACGCGATGGGCAGTGGCGGATGGTGCTCGCCCACAGCGTGCCCGTGTCCGAGTAACTCCCGCCTCGGAAGTCCGCCGAAGGTGTCAGACGACTCTTGAGCAGCTTCCGGGATTGAGGATGCCGAGAGGCTCGGGCGTCAGGGTACGTGGAGTTCCTGTGACGGGTCGAAGGCGGCCCAGCGCGACGCCAATGCGGCCAACAGCTCCACCATGCGCGGGTCGAACGTGTCGAGGTATGGCGCGAGCCGTGTGCCGGCGACCCCCTGGTGGAGCCGCGACAGGATGGCCCGACTCTCGGACTCCTCGACAAGGGCGGTGACCAGCTCGCGCTGGTACCGGGCAAGCGCCTCCCCGTCGAGCAGCTCCGGGGGTGGCGCGGTGACGGAGAAGCGCGCCGGGCTGACGGGCGTTGCGCTGGCCTCGGCCACCAGGTCGACCACGGCGCGGTAGTGGGCGCGCCACTCGGCTCGCACGTCCTCCGATTGAAGGGTCTCGCCGCGTCGCTCGACGATGACGAGCTCACACTGCGGGCACAGGCCGAGCGCCCGGCGCAGCAGGGACAGCACGGGGTGCAGGAGGGGCCCGTCGTGACTGTCGAGCCGGACCGGCCTGGAGTCCCCGGCACCGAGCGCGCGGGCCCAACTGCCACCCGAGATGTGGAGTTCCCGGACGCGCTCCAGCGGATAGCTCTCCAACAGGAGTTCCGGGGGCAGTCCGGTGTTGACCGCCTGGGTCCACACGTTGTGGACGTCGAGCACCAGGAAGCCGTCGGTGGGTGCCAGCACGGCGTCGAGAAACACGCCCTGCTCGACGGCATCGACGGGCGCGAGGGTATTGGCCAGCACCTCAAGGCCCACCGGGCCGCCGGTGGCGGCGCGGAGCCGCTCGACCCGGTCACGGCCGATGTCCACGGCGGCGCCGCAATACGGCAGGGGCAGCATGGTGCTGCGGGTAAACGGCCCCGCCGCGGTGAAGCCGAAGTGCTCGGAGACGTGGCGGTAGGGACGGCGGCGGCACTCGTGGGCGAGGCGCTTGAGCCACGCTTCCTGCCGTGGCTGCCAGGCGGCGGTCAGGACCGACAACCACACGCCGTGGCCGTACAGGGCCCCCTCCTCCGCATAGAGGTCGAGCATGCGCTCGGTCCAGGCGGGAGGGGTCCTGGCCGAGAATCCCCAGGAATCATCGATGTCCCACTCGAGCGCGGCGACCAGCCCCTCGGCGAAGAGTGGCCGTACCGCCTCGAGGAAGGCTTCGTCGGTCAGGAGATTCAGACCCACGCGAGGCGGCATGGCGGCTCCTCGTTCCGCTCAGCGGACTGTCTCGGTCACCCGGTTGACGCTGGACTCGGGCAGCGCCATCACCATGCCGCAGGCCGGGCAAGGGCCCCCGCCCTCCTTTTCCTGGGTTCTCGCCACATCGAGGATCGCGGTGGCCTTCTCACGGAGGTTCTGGCTCATGGCTGTCTTCCTGGTTGGGGAGTGGGGATACGCGCCGGATGGCCCGGCACCTCTTGCAAGATGGAGTGGCCCAGGAAGAGGCGCGAGCCCTGTCTGGATGACCCCTCTGGGGTCAGGCAGCGGGCTTCGAACATCCGGCTTCGGGGTGTCGGGAATGTCCGGACGAGACCGCTCACCAGTTCCAGCTAGCGAAAGTCGAGTCTGCCAGGTGAGGCGGTGCTCACCTAAAGTAATTGCCTAATTGGCATCACTTGCACGCTTGAAGGTAACGCTGTTTTTTACAGGCTCGAAACCACCTGCGTCATTGGATAGCATCACGATGAATTCATGAGTCCACGGCGCATACCAGGACCAATCCGTGCGTCCATCCCCGTTGTAGTCTCCCGTGGTGAAGAAGCGGCCCTCGGACCAGTCTCCCCAATTCGCGGTGTTGCTGGGCTCGGGACTGAAACTGTGCCCATCGGACAACATCACGGTGAAGTCATCGGTCCACGGCGCATACCAGGACCAATCCGTGCGGCCGTCCCCGTTGTAGTCTCCCGTGGTGAAGAAGCGGCCCCCCGACCAGTTGCCCCATTCCCAATCCATGGTGTCGGTGTATCTGGACACGAAGCCTCCCTGGCCATTGGACAGCATCACGATAAAGAGATCCTTCTGCGGCCAATACAAGGACCAATCCGTGCGGCCATCCCCGTTGTAATCTCCCGTGGAGAAGAAGCGGCCCTGGGACCACCTTTCCCAGTAGTCCGGGTTGTTGTTGTGCGCGGAGGTGAAGCCTCCTTGACCATTGGACAGCATCACGATGAAGTCATGAGTCCACGGCGCATACCAGGACCAATCCGTACGCCCATCCCCGTTGTAATCTCCCGTGCTGAAGAAGTGGCCCTCCGACCAGTTGCCCCACCCCGAGGTGTTGGTGTGTGCGGAGGTGAAGCTGCCCTGCCCGTCGGACAGCATCACGATGAAGTCATCGGTCCACGGCGCATACCAGGACCAATCCGTGCGGCCGTCCCCGTTGTAGTCTCCCGTGCTGAAGAAGCGACCCCCCGACCAATTGCCCCACCTCAAGGTGTTGGTGTGCGCGGAGGTGAAGCTGCCCTGCCCGTCGGACAGCATCACGATGAAGTCATCGGTCCACGGCGCATACCAGGACCAATCCGTGCGGCCGTCCCCGTTGTAGTCTCCCGTGCTGAAGAAGCGGCCCCCCGACCAGTTGCCCCACCCTGAGGTATTGGTCGTCGTGGTGGTGAAGCCACCCTGACCATTGGACGACATCACGACGAACTCATTACTTCGCGGTGAGTACCAGGACCAATCCGTACGTCCGTCACCGTTGTAGTCCCCAGCGTGGAAATGCTCAGCAGCAGTCTGGAAGTTCCGGGCAATGATGGCGTCAATCAGTCCCGCTCCGGGGAAGTCCATCATCAGCACACCTGTATGCTGGATGTTGACTCCGGACAGGTAGTTGAGCATGTCCGGGTTGACCTCGCGCGCAATGGTCGAAGGACACCCCGTACAGATAACGTAATCCCCGAAGTTTGAACCAGCAGCACTCAAGAAGTTGACATGCAACCTGCTGAAGCCGGCCGCATTGGTCCGTTCCAGATGATTCCGCACCCACTCCCACTTCACATCGGTATTGGTTTCTTCATACACATCCTGCAAATCGAGATCATGCCAATTGATTCCATGGGCGCCCCCACTGAAATTATCGAGAATGACAATCTTGCCGCGCACCTGTCCTAAAGCGGGAGTGTAGTTTCCACGCCAGATGAACTGGGTGTAGCTGGGATTGTCGCGATACTCCTCGAATGTCTCAGCAAAGGAGCGGCTGACATTTTCTGGAGTATGTTCCTCCTTGACTCTCATCAAAATTGTTTCAGTAGGGTGCCCTTGGAGAAAATGCACCGCGGTGATCAATACATCGTCGAAAGTCGCCTCGACATAATACTCGCCATGATGCATCATGAATTTGTTCCCGATGTGGCGGGCGCGAATATCGAGAACACGGATGCCAGCATCGAGCTGGGGGCGGAGTTCCAAGCTTTGGGTCACGACCCCTTTTTCGAAAATAAAATTTGGATACTCATTGGCCATGGTGTCATGCGTTCCAGGCAAGGAAAGAGCCGCGAGGCTGGTGGTATCCGGAATCCAGCGCATCCAGTCAGGGTAATGGGCGGAGATCCTCTCCGCGTTGTTGAACGCCTGTCCTTGAGCGACCGCGAAATGAACCGGGGTGAGGAGGGCGAGGATAAGCAGTACGGCGCGGGGTATACAGAGCAGGCGTTGCATTGACATGTGGAATCTTCACTACCACAAGGAAGGAATCGTCTACCCCTTACGACAAAGGGGAGCGTCGCTTAACAGGTGGCTGGACAGCCCAGCGCCCTGACATCCATTGTCTTGCTCCCAGGGGAGCAAGGGGTCAGTGCGCTACGTCACCGTCCAGGTGTGGAACGTGTCACCATTCACCGCAACCAGGTCGCCGGTCGGATACATGCCCGGAGGGACGCCACGCGACGCAGCAACTCTGGTTTGTTGAGGCGGTCACCCACTGCTCCAAGCCGTGCCCCCTCCAAGGTCGACATCGACGTGCAAAAGCGAGAACGCCAGGTGTGCATCCCGGCCGAGAGGGGTGAGTTATGTTGGAGCAGCGCATTCGCACGCAACAGGAGCGGTTGGGCGAGTTGCTGAGCGGGCGCCCGAAGGCCCGGGTGCATAGATGGTGTCATGTAGAAGGTGTCAAAGGATTCGTTCCGGCGCGCGCGCGTCCGGATGGAGGACGGAACCACCGTGGACGACGTGCAGGCCTTCACCGATATCGCCCTCGCACGCGATGGGCAGTGGCGGATGGTGCTCGCCCACAGCGTGCCTGTGTCCGAGTAACTCCCGCCTCGGAAGAGCGGGCTTCGAACATCCCCGCTCAAGGGTGTCGGGAATGTCCGGACGAGACCGCTCACCAGCTCCCGCTGGAGCCACCTCCCGAGGATCTGCCTCCACCGGAGGAGCCGGAGGACCTGGAGCTACTGGAGGACGAGCTCGGGCGGGTGAGCTTGGGAGTGCTGCGCGTGAACTCGTCGCGGTAGTCGCAGTGCTTGCAGGTGACCGTCACCCGCACCCGGCCCCCGTGATCATAAGTCGCCGACACGAGGGTGGTGCTCGACTCCGACTTCGTCTTGTAGTCGCACCGCGGGCAGGTCGAATAGGAGGTGAGCCAGGCCCCATAGCGCTTCACCTGGGCGTCCTGGCAGGACCCGCACCACCAGACGTCGTAGTCCACCGAGCCCAACCTCTCCTCGCGCCGCTGCCCCGCGTCGAGGTGGGCATCGTCCGAGCCCTCATCGAGGCGCTGGCGAGGCTGCCGGCAGCTCTCGCAGATGCGGGGGCGCCGACGCCACCAGCGGCGCAGGCCCGCGATCCCGATGGCGAGGGCGCCGGCACCACCCCCATAGAACCAGGGGCTCGGCTCACGCTCCCCCGTCCACTCCGTCTGGACCGGAGGGCTCACCTGGGAAGGCCTCGGGTCGTAGGAGTCCTGGGCGCGAGGTACGTCCTGCGCGGCGGCGGAGGTGCTTCCGGAGGGTGCGTTGAGGGGCGAGGATTCGAGCAGTGCGCTCAGGCCCCGTGCGCCCGCGAGCACGGCCGCGTCCGCGTTGCCGCGCTTGAAGGCGGGGACGATCTCCCCGGACATCAATGCGTCGCTCCGGCCCAGGTCCGAGGGGCCATCGACACCGTTGCCGAGGACGATCTCCGCCTTGCGATCCTTCAGGGCGATGAAGAGGAGCGCGCCATCATCGCGCCCGGCATGGCCGAGGCCCCACAGGTTGAAGAGCTCGGTGGCGTAGGAGCGGGGATTGCGCCCGCCAGTCGTGTTCACCACGACGACCGCGAGCTGGCCGAGGCCCTGGGAGTTGACCTCCGAGCCCCGCCGGTCCACTTCGGCGAGCGTCTTGGAGGACAGCGTCCTCGTGACGTCCACGGACCAGGAGCCCGGCCGGAGCCGGGGAATCGATCCCACCGGCTCACCCCAGGCGGGGAAGCCCAGGGCACAGAGGAGCACCGTGCAGCAGAGAAGCGCGCGCATGGGCCCCATCATACAGGCACTGCCGGAGGGACCCCAGACGGGGCCCGCGCAGGGCGCTCACCGGTTGAACCGCGGTCAACCGGCGAGCGCCTTGCTTTTCCGGAGGCTTACTGGCAGTTGCCCGCCGCGAAGCCAACGCCCGAGGAGGACTCGCTGGTGGCGCTCTCCTTCACCAGGCACTTGCTGGCCGGCACCGTCACCCGCGAGTCGTTGACCGCCAGCGACAGCTCACCCGACACCACCTGCAGGCCTCCGGGGAAGCCCGTCGACGTGTTGGCGGGCACCGGGCGCACGCTCGGAGCGCCACCGCCGCTCAGCCGCACATTGAAGCGCATCTTGTGGTCGAAGGGCTGCTCGCCGGCCGAATACTGGTACACCGGCTCCATGTCGGTGAACACGGAGAGGTCGAACTCAGGCTTCACGCTCAGGACCGCCAGCCCATCCGTGCCCTTCGCGATGTGCAGGTCGAAATGCCGGCCAGACAGCGCGTTGAGATCCGCGGTGACGAGCTTGTGGTCTCCCAGCGCCAGGTAGCTCTGCGCGTTGCCCAGGCCGAGGTGCGCGAGGGTGAGCGCCTCGTCTCCCTCCTGGGCCTCCATCGCGTACGACAGGCCGGACAGCGAGGCCACATACTGCTTGCCGGCGAGCTCGGCCTTGGGGCCGCTGTACGGAACGCGAACCTCGGTGGTGGCCAGGTTCAGGGCGACGCGGGCCCAGCTCGCCCCATTCTTCTGCGACACCTTCAGCTCGGACAGCGGCGAGACCTTCGCGGTGCTGAAGGCATACGCGCCTCCCGTCGTATCCCACTCGACGCTCAGCGCATCCAGGACGGACGTCTTGAATTCCACATCCCGCGGCCCGGTGCTCGTCAGGGCCAGCTCCACCCGGCCCACCATCACCCGAGGCAGCTCCGTCTCGGGGCTCAGGTACTTCACCGTGTCCTTGACGCCGCCCAGGTCGACAATCATCCCGACCCGTACGTCCGTGAAGGAGAGGGAGAAGGGCTCGGAGCGATTGGGGCCCAGGAGCAGCTCCAGGTCCAGGCCGTCATCCCCCTTGTTGGTAGCGCGGATGCGCAGCTCGTACTTGTCCACGTCGGCCACGCACTCGGGGGTCGCCACCGACGAGCCATCCGAGCACAGGTCCTCGCCCGTGATGCGGAACGTGGTGGAGCTGCCCTTGGTCTCCTCCACGTTGGCCTCGGTGAAGATGCGCTCACGCAGGTACTTCTCCACCAGCGCGGCCTGCGCCTGAGAGGTGGCCTCGTCCGGAGCGCTCAGCACCGGCAGCGGGGACTCCTCGGCCAGGCGGGTGATGGACATGCTCTGGAGGCCACCCCCCACGTTGCCGAAACCGCCGACATTGGAAGCCACATCGGTCAGCGTCTTGAGGGCCGAGAGGTTGCTCAGCGTCCGCATGCTGGCGCCAATGTTGCGGACCAGGTCGCCAGAGCGCTTGGCGGTCGCCTCGGCCACCTGCTCCGGCTCGGGAGCCGCCGGCTGGCATCCCACGGCGCCCAGCGCGAGTGCCACGGTCCCAGTCACCCAGAACTTCGTCTTCATTCAGTTGCCTCCTGATGCTCGGTTCGGTCGGGCATCCTGCAACACGGGGCAAGCCAGAATCCAACCCCAAACATTCTGCGGGTTTCATGCCATCCGCGCCGGGACCGTCATGCCAGCAATTTTTCGGCTCCACGAGAATAGGCAATCTGTATCTCCAGGCAGCCACGGCGTTCGAGCTCGCCCAGCGATAACCCCGAAGGAGACTGAGATGACCAAGACGCTCCAGAAGCTCACGCCGCACCTGTGGTACGCGAAGGAGGCCGAGCAGAGGAAACGCCTTTACAGCGGGAGGCGCTTCTGGAATCTGCCCCTCCATGTCAAACCTCGACCCGAATCTGCGCCGAGAGCACTTCGGCTGGTACAGTCCCCGGCTGGGCATGGACATGCCCATCGTCCGCTATGGCCACTGGGGCCCGGCGCTGCTGCTCTTCCCCACCGCTGGAGGTGACTTCCTCGAGGCCGAGCGCATGGGGCTCATCCAGAGCGTGGCGCACCACGTGTTCGCCGGCCGGGTGCAGATCTTCAGCATCAACAGCATCAATCCCTGGGCGTGGATGAACCCCGGCCTGCCCATCCACGAGCAGGCCCGCAACCAGGCGCTCTACTCGGACTACGTCGAGCAGGAGGTCGTCCCGCACATCCGCCGCTGCCTGGGCAACGACCACGCGCGCATCGGCGCGGCGGGTGCCAGCTTCGGAGCCTTCCACGCCGCCAATGCCTTCTTCCGGCGCCCGGACCTGTTCGAGCTGCTCCTCGGACTGGGCGGCTTCTACGACCTCCAGCCCGAGTTCCTCCACGGCTACTGGAGCGACGACGTCTACTTCAACAACCCCGTCTCCTACGTCCCGAACCTGCCCGAGGGCCCTGGGCTGGACCTCCTCCGCAACCACAGCCGGATCCACCTGGTGACGAGCCGCGGCGCGTGGGAGAACCCCGGGTACTCCGAGCACCTCAGCCACCTGCTGCACCAGCGCGGCATCGCCCACAACCTGGACATCTGGGGCCACGACATGCCCCACGACTGGTCCACCTGGTACCGGCAGCTCGACCACTACATGAGTGAGCGGCTCGGGTATTAGCGCCTCCGAACACTTCGCGCTGAAGCCGTGTCCCCACAGGCCCCGTGGTTGGAGAGGACCCCGGGGCCTGGGCGTGTTCCTGGACCTAGCAAGGCACCAGCTTGTCGAATCGACCCGGGTAGCTCCAGTTGTACTTGTAGCTGAAGCCAGGGCCGAAGCTCCTGCAAGCTTTGTCGGTGTCGTTGGCGATGACAACCTTCACCCGCTGCAAGCTCTTGCAGGTGTTGGTCACCGTGAGGCGATCCGTGTAACCCTTGTCATTGAGCTGGGTCCGCACGCAGTTCGGCACCGCGGCCGCAGCGGTGAGAGGACCGAAGCTCAAGCCGGCGATCATCAGAGAACCTGCGGCCGTAACGATGGCGGCCAGCCGGCTTTTGGGGACGGTTTTCATTTGCTAGTTCCTGTCTGGGGGAGAAGGCGCTGCGTACTTCAGGAGAAGGATGGGCAGGCACGGCGTTGTGACGACCGCTCATCAGCTTGGAGGCCCGAGCAGAACCTGACTCCTCGTCCAGTGGGCGGGCGCTCGGGCCCTCTCCTCCTCGGTTGTGTTTCCCGGGGACACCCTTTTGGAGCGCCGGAACGAGCCCTTTGACCGAACCCCCTCCCGCCACGCCACGGCGCTGGCGACGGTGGGTGGGCCCATGGTCCACTGGCCGTCGGGAAGGGAGATATCGTGGCACCAGGGAGAGGACAGGCGTCAGCCGCCGTCACGGACCCCGTCGCGGACGCCGAGGCGCTAGCGCCGATGCTGGAGGCCCTGTCGGCGCGAATGGAGCGCGAGCGCCGGCTGCTGCCCGAGGTGGTCGACGCGCTGCACGCTGCCGGCCTGTTCCGCCTGCTGTTGCCACGCTCGCTGAACGGCGCCGAGGCCGACCCGCTGACGCTCCTCCGGGTCATCGAGACGCTCGCCAGGGCCGACGCCAGCACGGCCTGGTGCCTCGGGCAGGCGGCCGGCTGTGCCATGTCGGCCGCCTGCCTCGAGCACGACGTGGCCTGGGAAGTCTTCGGCCGGGACCCGCGAGCCGTGCTGGCCTGGGGACCCGGCACCCAGTCCCGGGCGGTCGCCGACGGCGACGGCTATCGCGTCACCGGCACCTGGAGCTTCACCAGCGGCGGCCGGCACGCGACCTGGCTGGGCGCGCATTGCCCGCTCTTCGAGGCCGACGGCGTGACGCCGCGCCTGCACCCCGATGGACGGCAGCAGGTGCGCACCCTGCTGGTGCCGGCGTCCGCCGTCACCTGGACCGACATCTGGAATGTCACCGGGCTGCGGGGCACCGCGAGCGATGCCTTCTCCCTCTCCGAGCACTTCGTGCGCCACGACCACTCGCTCACCCGCGACGACCCGCGGGAGTGCCGCGAGGCGGGGCCGCTGTACCGCCTGTCCTCGCTCTGCATCTACGAGATTGCCTTTGCCGGCGTGGCGCTGGGCATTGCGCGCGGAGCGCTGGACGCCTTCGTGGATGTCGCGCGCAACAAGGTGCCGCGGGGCATGAAGGGCCCGCTCCGCGACAACGCGGTGGTGCAAGCCGGGACGGCGCAGGCCGAGGTCGGACTTCAATCGGCCCGTGTCTATCTGTTGCACGTCATCGACACACTCTGGAGCGGTGTGCGGGCGCCTGGCGGCGGCCTCACGCTCGAGCACCGCATGGCCCTGCGGCTGGCCTCGACGCACGCCATCCACCGGGCGCGCGAAGCCGTCGACTTCGCCTATCACTCCGCCGGCACGTCGGCGATCTTCGAGACCCATCCGCTGGAGCGCCGGTTTCGCGACATCCACACGGTGACGCAGCAGCTTCAAGGCCGCATGGCGCACTTCGAGACCGTGGGCGCCTGGATGCTGGGCGGAGATCCGGACTTGTCGTTCGTGTAGCGCCCCAACGGGCCCGGAGTGGGCACGGTCAGGAAGCGCGGTGCAGGGCCGCTGCACCGCCCCACGTCTCCTGCCGGAAACGACTGCACGCTCAGGGGATGACGATCGGTACGTGCATGCTCTTGCCGTCGTAGGCCGTGGCGCCGCAGCGCGCGTGGGCCCAGTCGCCATTCACCGCCGAGCAGATCTGGATCGTCTTGATGTTGGAGATGGCCAGGTTGATGCCCGGGGTGTCGCAGCGCCCGCTGTAGGTCCAGGAGAGGCTACGGTTGACGGAGGTGACGCCGATGCAGGGGGCAATCCAGGCGCCCGTGTCGCGCCGCTGCACGTCGATGGAGTACTGGGCACCCGTCTCCTCCTCGCTCCAGCTCAGGTCCACGAAGGGGGTGGTGCCACCGGGCAGCTCCAGGAAGACATCATCCGAGACGCCGTCGTACGCCTTCTCGACGAAGGGCCCCCAGGTGCCGCTGTTCGAATAGAAGATGCGGAAGGCGGCGATGTCGCCCTTGTTCACCATGCGGCTGCCCGCGCTGGTGCACACGCCGGTGAAGACGACCTTGTTCGCGGCGCCAAGCTTGCCGACGTCGAGGCACGGGCCCACCACGGACCCATCGCGCAGCACGAGGTCCAGCGAGTAGTTGTAGCCACTCAGCCGGGTCCAGCGGGCAGTGACCTGGTTGAGCGAGTGCATGGAGCCATCGGGCTTGAAGGCGATGCGCTGCTTGTAGGTGCTGCGCGAGGTGAAGGTGCCCGCGGGCTCGAAAGCGCCGGCATGGAAGATGTTGAAGAACTCGCCGCGGCGGTCCACCACCACGTTGTGGCCATGGGTCTGGATGAGCGCCCCGGCGGCGTCGCGCATCGGCTGGGAGAGCGGCCGCACGGCACGCGCCCGGGTGAGCGCGGGCAGGGAGTCCGCCATGATGTATTTCATGGCGTACTGACTGTTGTACCAGCCGGTGCTGAAGAGCAGGTAGTAGATGCCGTTGCGCTTGAGGAGCTCGGGGGCCTCGTTGATGCCCTCGTCCTGGGCGGGGAGCGTGTAGAGCGCCGGGCCCGTGTGGTTGTAGACCGTGGCCGGAGCCGCGGTGTTGAACGAGGAGATGTTGTTGCCCCGGTCGAACCAGACATAGAAAAGCCAGCGTCCCGACGTGTCATTGAACGTGGCCGCGTCGATGCGGATGTTCCGGTTGCAGCCCTGCGCCGTGCAGGCCGAGCCGATGGTGGTGCGCGGATAGGTGGTGCTCGGGTTGATCGGCTGGGGCGCGCCGAAGAAGAGGTTCAGATCGGGTGCCGAGGCCACGAAGGTCGTCACCTCCTGGCCGGAAGCCGGGCAGGCCCCGCCGTTGAGCACCCGCTGGGCCGAGAAGTAGAGGGTATAGACGCCGTTGTACTTGCCGAGATCCGGCGCCCAGATCATGCAGTAGTCGTAGGTCGGATCGGCGGCCGAGGGGTCGTAACCGCGCTTGAAGCGGAAGCTCGAGAGGTCATTGCTCTCGTAGATGGGCACGGTGCGTGCGTCACCGGTGCCGGTGAGGAAGAACAGATCATCGTGCTCCTTGTAGACGTCGGGATCGGCCAGCCACGGGACGAGCAGCGAGCGCGCGTAGAAGTTGGAGCCGCGCGTGGCGCACGAGGCGCCCCCGAAGCCCTCGTCGCAGACGCAGACCGCGGTGCCAGCGTTGTCCTTGCACACGCCGTGTCCGCTACAGGTGACTCCGTCGCAGACACCGAGCCCCTGCGCAACGGTGGATGATGCGCCGTGGAGCTCGGGCTCCACGGGGTGCTCGTCGGGAGGGAAGAGCTCGCCGCCGCATGCGGCCAGTGTGCCCGCGAGCGCTCCGAGGAGGGAGAAGAGAAGCCGTCTGTGCATGGTGCCTCCGACATCAAAAGGGGGCTGAACGGCGCCCCTCCTGCTGGGACGCGCCCCTGAGGGAGGAGGGTCTGTCACGCCGGAGATCCCAAGAAAATAAATATAAGTTCGTTTTCCGGGAATTATCGCCGCTGGCTGAGTCGCGTTGCTCAGCGCTCCCGCCAGAAAGAGGCATGTGCCCTCGCGAATGCCTCGAAGGAGCGCGGCGCGTGACCGGTCACGCGCGAGACGGTCTGGGTCACGCGCGCCTCGGTGCCTTGCCGTATCGCCTCGCCGAGCTGGACGAGGAGCCGCGCATAGCGCTCCGGAATTCCCGCGCCCATCATGTGGCGCTGGGCCTCGTCTGGGGCCGCGTGCACATGCCGCATGGGGCGTCCGGCCACCTGGGAGAGCACGGCCACGATGTCGTCGTACCGCAGCGCCTGGGGACCCGTGATGACGTGCGCGGTGTCATGGGAGGACGCATCGGCGAGCGCCCGGACGGCGACCTCCGCGATGTCCTGGGGATCGACGAACCCGACGCGTCCCTCGCCCGTCGCCGTCACGAGCAGCCCGTCACGTTGGAGGCTGGCCCCGTGGTGGTGCCGAGCATCCACGAAGTTCCGCATGAACCACGACGGCTGGAGCACGGCCCACTCGGGCGCGCGTTCGCGGAGGGCCCGGTGCACCGTCCCCAGCCCCGGGGAGCCTTCTGGCACGGCGGAGGAGCTCAGCAGGACGACACGCCGGACTCCGCGCTCCAGCGCGCGCTCGATGAAGGGCAGCATGAGGACCGAGGGGTCATCGACCAGCGACGGGGCGACCAGGTACATCCGGTCCACGCCCGACAGGGCCTCTTCATGGCTGGACGCATCGGCCCAATCGAAGCGCACGTGCTCGGCGGTGCTGTCCGGCGAGGGGCCACCTCGCGCCGCGGTCCGGACGAGGAGGCCGAGCTCCGTGAGGCGTGTGACGATGTGGCGGCCCGTGTTGCCCGTCGCCCCGGTGACGAGGACTCGGGTGGCGTCCCTTCTTCGCGGAGGCATCATGACGCACTCACCGCCTGCCGCAGGTTGCTCGCTCCCCCGAAGGCCTCGAGCCCCGGGAGGGGGTTCCAGTACTCGCGGTAGAGGGAGATCTTCCCGTTCCGCGCCTGCACCTTCATGACGTAGTCCTGCTCGTACTGACGGCCCGTGACGGCGATGGTCGCCGAGCCGTGGGCCTCCGCGATCGCGACCTCCGGGTCGGTCGTCAGGTAGCGCTGGACCTTCGTGAAGACGAGCCCGCGGAAGTGCTTCGGCGTCTCCACGAAGTACCGGCGGATGGCCTCCCGGCCCTCCAGGCGTTCGGGCAGGCCGGCGGCAGGCGCATAGGGGAACTCGACGACGGCGTCCTCGGCGAAGAGCTCGAGCCAGCGCTCGATGTCCGTACCGATGAGCTTCAGATGAGCGTCCAACAGACTGCCGGCATCGCGAGGGTGTGAGGTCATGGGGACTCCTGTTTGAGTTGGACGAAGAGTGCCCCTGGAGCTATGGACTCTCAATGCCAGTGAGTCCAAATCTATTGCCCGAGCGTCCAGAACCGCTGGAAGGACGCACCGACGTCGTCTCGGACGTGCTGGAGACGATGCGGTTCACCACCCTCCTCTTCGGCCGCTTCGAGCTGGGAGCGCCCTGGGCGCTGCGCCTGCCGAAGAAGGCGAATGCGACCTTCTACGTGCTGGCGCGAGGCACCATGCGCCTCCGGGTCGACGGTGTGGAGCAACCCCTCCTCGTGTCGGCGGGAGATGTGGTGCTGGTGCCCCAGGGCTCGGCCCACGTGCTCGACGATGGAGCCCGGCCAGCCCCCGCGCCTCGGGACTTCATCCCCCCGGAGAAGCTGCGCGGCTCCCTGTCAGCGTCGCCGCGGCTCGGCGGGGAGGGTCCCGTCAGCACGCTCATCACGGGCTGCTTCCAGTTCAGCGCGGGCGTCCACAGCCCCTTGCTCTCCTCGTTCCCTCCGGCCATCCATCTCCCGGCGCACCCGACAGGAGCCTCCTCCTGGCTCACCTCGACGGTGCAGCTCATCGCCGCCGAGAGCGCGGCCCCAGGGCCCGGCAGTGCCATCGTCCTTGGACGGCTCGCGGATGTCCTGCTCGTCCAGGCGCTCCGCATGCGAGCGGCGACGGCCAGTGCCAAAGGAGCGGGCTTGCAGGCCCTGGCGGATCCCACCATCGGCGCCGCGCTCGGGCTGATGCATGGACGGCTGGGCGAGCCCTGGACAGTGGAGCGCCTGGCGACCGCGGTGGGGCAGTCCCGCTCGGGGTTCGCGGCCCGGTTCCACGCGCTCGTGGGAGAGCCCCCGCTCCAATACCTCGCCCGGTGGAGGATGGCGAAGGCGGCACAGTGGTTGCGCGAGACGCACGACAGCCTTCCCCAGATCGCGGAGCGGGTGGGCTACGTCAGCGCCGTGGCGTTCAACAAGGCCTTCAAGCGGTGGCATGGCATCGGGCCAGGAGGGTACCGGCGCGCCCAGGCACGCTGACGCCCCAGGGCCCCGTGGGGAAGGCGTCCAGAGAAGAACCTGGTGGTCTATTTCTCTTTTTTTGGGATGGCGGGGAATTCGCGGCCTCTTCTAGAGGAGGCCACGGCACTGGCCCGAAAGGCATGACGATGCGCAACACGACGAAGATGACCCTGACGGCGCTGGCTTCCCTGGCGCTCCTCCCCCTGGCCTCGACCGCGCACACGGTCAAGTCCCCCTTCCCCGGCACCATCACCGCCACCACGTACTACCCGAGCGGCGGCTACCACGGCGCGATCGACGTCTCCAGCGGCCGCTGCAACTACTGGGGTGCCGAGACCGCCGTGGTGGGCTCGGTCTTCTGGGACGTGACCATCAACACCACCGGCGTCGTCTGCAACGGCAACGGCTACGAGAACGCGAACTACGCGGTGCACACCTGGGCGGACGGCTGGAAGTTCCACCAGAAGCACTTCATCAAGACCGCCGACTCGTATGACCGCACGTGCGACCGCTGCCAGGTCGGCAACGAGGGCGGCACCGGCCAGGCCACCGGCCCCCACGCCCACCTCATGCAGGAGAAGGCCGGCACCAAGGACACCTCCTGGTACTCCGGCTACACCACCCAGGGTGAGGCCGTGGACCGCACCGAGACCCTCGGCGTCCTCGACTGAGACGCCGCACCGCTGAACCCGAGGCCCCTCCCGAGGACGTGCTCCTCCCGAGGGGCCTTTTCCGTTATTTCCGCTATAGCCGGGTCTTTCACATTCGCGTCGAATTCCTAGAAAATCTCTGTTTTAATTTTTTCTTGGGATGACGCTAAAGTCTCGGACTCAAAGGAAATGGAACCCCGCACCTGGTCCCAACGCCCATGACTCCAGATTCCTCCCCTCCCCCCTCCTCTTCTCCGTCGGGCTCCTCGAGCCGGCGCCAGCCGCTGCTCGTGGCCGGGGTCGGCCTCGTCGCCCTGCTCGCCGGCGTGGCGCTGATCGGCCGCGGCGGGGCCGAGGAGACCGCGTCCGAGGCGAGCCTGGCCGCCGCGAACCAGCAGCCGAAGCAGGGCTCCTCCTCCCAGGGAGGCCTCCCCGGCCCGGCCGGGCCCACGGTACCGGGCCAGCAGGCCAAGGCTCCGCGGTTCGACGCCACGATCTGCTGGCGGGACCTGGAGCGCTTCAACGAGGGGGTGACGATCCAGAACTTCCGCGAGTGGGCCGCGCCCCTGCTCGGCTCGCGGGATGGGCTCGTCCGGGACTTCCTCAAGGAGCGCCTCGCGGAGGTCATCGGGAACAACCCCGCCCATGCGCTCGAGGTGCTGGAGTGGTCCCGTGACGCCCAGGGCAAGTCCTTCGGTGTGTACCTGATGGCCGTGAGGGACTCCGAGGCCGTCCACCAGCCCCAGGTGGCCGCGCGGCTCATGGACATGGGCCTGGATGACAGTCTCCCGGCGGAGCGGCGCGCGGGCCTCCTCTCGGCCCTGGACACGCAGAAGCGGCTCGCGCCAGCGGCGCTCGACAAGCTCACGACCTTCGCCAACGACCCTGTCTCCGGCGAGGCGGGCTGGGCCGCTGCCCGCACCATCGCCCGGGTCATGAAGCGCGAGTTCAAGCAGAACGCGAACATCGCCCCCTACATGGACAAGCTGCTCACCATTGGCGCCCAGTCGCCCGACGAGCAGATCCGCTACCTGGGGCAGATGATGCCCATGCACGCCGCGCCCCTCCTCGATGCGGCGGAGACCGAGCGGTTCGCGCAGATCCTCGTCGGCGAGGGCAACGAGGACGGCCGGGATGCGGCGGCGCACAACCTCTCCCTGTCCGTGGACAAGGCGAAGGTGCTGGATCTGTTCATGAAGACTTTCGAGACCGAGCAGTCCGTGTGCGTGAAGTGGGCCCTCTTCCGCTTCTCCGCGCGCACCGCCGGCAAGCGCGCCCTGCCCGTCATGGCGAACATGGCCGCCCTGGACCCGCGCTTCCAGCCCATCTACCAGGAGTTCGAGCAGATCTACGCGAGCGGCACCCTGGACTTCGTGCGGCTGTTCAACAGCCTGCCCAACCAGGATCCCTTCAACTGCCTGGATCGCCACGAATGAGCCCGGGAACGCCCATGACACGCACCTCTTCCTTCCGCACCCGCACCCTCCTGCTGGCGCTCACGCTCTGCCCGCTGCTGCCCACCGCGGCCGCCGCACAGGTGGCCGCCCCGGGCCCCGCCCTCCAGGGCGAGCGCTGCTCGGTCGAGGGCTTGATGGACTCCATCCGCCGCGGGCTCCAGTCGAATTCCGAGGCCTACAAGAAGTACCTGCGCACGCTGCTGCGCGAGTCCGCCGTCACCCTGCCCGACAGCGAGCTGCGGGCCGCGCTCGAGCGTGAGACGGATCCGGTCATGGCCGAGCACCTGGCGGCCGCCATGGTGGCTCGGACCGAGCGCGGGGCGGACCCCGAGGCGATCAAGGCCGTGGCGAAGCGGGCCGTGGAGGAGCGCGACCCGACCGTCCGCGCCGCCACCGTCCGCTCGATGCGGCGCACCAGCGCCCTGGAGAACACGGGCGACATGTACGAGCGCCTGGTGAGGGATCCCTCGCCCGAGGTGCGCCAGGAGGCCGCGACGAACATCGTCGAGGACATCAAGCACGTCTACGCGGGCTTCCACGGCCCGGCCTCGGACGCCGCGGTGTCGGCCGCGGCCGCCTCCACGGATCCGAAGGTGACGGCGAAAATCCTCGGCAGCATGGACACCCAGAAGATCAGCGCCGAGTCGGCGGGCAGGATTCAGTCGCTGCTGCGCAGCGAGGATGCCGAGGTCCGCAAGTCGGCGGCCCTCGCGTTGGGCGGGGTGCCCGCGGAGCAGATGGCCAGCGCCCGGCAGTCCGTGCTCGCCATGTACCGCGACGAGACGGATGTCGGAGTCCGCAAGGCCCTCCTACAGAGCATCGCCCAGCTGGGCTTCCTGGGCGCGGTGCCCGAGCTCCAGCGGCTGCGGAGCATCGACCCCCGCCTGGTGCCCGAGATCGACACGTGGATTCGAGTTCTCAGCTTGGACCTTCAGGAGTGGAACCTGATCCTGAGGGAGAAGCAGCGGTTGCAGCAGGTTCCCTAGACGTCCCCCCCACCCCACGAGGGCCGTGAACCGGCTCGAGAGGAAGAACGATGCGTAAGATGATGAAGCTGGCCCTGGCGGCCCTGGCGGCCCTGGCGATTGTCCCCGCGGCCGTGAGCGCGCACACCGTGAAGGCGCCGTACACCGCCACGGTGACCACCACCACGTACTATTCGAGCGGCTCCTTCCACGGCGCGATCGACGTCTCCAGCGGCAGCTGCGACTACTGGGGCGTGGAGACGGGCGTGGTGGGCTCGGTCTACTGGAACGTGACCATCCGGACCACCGCCCACTACTGCAACACGGGCAACGGCAGCGGCAACCAGAACGAGGCGGCGCACACCTGGGAGGACGGCTGGGTCTTCAAGATCTGGCACTTCAACAAGACGGCCGCCTCGGTCGACAAGACCTGCGACCGCTGCCAGGTGGGCGACGAGGGCTCCACAGGCAACTCCACGGGCGCCCACACCCACATGCAGCAGACCAAGAGCGGCACCTACGACACCTCCTGGTACTCCGGCTACACCAGCAAGGGTGAGGCCGTGGACCGCACCGAGACCCTCGGCGTCCTGGACTGATTCGAGCGGGTCGCGTTGAACCCGACACCGGCCAGGAAAGCGGGCCGCTCTCCGCTTTCCTGGAGGTGTTGGAACGCGTGGCGGTTCCCCACCGGGCTCATCGAAGAAACGCGGTCCATGACCGGATCGAACGGGCACGCGTTGGCCATGGCTGGCCCCCCGAAAGGTGGAACTCCCGGCGGAGGTAATCCGCCAGATCGCAGCCGTAGTGGACGATGTCCGTCTGGTGGACCGAGAACACCGGGTTTCCAGCCAGGAGCGGCTCGTCGGGCATCATTCGATGACTGAAGATGGGGATTAGCTTCGGGGCCGCGGCAACCCACGCGTTCGCCACCCGAATCGAGTCGCCGAGCGACGGTGGCTTGGGCCCCCACTCTTTCAGCCAGAATCCCCTGTACTGGATGTCGAACACGAGGCCCTGTCGTGGCTGGTCCAACCAGTCACGCAGTGCGGATTCCTCGCCGGATCGCCAGTCGGGGAACTTCTGGCCCCGAGGCAGCACCGTCTGGAGAAAAGCCCGGAGGTCTGGGGGAAAGCGGAACCCGAAACGGGCTTCGACAGCGGCAACCTCCGCATCCG
>NZ_DASVSO010000754.1:0-10260 GCF_036388035.1 Archangium sp.
AGCCGTTGGCGCGCGAGTCGAACGTCTTGCAGCGCCCGTCCGGCGACAGCATGCCCGCGCGCGACTCGGCGATGGTGAACTCGGGCTGGAACATGGCGTTGACGCCGCCGGCCAGCGCGAGCGTGGACTCACCGTTCCACAGGCTCTGGCACGCCAGGTGGACGCACACCATGGACGACGAGCACGCGGTGTCCAGCGAGAGGCTGGGGCCGCGCAGGTCGTACCAGTACGAGAGCCGGTTGGCCGCCATCGTCATGGACGTGCCCGTGCCGGTGTGCGAACCAATCAGGTCGCGGTTGCTGCCGCGCAGGTAGGAGATCTTTGCGTCCTCCGTGAAGACGCCCACGAAGACGCCCGTGCGGCTGCCCGCGAGGCCCTCCGGCCGGATGCCCGCGTCCTCGAACGCCTCCCACGTCACCTCCATCAGCCACGCCTGCATCGGGTCCAGGTGGGACGCCTCGCGCGGCGACATGCCGAAGAACATCGCGTCGAAGGTCCCCAGCTTCTGGTCCACGAAGCCGCCCCAGCGCGTCACCATCTTCCCTGGCCGGCTCGGGCGCGCGTCGTAGTAGCTGTCCGCGTCCCAGCGGTCCGCTGGCACCTCCCGGATGGCGTCCACGCCCTCGCAGATCATCTTCCAGAAGGCCTCGGGGCCATTCGCACCGGGGAAGCGGCACCCGATGCCGATGATGGCGATGGGCTCGGGGGACTCCACGCTGCTGTCGGGGGACTGGCCGGATGTGCCACGCGTCGAAGAAGAATGGGCGCTCATCGGTACTCGAACTCCGGACTTACTGAAGAAGTGAGGGGCAGGTCCGCGTTGAGCTCGATGCATGACGCGGTGCAACTGCGCGCGAAGCGTTTACTGCAAAGCAGTTACGGTTTTCAAATCAGCGTTAGGTTTTTTGCACCCATAGTGTAGTTTTCCTAGGAGGAGCAGGCCCTACCTGTAGGATGATCGGCCGCTCTTGACGAAGGCTCCCTGGCAATCGCTTATCAAACACCAGTTTGTGGGATAATCATCACTACTGCTGGTTTCTTGATTAAGCCCACTTCCCAGGCGAAGCCGCATCATGCCTGGGGGGACTGACAGGCCGGGGCCGGAGGCCGTGCTAAAGGAGGGCCCCCCTGGGAGGTGCGCCCTGTCCGAGCCCCGCAACCGCTTCCTCGAGAAGATGCTGGATCGCCTGTACGCCTCGCTCGCTTCGGGCCCGAGCATCAACTGCCGTCCCCACAACAGCCGCCAGCGCGTGGACCTCACGGTGCTCAGCCGCCTGGATGGCACCTCGCCGCAGGCGGTGCTGGCGGGGCTCCTCGGGGACAAGGGCGTGGTGAAGCTCTCCGTGCGCGCCTCGGGCGCGGCGAAGGAGGCGGACGCCCCGGGCAAGCGCGAGGAGGACGAGCGGCAGGCGCTGGTGCGCAAGCTGGGCACCATCGCCGAGGACGCCCGCACCTTCGAGCAGGACACCGGCGCCCAGGTGCTGCACGTGGGCTTCCCCCTGCTCAACCTGCCCCCGGACTCGAAGGACAAGCGGGGCTTCGCCAGCACCAAGCGTGTCCTGGCGCCCGTCGCCTTCATCCCCGTGCGTCTCACCCTCAATAAGGGCCGCACCCCGAGCGTGGAGCTGGAGGCCGCCGCCGACGGCGTGGATCGCGTCATGCCCAATACCGCCCTGCTCGCGTGGGTGGAGCGGCAGACCGGCAAGCGCCTCGGTGAGCTGTTCGCCGACGAGCAGGGCCAGGAGCCCTGGCGCGAGGTGAATGAGCTGGCCGCCGCCGTGGCCAAGGCCCTGGAGCTGCCCGCCCTCGCGCCCTTCACCCCGGAGACGCCCCTCTCCCCCACCCCTCGCTCCGAGGACGAGACCGCGGCTGGCGCCGCCATCATCCCGTGTGCCGTGCTCGGCCTCTACCCGCTGTCCAACCAGAGCCTCGTGGACGACATGCGGGCACTCGTGGACGGCGAGCCCGTCCAGGGTCCCATCGAGAGCTTCCTGCGCGTGGGCGTCTCCCTCGGAGATGGGAGCGCTCCCAAGGCTCGAGCGGTGGCGCGGAGCACCTGGCGCTCGGGCGAGGACCGGCTCGTCTCCCATGCGGACCCCTGCCAGTCGCGCGCGGTGCGGCTCGCGCGCAGCAGCCGGGGCCTCGTGGTCCACGGGCCTCCGGGCACCGGCAAGTCGCAGACCATCGCCAACGCCATTGGCGACCACCTGGCGCGCGGCGAGCGCGTCCTGCTCGTCTGTGACAAGCGCACCGCGCTGGACGTGGTGAAGCACCGGCTGGAGCACCTCGGCCTGGGCTCGCTCTGCGCGGTGGTGCATGACGCGCAGCGCGACCAGCGCGAGCTCTACCTGGGCATCCGCGAGCAGCTCGACAACCTCACCGACGCCCGGGGCAACCCCGCCGCCCAGGCCGAGCTCTCCCGCGTGGATGCCGAGATGCAGACGCTCCACGACGAGCTCTCCTCCGCCGAGCGCGCCCTCTCCGAGCGCCCCGCCGGAGGCACCGAGCCCTCCTTCCACGAGCTGGTGGGACAGTGGCTCGGCCAGGAGGCGCCGGAGTCGCTGGCGCGCGCGACGGAGGGACTCGGCTCCACCCGTCTGGCCGAGGCCCGCTCCCACGAGCGCGAGGTGCGCGAGGTGCTGGATCGCGGCGTGAAGGAGGGCTACCCGGACAACCCCTGGCGCACCGCGCTGGGCGCGGAGCTGAAGGACTACCTGTCCACGCCGCTCGCCACGTACCGCGAGCGGATGGCCTCCGCCATGGAGGCCGCGCGCGAGGCGGATGCCCAGGCCTCGCCGGACGTGCCGGCCTTCTCCCCCTCGGGAGACGTGGCCGCCGAGGGTCGGGCCCGCGCCGCACTGGCGGACAAGCTGGAGCCGGTGCTCCAGGACGCCCGCCCCGAGATGCTGGCCCGCTGGGCCTCGTCCATGTCCGAGGCGGTGCAGGCGGCGAAGACCCAGCTCGAGGGCCTGTCGCCCCAGGTGCAGGTGTTGAACGCGGGCCCGCTGGATGCGGAGCTGGCGCTGGTCCACCGCTCGGAGCCGCAGGGCCTGGGGACACTGGGCCAGTGGCTGACGTTCCTCGCGGCGTGGCTCCAGGTCGCGCCCAAGTGGTACCGCTTCCTCTTCTTCTTCACCCGGAGGGCGAAGGCCGCCGAGGTGCTGAGGCGCTTCGGGCTCACCGTGGCGACGGAGGCCACCGAGCGCGTCACCCGCTTCCTCACGGGCGTGCGTGCGCGCACCCTGCTCACCGAGTTCCACCACGGCGTCCTCTCCCCCGGCCCCAGCGAGCCCCTCACGGATGAAGCGCTCGCCCGGAGCCTGCGGACCCATGCCGCGCTCTTCGACGTGCTGTTGCAGTTGGAGCGTCCGGCGCTCGCCTCCTGCCGGCAGGTGGTCCGGGATGCGCTGAGGGGAGATGCGGCGATGCACGCCCGGCTGCTCGCGGGCCTGCGCCAGTCGGCCGCGCGAGGCGAGGCCGTGGCCCGACTGGAGACCCGGCTGGCCGAGGTGGGCCTCTTCACTCCGGCGTGGCGTGAGATCCAGGGCCGGGAGCTGCGCGCGGGCACGCAGCTGCAACCGCTCCTCGCGTCGCTCACCTCGCGGCTGTCCAGCGTGGAGGGATTGTTGAGGATCCGGGCGCTCGTGGCCGGGCTGCCTCCGGCGCTCGGCGCGACGGCCGACAAGCTGGCCCTGGCGGGCGCGGAGGCCGAGAACGGCTGGCGCGCGGTGCGCAAGGCGGTGCTGGCCGCGGAGGTGTCGGCCCGGCTGCGGGAGAACCCGGTGCTCCAGCACATCGACGCCGATCGCATCCACGCGAGCCAGACGCGCTACCGCTCCCTGGAGGCCCGGAAGCGCGAGCTGGTGCGCGATGTCATCCTCCACCGCTGGACGGAGCGCCAGCGCGAGCGGCTGCTGGCCGCCACGGGAGGACGGCTCAACGGGCTGAGCACGGAGCTGCGCCGCCGCCTGCTGCTGCGCGGCGAGCGCGCGATGCGGGTGCGTCAGGTCATCGCCACGGGCGCGGGCATCGAGGGGGGAGATCCCCTCTTCGACATGCGGCCGGTGTGGATGGCGAGCCCCCAGACGGTGGCGCAGATCTTCCCCCGCCGGGAGCTCTTCGACGTGGTCATCTTCGACGAGTCCTCGCAGTGCCGCCTGGAGGAAGCGCTGCCGGTGCTGACGCGGGCGAAGCGGGTGGTCATCGCGGGAGACCCCAAGCAGCTCCCGCCCACGCGCTTCTTCGAGTCCGCAGTGGTGCAGAGCCAGGAGGAGACGGAGGCCGAGGGCGAGCAGGGTCTCTTCGAGGAGCAGCAGGCCGAAGTGGAGGATCTGCTCGGCGCGGCGCTGAACCTGGAGATCGACCAGTGCTACCTGGACGTGCACTACCGCTCGCGGAACGCGGACCTGATCGGCTTCAGCAACGAGCACTTCTATGACTCGCGGCTACAGGCCATTCCGGGCCACCCGTCCAACCGGGTGGAGCACGCGCCGCTGCGGCTCGTCCACACGGGAGGCCGCTACGAGAAGCGGGTGAACGAAGTGGAGGCGCGGGCGGTGGCGGCGCTCGTCAAGGAGCTGCTCTCGCGTCCGGAGCCCCCGTCCATCGGCGTGGCGTGCTTCAACCTGACGCAGCGGGACGTCATCACCGAGGAGCTGGACGAGCTGGCGGCGACGGACGCGGACTTCGCGGCGAAGCTGGCGGCGGCGCGGGTCCGGCGCGGCGAGGGCTCGTTCGAGGGGCTCTTCGTGAAGAACCTGGAGAACGTCCAGGGCGACGAGCGGGACCACATCATCATCAGCACCACGTACGGACCGGACTCGAAGGGCCGCTTCTACCGGCGCTTCGGACCGCTGGGGAGCGCGGGCGGCGGGCGGCGGCTCAACGTGCTGGTGACGCGGGCCCGGCAGATGGTGCACCTGGTGACGTCCATCCCGCGCGAGCAGTACTCGGCACTGCCTCCCGTGGAGGGCGGCCGGAAGCCGAATGGCGGCTGGCTGCTCTTCGCCTACCTCCAGTACGCCGAGCGGCTCGCGGAGGAGTACGCGCGCGAGTCCGCGCAGCCGGTGGAGACCCAGGAGCGGCCGGAGCCGGAGGTGCGCGAGCGGGAGACGGAAGCGGGCTCGGCCTTCGCGCGGTCCCTGGCGGCGGACCTGGCGCGGGCCCACGGCGTCTCCTCGGACGTGCACTGGGGCAACGACGGCTTCTGCGTGGACGTGGCCCTGCACCATCCTCGCCGCGCGGGAGACGTGACGGTGGGCGTGCTGTGCGACGGCACGCGCTACCCGAAGGCGACGGACCCGGTGGAGTGGGACCTGTTCCGCACGGCCGTCCTGGAGTCCCAGGGCTGGAAGCTGGTGCGGCTGTGGTCACCCCACTTCTTCCGTGACCCCCAGGGGGCCCGGGAGAAGGTGCTCCAGGCGGCCAGCGAGCAGATCGCGCGCCAGCCGCCGGTGCCGGCCTCTGCGTCGACCCAGGGAGAGCCGGCCCGCCGCGTCCTCAATTGAGCCGCCGTCCAGCGGCGGTTCAGCGCGCGGTGCGGAAGGCGAGCGTCACGGTGGTCGTGAGCGCGGCGAGCACGAGCGACCACCAGGCGGCGCTTCCCGGCAACGCCTCGGTGGTGAAGCGGGGATCCACCGCCCGGGTCGCGAGGAAGCCAGCGAGGCTCGCGGTGCCACAGACGACGAAGCCCGTCACGAGGGGCAGGAAGAGCATCGTCCAGGCCGCTCCGAGCGCTCCACCGCCCAGCGGGCGAGGCAGGCCAGTGGACGAGGCCGCCAGCACCAGCAGGGCCGCCACGGCGAAGACGAGGGCCGCGGCCGTCCAGTAGCGGATGCGATCCCGCTTCCAGAGCGCCTCGACGAAAGGAGGGTTCTCCCCTCCGAAGACGACGTGGGTGTGGCCGGCGCGCTCACGCTCCAGGCGCACCTGGCGGCCGTGAGCCTTGGCGGCCACGACAAAAGTCACCACGGACAGGACAAGGACGATGGCGCGAAGCGGCAGCGCGTCGCGCACGGATGAAGCGTCGGACATGGGAGCCTTCCCTTCCCTTCACTTCTTCGATTCACGAACCGCGGCCGCGTTTTTCGGATCCGCGTAGGCCCCTTCGAGTGCGCGGGGACGCTGCTCCTCGAGGGCCCCGAAGGCGAAGCCGCTCGCGTTCTCCACGAGGAGGCACGGCCCATCGGGTGTCGCCACCGTGTGTCCGGCCCGGAAGCCCCCGCCCGAGAGTCCAGCGCGCAGGGCCTCCAGGTTGTCGACGACATACAGGGGGAGCACGCTCCCCGGTGGACGGTGATCGGCGAGGAGCAGCAGCGGCCCCTCCCCGGTTCTCACGGCCGCCACGTCCGCTCCGAACTTGCGAAAGCGCCAGACCAGCTCGCCGCCGAGGACCTCCTGGTGGAAGGCGAGATCCTTCTCGACGTTGGCACTGCCCACGTACAGGTAGCGAAGCGGACCGAGGCGGCCCATGACGCTCAGCCCTTCTTGACGACGTGGACGTTGAAGTCCGGGGTGCCCAGCGCGCCCCACATGCGGACCCACAGCAGCAGGTAGCTCTCGGTGCCGCGCGCGGTGGTGATGTCACCCATGTCCATGACGTGCTTCCAGCCGAACGACTCGGTGAGGAACTGCTTCACCCGGTTCTTCGCCTCGGCGTCGTTGCCGGAGACGAACACGGTGTGCTCACCGGGGATGCGCGACGGGTCCACCATCACGGGGGCGCTGATGGTGTTGAGCGTCTTGACCACCTTCAGCTCGGGGAAGGCGCGCTGGATGCGCTCGCCCAGCGAGTCGTCGTTGGAGACGAACAGCGTGGGCGGCATGCCCTTGCTGAAGTCCAGCGGGTTGGAGAGATCCAGGAGGATCTTCCCCTTGAGGTTCTCCTTCCCAGCGGCCTCGAGCGCGGGAATCGAGCCCGTGCCCAGCGTGCAGTTGAAGAGGAGCTCCCCGAAGGCCGCCGCGTCGGCGAACGTGCCCTGCGAGGCCTTGGCGCCCGCCTTCTTCACCCAGGCCGCGGCCTTCTCGTTGTTGGCCGAGCGCGAGCCCATCTTCACCTCGTGCCCCAGCGCGACCAGCTTGCTGGCGATCGTCTCGCCGACCACCCCGGTACCCAGAACCGCGATCTTCATGGCTTTGCCTCCGTGGGGCGCCCCCTGTATGGCGCCAGACACCAGAACCGTAGCCGTCAACCGCGCCCCTGGCGAGCCCCCGGGGTTACTCCACCTGCACGCGGGCCAGCTTGCCGCGCTCGCCGATGAAGTCGTCCACGCCGTGGGCGATGGCCCGAGCCACGTCGTCCTGGTACTTCTCCGAGGCCAGCCGCTTCTCCTCCTCGGGGTGGGACAGGAAGGCCGTCTCCACGAGGATGGCCGGCATCTTCGTGCCCAGCAGCACGTAGAAGAGCGCCTCCTTCGTGCCCAGGTCCTTCACCCCCGAGTAGTCACTGGACAGGTGGCTCACCAGGCTCTTCTGCACCTGGGTCGCCAGCCGCGTGGACTCCTCGGTGTTGGCCTTGGTGGCCAGGTCCGCGAGGATGAACTGCAGGTCGCTGATGCCCTTCTCCGAGGACGCGTTCTCGCGCGCCGCCAGGCGGATGGAGTAGCGGTCCGCCGAGGTGTTGAGCGTGTACGTCTCGATGCCCCGCAGCTTCGAGGTAGGCGCCGAGTTGCAGTGGATGGAGATGAAGAGATCTCCCCTCAGCGCGTTGGCCTGCCGCGCACGCTCCTCCAGCTTGAGGTAGCGATCGTCCTCGCGGGTGAGCAGTACCTCCAGGCCGCGCTCGCGCAGCTGGTGCGCGAGCTTCCGCGCGATGGCCAGCGTCACGTCCTTCTCCCGGGTGCCCTTGCGGCCGATGGCGCCCGTGTCGTGCCCGCCGTGGCCCGCGTCGATGACCACCCGGCGCACCTTCAGCCCGAGCTGCTCCGCCAGCGTCAGCTCGGACTTGTTGGACACCTTGGCCACGGCCTTGAGGCGCGCCTGGGCCACCTGCTCGTCCACCGGGGCGGTGACGGGCTTGTTCGTCGGCGCGGGCGGCTCGGGGACCGCGACCGGAGCGGTGGCCACGGTCTGCACGGGCTCCACCACCGGCTTCGACTCGGGAGCCGGCGCGGGCTTCGACTCCGGGGCGGGCGCCGCCTGCGCCACCGGAGGGGCCTTCGTGGCGGGCTCCCGCCCGTGCCGGCCGATGGCGTCGATCAGCGGCGAGGCGCCGGAGGACTCGGCCACGGCGGGCGCCGGCTCCGGATCGGCCGGCTTCGACAGGTCGACGCGGACGACGGGCAGCGGCTCGGCCGGGGGCGACCTGGGGCTCTCGGAGGAGGCCACGGCGGGCGCCGGGGCGGGCGTCGGCTCGGGAGCGCGCACCGGGGCCTTGGGGGTGTTGCGCGCTGGCAGCGAGGCCAGCAGGGCCTTCATCTCGCGGACCCGGTCCCCCTTGGGGTTGGCCGCGAGGCTGCCGGTGAGGACGCGGCGCGCGGACTCGGGCTGATCCAACCGCTCGAAGTAGATGTGCGCGAGCGCGAGGGCCGCGTCGTCCGCGAGCCGGTGCCGCGGGTGGGCCTCCACCACGCGCGTGTAGTCGGCGATGGCCGCCTGCTGATCCTGGGCGACGAAGGAGATGCGGCTCAGCCCGCTGAGCAGCTCCGCGGCGGTGTAGAGGGCCTCCGGCGTGCGGGGGCTCCTGGGGTAGTGGCTGGCCACGGCCTCGAACTTGCTGGCCACGTTGAGCCAGTGGTGGCGCAGCTTGCGCCGGGTCGCGTCATCCTTGAGGACGTAATAGGACTTGCGAGCCTCCTGGTAGGCGACCTCGGCCGCGTCGCGCTTCGCCGCCTGGACGGCGAGTGGCAGGAGCAGGGCCAGCAGCAGGAGGGCGGAGCGCGGGAGCATCGGAAGTCCTCCGGGGACGGCGAGGGCTACAGACGTGTGTCACGCCCCCCCACCCCCGGCAAATTTTCGACCCCCAGGGGATTTGAAGCCCGACCCGGCGGACGGGTACACTCGGCCATCGGGCACCTTTCCTGTGCCGTGTTTTCGGGAGATTCCATGGCGCAACCACCCCCGGGTCAGGGCGGCAAGGGACAGGGCGGCTCGGGTCCTGGTCAGCGCACGTCCACCAGCGGCGCCACACCGGCGGCTCGCACCAACACCGGGACGGGCCTTCCCCGCACGGCCACCAGCGGCTCCACGCCCGCGGCCCGGACCGCCACGGGGGAGCAGGCCGTCCGCCGCAGCCCCACCCTGTCGAGCCTTCCCAACGTGCGCGCCGGCGTCAACGCCTTCGAGCTGGGCTCCATCCCGGACTCCAAGTCCTACAAGAAGAAGATCGACAGGTCCGCCTTCGACGGCGAGGAGGAGCACACCCAGGTGGACGCCCTGCTGGGCGCCCGCCGGGTGGTGACGCCTCCTCCCGAGGAGGAGAGCACCTCGGTGGGCAAGGTCTTCGACGGGACGACCCCGCCCAAGGAGCTGACCAGCCGCGACCTGTGGAAGGCCATCAACGCCCCCCTGCAGAGCCGCGAGGGCCGGCGCACCGCGGACCTCTACAAGCAGGTCCTCAACCAGTTCGCCGCCGGCCACAACCCGCGCTACGAGCCCGAGGAGCCGAGCCGGCTGCGCGCCCACATCTTCGTCTGGGACGTCACCCGCGCGATGAACGCGGAGCTCCCCCACTTCGTCGGGGCTCGGGAGCTGTCGCTCGCGCAGACGTGCGACTGGCTGCGCCAGGAGGCCCCCATGCGAGGCTGGCGCCGGGCGGATGCCGAGGGCGCCGCCGCGGCCGCCAACGCGGGCAAGCCCGTGGTGGCCGTCCCCAGGGACTCCAGCGTCCGGGCGATCGCCATGGTGCGCCCGGGAGAGCTGGGCCCCGACGGCAGGCCGCGCTTCGCCGCCGCGGGCCTCAAGCGGGGCAACGACCTGAGCACCCAGGAGGCCCTGGGCGTGTTTGCCGTGGAGTACTTCTTCCACGACTGAGGCGGGTGCCTCAGCGCACCCAGCGCAGCGCCCGGGCCAGCTCCTCGTCGATGACGCGGGCCTGGTCGGGCAGCGCGGACGACACCGCCGCCAGCACCTTGTCCCCGTTGCGCACCGGAGCCCGGCCGGGGCGCAGCCGCGCGCGCACCGCGTGCTTCCGATCCTGCTTCCAGTAGCTGGCCGGGAAGAGCACCTCGCGGCGGGACTCCGGCAGCGGGCCCTCCGGCGTCAGCCACACCAGCGCGCCCGTGCGCAGGGGCTCCAGCTCCACGCGCAGCGTCCGCCGCAGCT
>NZ_DASVSO010000755.1:0-13891 GCF_036388035.1 Archangium sp.
CCGCGGGGGCGAAGCTCGCGGGACTGCTCGTGCTGGGCTCGCCCGTCTTCTTTCCGCCGGATCCGCTCCTGCGCCGGCTCATCCACATGGGCTCACGGCTCTCGTGGCCCTGGGGCTTCCGCAACGAGTGGCTGAGTCAAACGCTCGCGCCCTTCCTCGGCTACCTCACCCTGCCCCTGTCCGACGTCATCGTGAACCCGAAGCACATCCTCCCGCCCATCCAGCGCAAGGTGTACGCGAACATGATGTCGTCGATGAGCCGCAACGTGCTCCGCCAGTTCCAGGACTGGATCGACCACGATGCCTTCCGCTCCTTCGACGGGAGCGTGGACTGGCGCGCGGGACTGGCGAAGCTCTCGCTGCCGGTGATGGTGATGGGGGGCAGCGTGGACCGGCTGGCCTCTCCGAAGAACCTCCGTGCGCAGTACGAGCTGGTCGGCTCCCCGGACAAGAAGCTCCACATCTTCGGCTGCGAGCGCGGAGACAAGATGGACTATGGGCACGGCGACCTGCTCTTCGGCACGGGCGCGCCCCTCGAGGTCTACCCCGAGGCGCGCGACTGGCTGGCGGCCCACGCCACGCCCCTGGCCATGCTCCCTCGGAGCGAGGCTCAGGGAGCGGCCCTCCCCACACAGCTCGCCTCGGGCCCCAGGGTGCCCTGAGTCGGGCCCAGCTCCGTCACGCGGCCCAGGGTCACCTTCGTCTCGCCCCGACAATCGGCCCATACGAGCCCCGCCGCGTTGTCGCGCACCGTGAGCGCCTCCACGCGCAGCACGCCGTCATCCAGCGCCATCAGCGCGGGCCCGCCCGAGCCTCGCACCTCCAGGCCCACGGCCGTCACGTGCCCCAGCGTCTCCGCCTGCACCCCGGCTTCCTTGCACCCTTCCAGGGACACATTGCGCAGCACCACTCGCGAGCCCTGCGCCCCCAGCACGCCCACGCCCGCCACGTCGCGCACCACCACGTCCTCCGCCTCCACCTCCGCGTCGCGCAGGTGCAGCCCGTCCCCCGAGTCCTTCTCCCGCGTCGTCAGGTGGGTGATGACGGCCCGCCGCAACCGGAGCTTCCCGCGCGTGACCGCGATGCCATACGCATCCGCCCCATCCACCCGCACCCCGCGCAGCTCCAGGTCCGAGCCCACCAGCAGCAGCCCTCCGTAGCTGCCACTGCCCAGCACCACCGTGTCCTCCAGCCGCCCCCGCGAGCCGATGAGCGCCAGGCCCGCTCGCGTCGCGCGCACCGAGGTGAAGCCCCGTGTCTCCAGCGTGGCCTCCACGGACTGGAGGCCGAACTCGTGCCCGGTGACGGTGACATCCTCGAGTCGCAGCGAGCCTCGCTGGACGGAGAGCCCCGGCTCGCGCCCACCCGCCACCGCCGAGCGCAGCACCCGCACCTGCCCCTCCACCTGGTAGAGCGCCGTCCCGGGCCCGTCGAAGCGCACGCCCTCCAGCGCCACCTCCGCGCCTCGCGCCTCCACCCCCCGCTTGTAGGCGCCGGTGAAGCGGCCCTCGCGCACCTCCGCGCGCACGCCCCCCGCCAGCAGCAGCCCCACCGCCTCGGGCCCGCCCGCCTCGAACCCGCTCCCCACCACCGTGAGGCGCCCCACCTCCATCCGCACCGCCCCGGCGCGCTGCCCGCTGAACCGCACCGACTCCAGCCGCACCGGCCCGGCCGCCTCCAGCCCCCAGCTCCCCCCCTGGACGCCCAGACCCTTCAAGGTGGCCCCCTCCGGCGCCCGCACCACCGGGCCCTCCCCCTCCCCGTGCAGCACGGCGCCCTCCCCCTCCCCCACCAGCTCCAGTCCGGCCGGGAGGACGAAGGGCCCCGGGTAGCGCCCCGGCGTCAGGTGGATCCGCACGGGCGAGCCTCCTGCCCCCGCGTGGATCAGCGCCTGCCTCAGCGTGGCGAAGGGTCGCGCCCGGGAGCCGTCTCCCTCCGCTCGGAGCGCGCCCTCCCCCCACACCTCGGCGGGCGGGGCGGGAGCCACGGCGGGGATCTGCGACCCCGGGGTACGGCAGCAGGCCGGGAGGATCAGGCAGGCGATCAGGAGCAGGCAGCGGAGCATTCGATCGTACACACTATTACCTGTCAGGCATCCGTGCCCGCCAGGATCAGCGAACGCCTCGCAAATGATCGAAATGACAAAGGAAAACCCTTTCAATCGATCACATCCACACGCCGTGGCCCTCACTTTCACGGCATGCGGGCGCGTGCTCCGGACACACTCTCCTCTCTAGAGGAGCCCCGCGAGCCGTCAATTTCCTCGCGTCTCGCGCGCAGGCCGATCTTCCGGCCTCGCAGCCGTTGCCAGCATTGACAGACAAAAGAGCGATTTGTTACCACCCACCGGCTTTCGCAATTCAACGCGGTTCGGAGGAGCGGATGACCAAGGCAGAGCTCGTGGAGGTGGTGGCGGCGCAGTCGCGGCTGACGAAGAAGTCGGCGGCGGAGATTCTCGACATCGTCTTCGCCAACATCGGCAAGGCGGTGAAGAAGGACCAGCGCTTCAGCTACCCCGGCTTCGGCACCTGGTCGGTCCGCTCTCGCAAGGCGCGGAAGATCCGCAACCCGCAGACCAACGAGATGATGAAGCTCAAGGCCTCGAAGACGATCGGCTTCCGGCCCGCCAAGGAGCTGAAGAACTCGCTGTAGTCCCTGGAGCCCGCGAGCGCGCTCCGACCTCTACGGGGGGCGTCGTCCAGCCGGACGGCGCCCCTCGCGCTTTCCAGCGCCCGGGGAAGCGCCCTGCCGCGCGAAGGTGGGCTCCTCGCCGGACTCGGTGGGGCCCAGCTCGTCGAGCGGATCGCTCGGCTCGCCTTCACGCCACAGCTCGAAGTGCAGGTGCACGCCCGTGGCCAGGCCCGTCTTGCCGGCCGCGCCCACCACGTCGCCCTGCTCCAGCACATCGCCCGGCATCACCAGCACGCGCGACAGGTGGCTGTAGCGGGTGGTGATGTTCCCGTCGTGCTGGATGACGACCTGGTTGCCATGGCCACCATTCCATCCGGCCCGCACCACCACGCCCCCCGCCGCGGCCGAGACGAGCTGGCCCGCCTTCGCCGCGAGGTCCAGCCCCTGATGGTCCCGCTCCTCGCCGAGGACGGGGTGCCACCGGCTGCCGAAGACACTGGTGACGATGGCCGGCTCCACCGGCCAGGTGAAGTGGGGACGCTTCGGCTTGAGCTGCAGGCGGCGCAGCTCGGCCATGCGCACCTCGAGCAGCTGCATCCGGGAGAGCACCGCGTCGGCCAGGTCAGAGGGGATGTCCCCGTAGGTGCGCGCGTCCTCCTCCAGCTCGGCCTCCAGCGACACCCGGGCGCGCACCACGTCCAGCGAGGACGTCTTGAGCGCGGGCGCTCGGAGGAAGGCGTCCAGGGCGGCGTTCATCTTCCGCCAGTTGTCCACCTGCTCCGCTGGCATGGGACTGCCCTGCACCACCTGCGCACGCGTGGAGCGGGCCAGCGAGGTGAAGGACGTCATCGCGGCCCGCAGCACCGGTGAGTCCGGAGCCATCACCTTCGGTACGAACTTCTTCGGCGCCGAGGGCCGCGCCGGGGCGGACCCCTTTTGGGACGAACCCTTCTCCGACGCATCGGCCGGGGGCCGCGCGGAGTGGGCGTACAGCTCGTCGAAGCTCATCTTCTGACGCGTGCGCGGAAGGGCACACGCCGACAGGAGGAGCAGCATGAGGGCGGCGAGACGACGCAAGGCGCCGCCAGTCTAGCAGCCCTCGGGAAATCAGCCAGCCAGCGCCCGGCGGATGCGCGCCAGCGCCTGGTCGAGGTCCGCCGCGGACACGTCGTAGATGTCGTCCCCCACCTCGGCCATGGCGCGACGCATGCCGGGGGTGGGCTTCGTGACGGTATCGGAGCGGAAGTCGATGGGCTTCATGCTGTCCTGAGAGGTAGTGGAAACTTCTTTACGCCCGAGGTCGGTCTGTCATACAGCGGCCAGGTGGCACGCGAGACGATAGAGTCGAAGCGGAAGCGGGCGGCGGAGGTGATGGACCGGCTGGAACGGGCCATGCCGGACGTGCGCATCGAGCTGGACTACGGCACCCCGCTGGAGCTGCTGGTGGCGGTCATCCTCTCCGCGCAGTGTACGGACAAGCGGGTGAACCTGGTGACCCCCGCCCTCTTCCAGCGCTTCCCCGACGCGCACACGTACGCCCAGGCGAGTGCGTCCGAGGTGGAGCCATTCATCCAGTCGTGCGGCCTGTACCGCGCCAAGGCGAAGAGCATCGTGGCGGCGGCCCAGGCGTTGGTGGCCGAGCACGGCGGCGAGGTGCCCCGCTCCCGAGCCCTGCTGGAGAAGCTGCCCGGCGTGGGCCACAAGACGGCTGGCGTGGTGTGCATCCACCTGGGCGGCGATGACGCCTTCCCCGTGGACACCCACGTCAAGCGTCTGGCCTGGCGGCTGGGCTTCACCCGCCACGAGGATCCGGACAAGGTGGAGGAGGACATGCGGGCCCTCCTGCCGTCGGAGCGGTGGGCCAAGGGCCACCAGCTCCTGGTCTGGCACGGACGGAGGATCTGCTTCGCGCGAGCGCCCGCGTGCGAGCGCTGCCCCGTGGCGGACCTCTGTCCGAAGAAGGGCGTGCCGGCTAGACCGACAGCCGCTCCTCGCGAGTCGTCTTGACGCGCTTCATCCGCTTGCGGATGAGCTCGCGCTTGAGCGTGGAGACGTGGTCCACGAAGACGGTACCATTGAGGTGGTCCGTCTCGTGCTGCACGGCGATCGCCAAGAGCCCGTCGCACGTGAGCGTCTGCTCGCGGCCCTCGGGGTCGAGGAACTTCACCGTCACCACCGCCGCGCGGTCCACGTCCTCGGCCTCACCGGGGATGGACAGGCACCCCTCCGTGTAGGTCGTCTTCCCCTCCAGCGCGATGATCTCCGGGTTGATCATCGCCAGCGGCTGGGACTCGGGCTGGCGCGGCCGGGTGTCCAGGACGATGACGCGTTGCAGCACCCCCACCTGCGGCGCGGCGAGCCCCACGCCGTCGGCGGCGTACATGGTCTCGAACATGTCCTTGATCAGCGTGCGCAGGGTGTCGTCCACCCGTGCTACCGGCTTCGCCTTCTGCTTCAGGATGGGATCGGGCCAGATGAGGATCTCGCGAACCATGGCGCCCCTCTTAACTCCGTGGCAGCGGTCGGGCAACCCGCCTTGGCACCCCGTCCGCCCGGTCCACCGCCAGACGACAGGCGCCTCGCCGCCAGGCTCGCGGATCCGGTTTGAAGTGCAAATTTCAGAGCAGAAGAGGCCGCTCGGGCGTCTGCCGGGCAAAAAAGGCGTTGAATGGCTTTCCACTCGCCGTGCGGCAAGGCACACTGGGCCAATCCGGATTCTCCGGTTGTCCGGCTCAGGAGGAATTGCCCGTGCTCCGGAAGACCGCCTTGCTGTCCACCCTGCTGCTGTGCGCCTGTGAGATCGGCGCATCGCCCGCGCCGAGCATCGTCTCCATCGAGCCCGAGGAGGTGGTGAGCGGTGAGGCGGCGACCATCACCGTCAGGCTGGATGCGCCCCCGCTGGCGAGAGTCGACTACGGCAACAAGACGGCGACGCTGCTGACGCCGACGCTGAGGATTGGTGACCAGGAGGCGCGCATCGAGCGGATGGAGCACGACGGCTCGCTGGTGGCCACCCTGCCCGCGACCCTGTCGGCGGGGCACCAGGATGTCCGGCTCGAGCTGGGAGATGGACACGAGGCTGTCGGCGCGGTGGGCCTCACCGTCCTCCCGCCCCCCCCGGCCCTGACACCCCGGAGCGGCCCGGGTGGTGGAACGGATGGCACGGGAGGAACAGAAGGAACGGGAGACGAAGGCCGGCGGCTGCTCGTCACGGGCCTGCGCATGGACCCCATCCCGGATCAGATCCGCGGCGTCCCCTTCGTCGTCACCCTCCGGGCCGAGGGCCCCGAGGCAACGCTCTTCGCGGGCCAGGTGCAGCTCACCGCCAACAAGGGCCGCCTCCGCCCGAACCTGAGCAACCCCTTCCGCGACGGCGTGCGCTCGGAGCAGGTCGTCATCGACAAGCCCGGAGCGAATGTGGTCCTCACGGTGCGGATGGGCGATGAGCTCGTCGCCCAGTCCAACCCCTTCAAGGTCTCGCCCGACTAGTCCGGCGGACCGGCGCCCCACGGCCTCCGCTCAGTCGAGCAGGCTGCGGGCGTACTCCTCGCGCAGCCGATCATCCGCGAGCGCCCGGGCCGCCTCGGCCAGGGCGGTGGAGATCTGCTGCGCGCGGTGCTGGAGCGCCGGATCCGGGTGCCCCGCGAAGCGCAGCGGGTGGAACTCGGTGGTGAGCAGCGCATGCGCGCGCTTCACCTCCTCGCTGCCCGCTCCACGCGCCAGCCCGAGCACCGTGAAGTAGTCCGCGTCCTGGATCTCCTCGAACTTGGCCTCGAGCCGGCGCACGTCCAGCTCGCCCGGCGCCTCCTCCTCGGAGGCCTCGGTGGCGGCCCGCAGGGTGATGAGGCCCAGGGCCCGCGCGACCGCGAACACCTTGAGGGCCGTGTCCTGCGGCAGCCCCGCGCCAAGCAGCAGCTGCTCGAGCGTCTGCTCCCCGTCGACCTCCTCGAGGAGCCGGAGCTCGCGCGAGGAGAGCCCGAAGTCCTCCGGCGTGGGCACCGGCTCGCCGCGGGCCACCCCGGCGCGCAGACCTCCGGCGGCCTCCAGGAAGGACTCGGTGGAGACGCCGTTGCGCAGGGCCTCGGCCAGCAGGTGCAGCAGGGGCCGGGTGGACGCCGCGAGCGCCACCTCGTGCGGCGGCGGCTCCTCGGAGAGCCGGTACAGCGAGGAAGGCTCCGCGAGCGCGTCCAGGGCCACCTGCTCGGTGTAGCGCTGCACGAGCGGGACGACCTCGTTCTCGCGCACGTAGCCCCGGCCCCGCATGGCGTCGATGAGCGTCCCCGTCGAGGCACCGCGGACCAGGCGCAGCTCGTTCTCCTGGCGCGCGTCGATGAGCCCATCACTCCGCGCGCGGTCCACGAGCGACTCGTCCGAGGCGGAGGAGACCGCCCCCACCAGCGCGCCGTCCTTCAACCAGAGGATGCGCAGGGCGCCGGCCACCTTGAGCTCGAGGCGCACTCCAGCACGCGCCTCCTGCAGGCGGGTGATGAGCCGCGAGAGCCCCTCCTGGTTGACGCTGCCACTGCGCGGGACGTCCACCTCGAACCGACCGGGGATCTGGATGGAGATGAGCGCCGCCTTCGCCCGGGCCGCCATCTCGTCCGCCTCGGCGCGGGCCTTCGCGACGACCATGTCCGTCTCGGCGCGCACCTTCGCCACCGTCTCCTCGGCCTGACGGAGCGCCTTCTCCTCGGCCTCGCGCCGGGCCTGCTCGGCAAGGGCGAGGCGCTCGGCCAGCTCCGCCTCGGCGTGGGCGCGGGTTGCCTCCAGCCGCTCCACTTCCTGGGAGAGGAACTCCCGCTCCTCGCGCTCCTGCGCCAGCGTCTGCCCCAGCCGCTCCGCCTCCGCGCGGGCCTCGCGAGCCTCGGCCTCCTGGCGCGCCACCGACTCCTCCAGCCGGGAAACCCGCTTCTCCAACTCCGAGCGGACGCGAGACAGCTCCTCGCGGGCCTGGGTCTCCGCTTCGATGCGGGCCTGCGCGGCGGCGCGCGCCTTCGCCAACGCCTCGACGCGCAGCTCCAGCTCCACGCGCAACCGCTCCGCCGTCATCGCCCGCGTCTCCGCGTCGACGCGCGCACGCTCCAACTCCTCGGCCTGCCCGTCCGACGCGGCCCGTGACTTCTCCGCGCTCGCGACCCGTGCCTCCGCCTCGACGCGCAACCGCTCCGAGGTCGCGGCTCGCGTCTCCGCGTCGACCCGGGCGCGCTCCAGCGCCTCGGCCTGCTCGCTCGCCTCGGCGCTCGCCTGCGCCGCGCTCTCGGCACGCGCTTCCGCCTCGGCACGGGCCTTCTCCGCGGCCGAGGCAAGCGCCTCCGCCTCGGTCCGGGCTTGCTCCGCTGCCTCGGCTCGCGCTTCCGCCTCGGTGCGCGCACGGGCCTCTGCCTCGACGCGCGCTTCCGCCTCGGTGCGCGCCTGCTCCGCCGCCTCAGCGCGCGCTTCCGCCTCGGTGCGCGCCTGCTCCGCTGCCTCGGCTCGTGCTTCCGCCTCGGTGCGCGCCTTCATCTCCTCCTGCACGCGCGCATCCGCGTTGGAGCGCGCACGGGCCTCCACCTCGGCCCGCGCCTTCTTCTCGGCCTCCGCACGGGCCTCGGCCTTGCCTCGCGCCTGGTGCTCCGCTTCGGCCCTCGCCTCCGCTTCCGCCCGGGCCTGTGCCTCCTTCTCGGCGCGCGCCGTCACGTCCTTGCGCGCCTTCGCCTCCCCGTGCGCCCGCGCTTCCCACTCCTTGCGAGCCTTCGTCTCCGCTTCGGCCCGCGACTCGGCCTCCGCACGGGCCGCCTTCTCCGCCTCCACCCGCGCTTCCGCCCCGGCCCGGGCCGTCTCCTCGGCGAGGCCCCGCTGCTCGGCCTGCGCGCGCTGCCGCGCCTGCTCCTCGGCCCGCGTCTTCCAGCCGGCGAGCTGCTCCTGGAGTTGCGCGGCCTCTCGGGACTGGGCCTCGAGCCGGGACTGAGTCTCCTGGGAGGTGGAGGTGGCCTCGGAGAGCTGCCGCTGGAGCGACTCCACCTGCTCGCGCAGCCGCGTCACCTGCTCCTGCTGTTGCGGCTGCTGCTCACGCACCGCGGCCGCCTCGGCCTCCACCGCCTGGCGCCGCTGTACCTCCTGCGTGCGCGCCTGCTCGAGCTCCGCTTCCCGCGCCCGCGCCGCCTCGAGCTGCCGCTCCACCTCGAGCCGCAGCGAGGCCTCCAGCCCCCGCTCCTCCGCGAGCGTGGTGAGCCGGTTGCGCTCCGCGTCGGCCTCGCGCCGCAGCGACTCCTCCCGAGCCCACGCCTCCTGCTTCAGGCGCTCCAGCTCGGCCTTGAGGGACGCCTCACTCGCGCGCGCCGCCTCCATGTCGCGCTGGAGCGACTCCAGCCGCGCCCGAGCCTCCTCGGACTCGCGCCGCAGCGACTCCTCCCGGGCCTTCGGCGCGTCCGCCTGCCGCTCCAGCGAGGCCCGGAGCTCCGTCAGGAGCGTCTCGAGCTCCTCGACCTTGCGCTCCGCATCGCGCCGACGCGCCACCGCGCCATCCCGCTCGGACAGGACCTCGGAGAGCCGCCGCTCGGCCCGCAGCAGGCGCGACTCCAGGACCACGAAGTCCTCTTCCGAGAGGGCCTCCGTCCGCGCCGCCGGCTCCGGCGCTCCTGGCGGGGGGCGGATCGGGAACTTCTCCGTGATCTCCGGCACGCCCGACGCATCAGGCGAGGCCTCGGGCTCCTCGTCCGCCCGTGCCGCCGCCGGCTCGGCCTTCACCGGGCCGCTCTGGGGCTTCTCCTCGGGCGTGGAGTCGAACCACCCCGCGCCCACACTCTCCTGCTGCGGCTCCTCCCAACCCTCCGACGCTTCGTCCTCCGCCGGCAGGGGCGCATCCTCGGGCACGGGCTCCAGATCCGCGGCGCCTTCCAGGTGCCGCACGGGCTGGAGCTCCGCCTCCGGAGCGAGGGCCCTCGTCCGTGACGTCGGCGTCGACTCCACGTCGAAGAAGCCATCCTCCGCGAGTCGGGACCCGGCCTTCCGCATCAACCCGGCGGGCGCATCCGCCACCACGGGCCGCACGGGGGCTGGCGCGACCACTGGCTCGACGGCCGTTGCCCGCTCGCGCTCCAGGGCCGCTTCAATCTCGAGCTGCGCGAGACGCTCGGCCTCCGCGCGGGCCTCCGCCTCGACGTCCACCACCTTCATGGGAGGCAGCGGGGCCAGGGGCGCGACGTCCTCGGACACCGGGGCCACGACGGGCTCCAGCGCGGCCGTGATGGTGGGAAGCCCCGAGCCCATCGCGGGAGCCCGCGCGAAGAGCCCCGCCGACGAGGCCGACTCCGAGACCTCCTCCTGCTTGCGGCGCCGGCGGGCGGCGGCCTCCAGGCGCACCTCCTGCTCCATGCGCTGCAATTCGTCCTCGCCGGGCCCAGGCGCGGACACCGGCGCGGTCGCGCTCGAGCCGACCACCGCCTCCTCCGTCTGTCCGAAGAGCGACTCCGCCTCGGCCCCCGGGTCGGGCTCGGTCAGCCCCGACACCTTGGGCCCGGAGCGCTCGATGAGGGCCTCCATCGCGGGCGAAGGCGTGGACACCACCGCCTGCTCCGTCTGCGAGAACAGGTCCTCCGCGTCGAGGGACGAGGGGGCCCCGGGGGCCTGGGGCTCCAGCTTCGGCAGGTCATCGAAGAGGGCGCTCTCCAGCGCGGCGTTGCGGCCCGGCGCGGAGGACTTGTGGACGAGGCCGGGCGGCCCGGCGACCACCGGGGCCGGCGCCACCTCCGGGGAAGGAGTCTCGTCCTCCGGCACCGCGAACCAGGCCTCCGGGCCCGCGGGGGAGTTGATGAGAGCCGCCACCTGCGCCACGAAGCTGGCACCGTCCAGGGGAAGGGGCGCCACCGGGGCGGCGCTGCCGCGAATGGGCTCGCCGAGCAGCAGCACGCGCGCGAGCCGCATGTCCGGGTGCAGCCCGAGCTCCTCCAGCACGAGGTGGCCGCGCTCGCTCTCCACCGCGGGCGCCAGGACGATGAGCGCGGGCAGGTGGTGACCGAACGCAATGAGGGCGTCCGCCACGGAGGTGGCGAGGATGACCTCATAGCCCTCGCGCGCGAGCAGTCGGCGCACGGTGGCGATGGTGGAGATGTCGTCGTGGACGAGAAGGACCGAGTCGGCCATTGGAACTCGGGCGGGAGTCTACAGCATGGCCGCCGGATCCACGTCGATCGTGACGCGCACGGCGTTGGGAATGTCGACCAGCTTCGCCTCCAGGCGGGCAAGCAGCGGGGCGAGCGCCGCGTGGCTGGGCGCCTTGAGGAGCAACTGCCACCGGGTGCGCCCGCGGATGCGGGAGATGGGGGCCACGGCCGGCCCCAGGAGGCGCACGCCCCAGGAGGCGGGGGGCATGTTGCGGGAGATGAAGTCCCCGAGGTGCCGGGCCACGCTGGCGGTCTGCTCCGGGTGCTCGCCCTCGAGCCGCACCGCCGCCAGTCGGGTGTAGGGCGGCCAGGCGAGCACCTTGCGCCGCTCCAGCTCCCGCTGGGCGAAGCCGTCGAAGTCGTGGGCGAGCACGCGCTTCACCGGATCCGCCTCCGGGTTGTACGTCTGCACCAGCACGCGCCCCGGGTCCTTGCCTCGCCCGGCCCGGCCGGCCACCTGGGTGAGGAGGTGGAAGGTGCGCTCGGCGGCGCGGAAGTCCGGGATGGCCAGCGAGGTGTCCGCCATCACCACGCACACCAGGGTGACGCCGGGGAAGTCGTGCCCCTTGGCCACCATCTGCGTGCCCACCAGCACGTCGAGCTCCCGGCGGGCGAAGGAGGCGAGCATCTCCGTGAGGCGCTCGGCGCTGGTGGCCGAGTCCCTATCCAACCGGGCCACGCGGGCCTGGGGAATCCGCTCGGCGACCTCGGCCTCCACGCGCTCGGTGCCGATGCCCATCTTGAGGAGCGGGCCGGTGCACTCGCGGCAGTGCTCGGGCACGGGGTGGGCCACGCCGCAGTAGTGGCACACCAGCCGGTTCTGCGAGCGGTGGTAGGTGAGGCACACGTCGCAGTCGGAGCACTTCACCGAGGTGCCGCACACCTCGCAGATGAGGAAGGTGCTGTGGCCGCGGCGGTTGAGGAAGAGGATGACCTGCTGCCCGCGCCCGATGGTCTCCGCCATGGCGTCGAGCAGCGGCGGCGAGAGGATGGGGGCCTCCTCCTGCACGAGCGGCTCGCGGGGGCGCTCCTGGCGCAGGTCCACCAGCTCGATGCGGGGCATGGGCCGGTCGTCCACGCGGTTCTTCAGCTCCAGCTTGCGGTAGCGCCCGCGGCGCGCGTTCTCCAGCGTCTCCAGCGAGGGCGTGGCCGAGCCGAGCACCACCACGGCGCCCGCCTGCTTCGCCCGCACCACGGCGAGATCCCGGGCCTGGTAGCGCAGCTTGTCCTCCTGCTTGAAGGAGGGGTCATGCTCCTCGTCCACCACGACGAGGCCGAGGTTGGCCACGGGAGCGAACACCGCCGAGCGCACGCCCACGGCGATGCGCACCGTGCCCTTGCGCAGGGCCTGCCAGTGGTAGAGGCGCTCGCGGTCCTTGAGGGCCGAGTGCAGCAGGGCCACGTCCGCGCCGAAGCGGCTGCGGAAGCGGCCCACGAGCTGCGGCGTGAGGGCGATCTCCGGCACCAGCACGAGGCTGCCCTGGCCCCGCTCGAGCGCGCGCTCCACGGCACGCAGGTACACCTCGGTCTTGCCGCTACCGGTGACGCCGTGGAGGAGGAAGGGCTGGAAGCCGCCGGTGTCGACCGCTGCCTGGAGCTGCAGGACGGCGGCGGCCTGTTCGGGGGTGAGCTTGTCGGGACGACCCTGGGCGAGCCCCTCCTTCACGCCCGGGGCGATGATCTCCTCCTCGATGCGGACGAAGCCCCGCTCCACCAGCTTGCGCAGCGTCTCCCGGGCGCCGGGGATGGCGTGGGCCACCTCCTCGATGGGGGCTCGGCCCCCCACCGCGAGGAGATAGGCCAGCGCGGCGGACTGCGCGGGGGCGCGGCGGAGGACGGCGGGCGCCTCCGGGACGAGCGCCACGGCGAACTCCTGCACGTCCGGCTTCGCCTCCTTCTCCACCTCGGTCTTGGTGAGCCCGGGAGGCAGCGCGCTCTTGATGACCTCGCCGAGCGGGTAGCGGTAGTGCTCGGCAGCGAAGCGCAGCAGCGCGATGAGGTCCGGCGGGAGCGACGGCGAGTCCTCCAGCACCTTCATGATGGGCTTGAGCTTGACGCTCTCGCCCTCGGGAGGAGGCGTGGCGGGCCCGAGGAAGAAGCCGAGCGACATGCTGCGCCCGAAGGGCACGAGGATGCGCTGGCCCGGCGACAGCCGTCCGGAGAGGCCATCGGGGACGACATAGGTGTACTCGCCCCGGACAGGACGGCCGACGGCAACGGAGGCGAGGTTCGAGGGGCTCACGGCGACTGGGAACCACTGTAGCGGCGCCCCCTGACACCGGTAGTTTCCGACCCGAAACGCACCCGGTGGACGGGTGTGCGCTGTCCGGGAGCGCACTGCGGGTGCTGGAGGCCAGAAAACGTTTCAGGCGGAAACCGGCTTGGGGGGAGTCGCGGGCCCGCGTCCGAGCGGATCCCACACGTACTCCTCGCTGGGCGTCAGCCGCATGTTGGTGAAGCCGTGCCGCGCCACGAAGCGCTCGAAGCGCTCGGAGACGGTCCAGATGCCGAACAGCCCCCGGGGATTGAAGACGTCTTCCCCCTGCCAGGTACCCTCCTCCAGAGAGAAGCCGTGGATGGCATTGATGCCCTCGGAGCGGCACTCCTCGCAGGTGGGAGGATCGCCGTAGGTGATGAAGCTGCGTGACACGTCCACCGCAGCGCGGCCGAAGCAGACCGTGGCGACGAAGTACCGGGGGATGTGGAAAGCCACGAGGCCTCGCCGCTTCCTGCGCACCCGCACCACCTCCACCGGGTGAAAGCCCTCCAGTCCCGTCAGTCCCTCGTCGCGGAAGGCCTGGGCGAAGCGTTCGGACATCAAGAGATCATCTCCACCGGCCTTGATGAAATCCCCGAGTTCCTCGCCGTACAGCACCAACCTGGTACGGTAGGGAGGAAGCCAGGGCTTCATCCCGATGAAACGGTCACACTTCGGGCAGCGGGCGGCGTCTCCCCGGTTCGCAGGCTCGACCTTGTCGACATCGGCATCGTAACGAGAACAGGGAACGCCGGATTCCATCACGAAGAAGTGTGGGGAGGCTGCGGGCTCAGAAGCCACGGGGAAACCTCTTGAGCATGTCAGGCCGACTGTATACCTCACGAAGGAAGGCCTCGAACTG
>NZ_DASVSO010000756.1:0-11823 GCF_036388035.1 Archangium sp.
GAGCTGCGGTCGTGCCGGGGGGAGGGACCGGGTCTATCGGCTGGAGACGAGCGAGCCGGCCTACCTGCACGCGCGGGTCGAGGACGCGGAAGGTGTCTACACCTCCGTGGTGGCCGTGAGCGACCTCTGCGGCGGAGCGGAGCGCTCCTGTGGCTCCGGCATGGAGTCGGGCCAGCTTCCCCCCGGCACGCACTACGTCTGGCTCGACCGCTACGTCCAATCCTTCGAGAGCTCGGGGTACATCCTCCGCGCGGAGCTGCTGCCGCCTCCTCCCGGCGACGCCTGCGCCCAGGCGCGTCCCCTGGTCTTCTCCCACGGCGCGCAGGGCGGCACCGCGACGGACCAGATGGACGCCTCGGTCCTGCACGATGACGGGGACTGGAGTTGTAGCGGGAGCAACGGGGCGGATCTCGTCTACGCCTTCACCACCGACCGGACACTGGCACTCCACGCGAGCGCCACGGACTCGGTGGGCCAAACCCTGGCGCTCACCGTGGTCCGCGCGGCCTGCACCGCGGGGACGCGCGTGGCCTGCGGCTCCCCCACCCTGGACATCGCGGAGCTGCCCGCCGGCAGCTACTTCCTCTGGGTGGACGGGTTCTATCGGAACTCGGGCAGCGTGAAGCTCACCGCGACCCTGGAGTGAGCCAGGGCCGCGCGGGGCCCGGGACTACCGGTCTCGGGCCACCTTGAACTTGCTGGTGAGCACCGTGAGGCTGTCGGCCACGTTGTGCAGGTCCTGGGCGATGCGGGTGGTGCGGCCCGTGGCGTCCACGCCCTGCTTCACCAGCTCGGCCACGTTGCGAGCGCCCTGCACGGCCTGCTCGCTGGACTGACGCTGCTGCCGGGTGGCGATGGTGATCTGCCGTGCCGCCTCGCTCGTGCCGCGTGCCAGCTCCACAATCCGCTGGAACACCGCCGAGGCCTGCTCGGCCACCTCCACGCCGCGGTCGCTCGTGGCCATGCCCACGCGCGCCTTGGTGGCCGCCTCGTTGCCCGAGTCCTGCACCTTCTCGACGATGCGGGCGATGTCCCGCGCGGAGGCGGACACGCTCTCGGCCAGCTTGCGCATCTCCGCGGCCACCAGCGAGAAGCCCCGGCCCACCTCGCCCGCCTTGGTGCCCTCCAGCGCCGCGTTCAGCGCCAGCAGGTCCGAGCGCTCCGCCACCTGGTTGATGACCTGGGCGATCTTGGACACCTGCTGCAGGTCCTGGTTGAGGCCCACGATGGCGTCCGCCACGCCCTTGGACTCCATGCGGATGTCGTTGATGCCCGCCACCACCTGCGCCACCACCGCCATCGCCTCGGCCACCGCCTCGTGCGTGCGCCGCGCGCTGGACTCCACCACCTCGGTGGAGCTGGAGATCTGCTCCGCCGTGCGGCTCAGCTCCTCGAAGGTGGCGGCGATCTGCTGCGCGTACGCCGCCTGCTGGCTGATGACGTGCTCCTGATCCGCGGACGCGCCCGTCAGCCCGCGCGAGGCGCTGGAGAGCTGCTCCAGCCGCGCCAGCAGCTCCGTCACCGTGCCGCGCAGCGTGCCCAGCATCTCGTTGAAGGAGTGCGCCATCATGCGCACCTCGCCCGCGGAGGCCACGTCCACCTCGCTCAGCGACATGTCCCCCTGCGACACCTCGCGCGCCGCCTGCGTCATGCGCGTCACCGGCTCGGCGATGGCCCGCCCGATGAAGAAGGCGATGAAGAGGCCCACCACCGTGGCGCCCAGGTACACCAGGAGGCTCGGCCAGCGCATGGCGTCCGCCTCCGCCTTCACCGCGGCGGAGTCCAGGCCCACCACGTAGGTGTGGCCCCCGGAGAGCGCACACAGCGCCACCGGGTTGCCCTGCACGCGCTCCACCTTGCAATTGCCCGCTTCCGTCGCCCCCGTCAGCCCCTTGGGCACGGTGCCGCGCGTGGACAGCACCTTGCCGTCCGGCGACAGCACCGCCTGGAAGGAGATGGCGCCCGCCTGCTCCACCCGCTCGAAGAGGCGCGAGAGCTGCTCCACCGCCCGCAGCCCGCCCTCCCGCGCGTCCGCCGGCTGGGTGCCGGAAGTGACCGGGGGCGCCTGGCCCTCCCGCGCCAGCAGGGCGGAGATCTCCTCGGAGGCCAGCAGCCCCACCACCCGTGCCCGGTCCTCGAGTCGCTGCAACCCGAATTCACGCTGCTGCTTCGGAAAATAAAATCCGCTGAACAGGGCCACCGCGAGGCTGGGAACCAGCACCGCGAAAGCCACCTGCCAGCGCAAACTGAGCCGACCCCACATGCTTGGGCTTCTCTCTTGTCTGATCGGAAGACGCGCCAGGGTGTGACCCTAGGCCCCCGACGCGCGGAGCGTCAAACCCCGGTGCATCGCCGCTTCTCGGACGGGCGGGCGGGCAGCCGAGCCTCCCACGCGGCTTTTCTCTGTCATGTCCGGGGGTTGGATCCCCGGTTTCCCCATTGACACCGCCCCGGGGCGCCCCTAGGGTCCGCCGCGAAATGAACCCCACGACCAACCCCCTCGCCGACTACCTGCCCCTGGCGGTGGTGCTGCTCCTGTCGGGCATCCTGGCGCTCATCATCCCCAGCCTCGCCTCCGTGCTGGGCCCGCGGCGCCCGAGCGCCATCAAGTCCACGGCCTTCGAGGCCGGCTCCGAGAGCAGCGGCCCCGCGCGCCAGCGCTTCGCGGTGAAATTCTACGTGGTGGCCCTGCTGTTCATCGTGTTCGATGTCGAAGCCGTGTTCCTGTACCCCTGGGCGGTGAACTTCCAGGCACTCGGCTGGTTTGGCTACATCGAGATGCTCGTTTTCGCTGCAACCCTCGTGGTCGGCCTTATCTACATCTGGAAGAAGGGCGCCCTGGAGTGGGAGCACTGAGGAACCATGGCTGAGACCGATATCGCCCCCGTAATCACCACCCGCCGCGACGAGGCCATGGGCTTCTTCGAGCGGATGATGTCCAAGGGTCTGGGTTGGGCGCGCAAGTACTCGCTCTTCACCTACCCGTTCGCCACCGCGTGCTGCGGCATGGAGTTCATGTCCGTGGCCTCCAGTCGCCACGACATCGCCCGCTTCGGCGCCGAGTTCCCCCGGTTCTCGCCCCGTCAGGCGGACATGCTGATGGTGATTGGCACCATCAACCTGAAGCAGGCGCCCATCCTCAAGCGCGTGTACGAGCAGATGACCGAGCCCAAGTGGGTGGTCGCCTTCGGCGTGTGCGCCTCGTCGGGCGGCTTCTACGACAACTACGCGGTGCTGCAGGGCATCGACCGCATCATCCCGGTGGACGTCTACATCCCCGGCTGCCCGCCGCGCCCCGAGCAGGTGCTCGACGGCCTCAAGTTGCTGCAGGACAAGATCGGCAACCAGACGCACCGCGTCGGTCACCGCGCTCCGGCCCCGCACGACCTGCTGGCCGCGAACTACCCCCGCCAGGGCTAGTCGCTTCCCGGCCCCGTGCCGGCCCAGGGCCCCGCGAGCCTCCTCGGAGGCGGCGGGGCCCTTCGCTTTTCTACCAGCGGTGGTAGGCGGGGTGGCCCGGCTTCACCGCCACGAAGGTGCCGCGGCAGGTGGCGCACACCTTGCCCCCCGCGGTGAGCGTCCCCTCGATGATGACTTTGTCTCCCTCGATGGAGACGGGCCTGGCCTCCAGGTGCAGGGGCCCGAGCGGCGTGGGGCGCTTGAGCTGGATGGTGTACTCGGCGGTGACGGTGCACGGCGGGGTGTCCAGGCCGCGCTCCTTCATCAGCGCGTGGGCCGCCGTCCAGTTGCAGTGGCAATCCAGGAGCGAGCCGATGATCCCCCCGTTCACCACGCCGGGGAAGGCCTGGTGGTGCTCGGCGGGAGTCCAGTCGGCGACGACGCGCTCGCCCTCCACGACGCTGCGCACGTGCAGGCCCTGGGGGTTGGCGGGGCCACAGCCGAAACAGGCGAGGTTGGGAGCGAAGCGTTCCTGGAGGCTCTCGGGAGAAGTCGTGGACATGGCGGGAACATAACGCCGCCGTGACGCCTTGGGACGCTCGACGGACGAGCAGGCACGCGGAAAGTGCGTGCCCCCCAGGCGCATGCGAGGATGCGCGCACACCTGATGCATGCTCGAGGAAGAGTGGTCGAGACCCGGCAGACACGCGCGGCCCTCGCCGAGTTCCTGCGGGAGCCGGTGGGCAAGGCCATCGAGTCCGAGCGCCGGCACAACGCCGGGCGGCTCGCGATGCTGCGCTTGCTCGGCGTGTCCGTCATCCTGGCCATCACCGTGTACCTGGCGCGCGTGCAGGGGCTGGCGGACTGGGAGGTGTACCTGGGCCCCTTCGTCGCCTACTGGCTGTGCACCGTGGCGACGCTGGTGGGCGTGCTGCGCTCGACGCGGGTGGCGAGCTGGGCCGGACTGTCGCTCGCGGTGGTGGACGTGCCGGCCATCTACTGGCTGCAGCACCTGGCCATCCCCGTCTCCCCTTCACCCGGCGGCGTGGCGGGCTTCACCCTCGGTCTCTACGCCTGCCTCATCGTCATCTCGGCGCTGTCGCTGCGGCGCACGGTGACGTTCACGGTGACGGCGGTGGCGGCCGTGGCCGAGGTGTACCTGCAGGCCGAGGCCTCCATCGGCGGGGGCGCGCGCGTGGTGGCGGTGGTGGTGCTGGCGTTGACGGCGGGGGCCGCGCGCTACCTCTTCCAGCGCATCCACGTGCTCATCTCCGCGGTGACACACGAGGAGCTCCAGCGCGCCCAGCTCGGACGCTACTTCTCCCCCGCGGTGGCCGAGCGCCTGCAGGACGTGGTCTCCCCGGTGTCCACCCCCGAGGTGCGCGAGGTGACCATCCTCTTCGCGGACATCCGGGACTTCACCTCCCTGAGCGAGCGGCTGTCCCCCGAGGCCGTGGTGGCCATGCTCAACGAGTACTACGGCCGCATGGTGGAGGTGGTGTTCCGCCACGGCGGCACGCTCGACAAGTTCATCGGGGACGCACTCATGGTGTACTTCGGCGCGCCCCTGCACGACCCGGAGCACGCCCGGCGGGCCGTCGAGTGCGCCCTGGAGATGATGCTCGAGCTGGAGGCGGTGAACGCCGAGCGGGCCGCCCGGGGCGAGCCGGGCCTGCGCATGGGGGTGGGGCTGCACACCGGGAGCGTGGTGCTCGGCAACATCGGCTCCACCGCCCGTCGACTGGAGTACACCGCCATTGGCGACACGGTGAACCTGGCCAGCCGCATCGAGCGGCTCACCAAGGAGCACGGAGCGGCCGTCCTCGTCTCCCGGGAGACCCGGGCCCAGGCGGGTGAGGGGTTCCTCTGGCGGGAGCTGCCCCCCAGCGCCGTCCCCGGCAAGCGGGAGCCGGTCTCCACCTTCATTCCCCAGCCGCTCCCCGCCCGCAGGGGTACCGGCGCGACGGCCTGAAATGCCCGTTCCCGCGAACGTGGGCTTCTGAGTCGCGTAAGTAGCGAGGATGGTTGAGGGATTACGTTGACGGGCGAGGGGGGGCATCCTTATAACGCGCCGGATTCCTTAGCCAGCATTGAGGCCCCCCTTGAGCACTTTTGCACTGGACAGGGTCACCGCCCAGTTTCCGGAGGCGGTGGCGGAGCGCTACCTCGACCGCACTGGCGGCGCCTGGGCCGTCATCCACGCCGAGCACCTGCCGAAGGTCGCCGCGTTCCTGAAGCACGACCTGGATTTCAAGCTTTTCACCTCGATCGACGCGGTGGACCGCCTCCACCTCGCGGAGAATGATCCGCGCTTCGAGGTCGTCTACTTCGTCTACTCGCTGTCGCGTCACGAGCACGTGCGCCTGAAGGTGCGCGTGAGCGAGACGAACCCGGAGCTTCCCTCCATCACGCCCATCTTCAAGGGCGCCAACTGGTGGGAGCGCTTCGTCTGGGACTTCTACGGCATCCGCTTCACGGGACACCCGGACCTGCGCCGTGTGTTGCTGTACGAGGAGTTCCAGGGCCACCCGCTGCGCAAGGACTACGCCCTGCGCGACCGGCAGCCGCTCATCCCCGAGCGCCCCATCAAGGACATCTTCCGCGGCCCCGGCACCAGCGGCGTGAGCTGAGCGCCCGCCCCCACCGGACAGCCCCCCGAGGACACGATCATGGCGGATCCCCACAAGCCCGCGTCACCCCCCAGCCCCGAAGCGCCCAACCCGGACATCGACGCCTACGCCCACGAGGCGGAGCTGGAGGCCCACCTCCAGACCAAGCGGATGTATGTCAACATGGGCCCGTCGCACCCCGCCATGCACGGCACGGTGCGCATGAAGGTGGAGCTCGAGGGCGAGAACATCGCCAAGTCCGACTGTGAGATCGGCTTCCTCCACCGCGGCTTCCAGAAGAGCTGCGAGAACGTCACCTGGACCCAGTGCCTGCCGTACACGGACCGGTTGAACTACGTGTCGGCGATGATGAACAACTTCGGCTTCCTCAACGCCGTGGAGAAGCTCATCGGCCTGGAGATCCCGGAGCGCGCCCAGTACATCCGCGTCATCGGCTCGGAGCTGCACCGCATCCATGACCACCTGACGTGCGTGGGCGCCACGGGCATGGAGCTGGGCGGCTTCGCCCCGTTCCTCTTCGCCGTGGAAGCGCGCGAGCTCATCATGGACCGCGTGGCCGAGCTGACGGGCGCGCGGCTCACCACCAGCTTCGGCCGCATCGGCGGGATGAACCGCGACCTGCCCGAGGGGTGGATCGAGCGCACCCTCAAGTCGCTGGACAAGGTGGCCGAGCTCGTCGTGGAGATCGACGGGCTGCTCACACGCAACCGCATCTTCGTGGACCGCACGAAGGAGACGGGCGTCATCAGCGCCGAGGACGCCATCGACTACGGCTGGACGGGCCCCTGCCTGCGCGCCTGCGGCATCAACTACGACATCCGCAAGACCAAGCCCTACTGGGTGTACGACCGCTTCGACTTCGACATCCCCATCGGCGAGAAGGGCGACAACTTCGATCGCTACCTGATGCGCATCGAGGAGATGAAGCAGTCGGATCGCATCCTGCGCCAGGCGCTGAAGCAGATTCCGGCCGGCCCCATCATCCTGGACGACTGGCGCATCGCGCTGCCGCCCAAGCCCGAGGTGTACGGCACCATCGAGGGCGTCATCTCGCACTTCAAGCTGGTGATGGAGGGCATCCAGGTGCCGCCCGGCGAGGTGTATGACGCCACCGAGGCCGCCAACGGCGAGCTGGGCTGGTACATGGTGAGCGACGGCGGCGGCCGGCCGTACAAGGTCCACGTGCGCGCCCCGGGCTACCCCATCCTGTCCGCCGTGCCCGAGATCATCCAGGGCAAGATGCTGGCGGACCTCATTCCCACCTTTGACACGATCAACATGATCGGCGGCGAGGTCGAGCAGTGAGCGACAACGACACCAAGAAGCCCACCGGAGACTCGCAGACGCCCCCCAAGGGCTCGCCCTCCGAGACGCGGGAGGCGCCCGGCTCCGCGCCCAAGCACCCGCCCGCGGGCGCCAAGCTGGACACCCCTCCGGCCGCGCACAGCGCCCCCACCGCGCCTCCGCCGCCTCCCGCGGCGAAGCCGGCCCCTCCCCCGCCGAAGAACCCGGGCTTCGTCACCTGCACCATCGACGGCAAGGAAGTGGTGGTGAAGCCGGGGACGAACATGGTCGAGGCGGCCAAGATGGTCGGCTCGGACATCCCCTACTATTGCTACCACCCGCGCCTGTCCATCGCGGCCAACTGCCGCATGTGCATGGTGGAGGCCTCCAACGCCCCCAAGCTGGTGCCCGCCTGCCAGACGCCGCTCGCCGAGGGGCAGGTCATCAAGACCACCACCCCCAAGGTGAAGGAGCAGCAGCGCGCGGTGCAGGAGTTCCTGCTCCTCAACCACCCGGTCGACTGCTCCATCTGCGACCAGGCCGGTGAGTGCAAGCTGCAGGACTACTACATGCGCTACGACTACCGCCCCTCGCGTCTGGAGGGCGGCAAGGTCATGAAGAACAAGCGCAAGGTGCTCGGGCCCCGCGTGGTGCTGGACCAGGAGCGCTGCATCATCTGCAGCCGCTGCGTGCGCTTCATGAACGAGATTCCGAAGGAGCCGCAGCTCGGCATCTTCGGCCGTGGCAGCCACGAGGTCATCGACACCTTCCCGGGCAGCGAGCTCAACAGCAACTACTCGCTCAACACCGTGGACATCTGCCCGGTGGGCGCGCTGCTCAGCCGCGACTTCCGCTTCCGCGCCCGCTCGTGGTTCCTGTCCGCCGCTCCGTCCGTGTGCACTGGCTGCTCGCGCGGCTGCAACATCTACGCGGACTTCATGGCGCAGGACACCTACCGCTACCGCCCGCGCGAGAACGAGGCCATCAACAAGAGCTGGATGTGCGACCACGGTCGCGAGACGTACAAGGGCCTCAACCTCGGCCGCGTGCTCGCCGCCGTCGTCGGCCGCCAGCCGGGCACCGGCACCGCCCGTCCCGAGGTCGCTCGCCGTGAGGCCGTGAAGGCCGCGGGCCAGGCGCTCGCCGGGGTGAAGGGCCGCGTGGCGGTGCTCGCCTCGCCGGTGGCCTCCAACGAGGACCTGCTCGCCACGCTCACCTTCGCCAAGGTGACGCTGGGCGCCAAGGAGGTCTACGTCGGTGGCCGCCCGCAGGGTCAGGCGGACCACTACCTGCTGACGGCGGACCGCAACCCCAACCGCAAGGGCCTGGAGCTCATCGCCCAGGGCCTGGGGCTGACGGTCAAGTCGTTCGAGGACCTGACCAAGGCCCTGGACGGTGGCCGGGTGACGGCGCTCTACGCCGTGGGCAACGAGGTGCCGGGCAACGTCGAGGCCTTCGCCCAGGCGGCCTCGAAGCTGGACGTCTTCGTGGTGCAGGCGACGAATGAGTCGCCCCTCACCGCGCAGGCCACGGTGGTGCTGCCCGCCGCCGTCCACGTGGAGCACGACGGCTCGTTCGTGCAGGGGGACGGCATCATCCAGCGCTTCCGCAAGGCCTACCCGCCCAAGGGCGACGCCACGGCGCACTGGGCGCTGGCGGCCGAGCTCACCCGCGAGATGGGGGGCACGGTGGCCTGGACGTCCGCGCGCGAGGTGTTCCGCGAGCTGGGCAAGACGGTGACCGAGTTCGCCCAGTTCGACTGGGACAAGGCCGCCCCGCCCGATCGTGAGAAGCCCGGCATCAACCCGCTGCCGACCGCCGCCGACGGCCGGCCTCCGGGGTACCGTGAGTTCGGCGCTCCCAGGGTCCGGGGTATCTGACAATGAAGCGCATACTCACCATCCTCTTCTGGTTTGGCGTCATGTTCGCCCACTTCGTGGGCATCATGGCTGCGGCGTACCTCCTCGGGGGCCTGGCGGAGCAGCACCTGTTCGCGGGCGCCAGCCGTCTGACGAACCTGGTCATCCTGATGGTCGCCGTGGTGATGGGGATTGCCTCCCTGCTCACGGTGGCCGAGCGCAAGTGGAGCGCGCTGATGCAGGATCGCATCGGTCCCAACCGCGCGCGCATCAACCTGCCGGGTCTCAAGAACAGCGCCCTGGTGGGCATCCCCCACTTCCTCGCCGACGGCATGAAGATGCTGTTCAAGGAGGACTTCATCCCGGCGACGGCCAACAAGCTGCTCTACAACCTGGGGCCCATGCTGGCCTTCGCGCCGGTGTTCGCCCTGTTCGCGGTGGTGCCCGCCGGCCCCAGCGTGTCGGTGTTCGGCAACAAGGTGGACATGGTGGTGGCCACCCCGGACTTCGGCATCCTCTACGTGTTCGCCATCGCCTCGCTGGCGGTGTACGGCACGTCGCTGGCCGGCTGGTCCTCCAACAACAAGTTCGCCCTGCTCGGTGGCGTGCGCGCCTCCTCGCAGATGATCTCCTACGAGGTGGCGCTCGGCCTGTCGCTGGTGGGCCTCATGCTGGCCTTCTCGACGGTGCAGCTGCCCGTCTTCATGGGCAACGTCGCCAACGAGCTGGGCGCGGGCAATGCCGCCAGCGGCCAGGCCCGCTACCTGTGGCGCTTCACCTCCGAGGGCGGCGCCTTCGACTTCGGCATCCCCGCCTGGGGCTTCCTGCTGCAGCCGCTGGGCTTCTTCCTCTTCTTCGCCGCGGCCTTCGCGGAGACCAAGCGCGCCCCCTTCGACACGCCGGAAGGTGAGTCGGAGATCATCGGCTACTTCGTCGAGTACTCGGGCATGAAGTTCGGCCTGTTCATGATCTCCGAGTTCGTGGAGATCGTCATCCTCTCCGGCCTCATCGTGGTGCTCTTCTTCGGTGGCTACCACCTGCCCTTCGGCGGCGAGTGGCTGTCCAACCTGGCGCTCATGAAGGAGCACGGTTGGCTGTACGGCACCGTGCTGGGCACCGTGTTCTGGGCGAAGGTGATGTTCTTCGTATGGCTGCAGCTGACCATCCGCTGGACGTTCCCGCGCTTCCGCTACGACCAGATCCAGACGCTGGGCTGGAAGATCCTCCTGCCCATCGGCCTCATCAACGTGTTCCTCAGCGGCGCCCTCGTGCTGTGGGATCCCTCGCTGCGGCTGCTCGCGCTGATGGGCCTGTTGGAGATCGGCATCCTGCTGTCCCTGACGCTGTCGAGGAAGCAGAGCACGGAGGAGCACGGCCACGGCGGGGCTCATGGCCACGGCCATGGCCACGACGCGCAGGGCCACGGCCTGCCCGCCCACGGTCACGCCGCCGCCGCCCACGCGGCCCCTGCGGACCCCCACGCCGCCGGCGCGCACCCCGCCCCGGCCTCGCACTAGTCTCTGAGAGAAAGACACCATGGCTTACAAGGCGACCCAGGAGCCCCGCACCGACATCCGCGAGCGCTCCTACATCCCGGAGCTGCTCCGCGGCCTGGCCATCACCACGCGGCACTTCCTGCGCAACCTCTTCGGGACGCGCGAGGTGGGCACCCCGTTCGAGTCCCGCACGGGCACCAGCCTCGTCACCACGGTGCAGTACCCGGAGGAGAAGATCCCCTACCCTCCGGGCTACCGTGGCCTGCACCGGCTGGTTCCGCGCGATGACGGCAAGCCACGCTGCGTGGCCTGCTACATGTGCGCCACCATCTGCCCGGCCCAGTGCATCTACATCGAGGCCGGTGAGTACGAGGTGGACGCAGGCGAGGCCAGCTCGCGCGTCATCGAGAAGTTCCCCACCCAGTTCGTCATCGACGAGCTGCGCTGCATCGTGTGCGGCCTGTGCGTGGAGGCGTGCCCCAAGGACGCCATCCGCATGGACACGTACACGCACACTCCGGCGGAGTACAACCGGCAGGGCTTCGTCTACGACATCCCCAAGCTGCTCAAGGGCCCGGCCGTCTCCCACCCGTCGGATCCGTGGAACAAGCGCCCCAGCTCGGATCAGCCGGCGCACGTGCACAAGGAGGCCCACGCCCGCGTGGGCGAGGGCAACGAGCCGCAGCACCCGCACCTCGAGGCGGGCGACACGCACGGCGACCACGTCACGCCGCCCACCTCGCGCACCGTCGTCTCCAACGAGGGCCCGGTGCCCGTGACGAAGTTCCTCAAGTAGGACGCCCGGCGACCTGCCGGCACCCGGCCCGCCCTCCCCGCTCCTCGCGGTGGACGGCGGGCCGGTGTCGTTTCAGGCCAGAGGAGTGCAGCCCCGTTGCAGCCCTACAGCCTGGCGCTCAGCGTGCGAGGGGGCTGGCCTTGCTCGACCGCGGCAGCCCTTTCCAGCACCTCGCAAACTCCGTAGGGTTCCCGGTGCATGAAGCGCTACCGCCTCTCCGTGTGCAAGGGCTCGAGCTGCAAGGCCGGTGGTTCCGACGCCGTGGCCGCCGCCGCTCGCGATGAGCTGTCCACACGGAAGCTCCAGCCGCGCTGTGAGCTGTACCGCGGAGGCTGCTACGGCTTCTGCCACATGGGGCC
>NZ_DASVSO010000757.1:0-2657 GCF_036388035.1 Archangium sp.
GCTCGGCCGCGACCACGTCCACCGCCAGCCCCGACCCGGCCCGCCAGACCGCGAAGCGCGCGTCCGACAGGTCGGCCTCGACGATCTGCCCCACGAGCAGCAGCGCGTCGTGCCAGGACTTGGGCTGCCGGCGCCCGAAGATGCGCCAGCCCGGAACCTCCGGCCGCTCCGCGAGGAACACGTCGATCGCCCTGGCGACCTCCTCATCCCCTTCTGGCGTGAAGATCAGCCCACCGCCGTCATCGAAGGCGGTGACGTCGAAGACGAAGTCGACGCCGACTTCGGCGAGCGCGCTCTCCACCGACTCGAAGACGGCGGTGTAGTTCTGGATGATGTGCTGACCGAGGGGAGCGATCTCGGTCACGAACCGCGTCCAGAACCTGCCCGCCGCTTGCTTCAACTGGCCTTCATCGAGGGTCATCCGGGGTCTCCTGTCCGCCTGTTCTCATGACGTGAAGGCGTCCACGCCGTCCTGGACGCACCCTCTCAGGCGGGAGGCGCGTTCTTGGCGAAGGGCGCCAGGTGGTCGGCCATGGCCTTGCGGAACGCCGGTCGCGCCTCGCACCGCAGCCGGTAGGCTTCGAGCACCGGCATCCGCGCGACCAGCTCCGTGTGGCGCAGGATGCGCAGCACCGTCGTCATGAGCAGGTCCCCCGCGGTGAAGCGCTCCTCGAGATACTCCCGCCCGTTCAGCCAGCCGGCCAGGTCCGTCAGCCGTGCCTGCACCGCCTCGACCGCCGCCGGCCGGCGCAACTTCGCCCATTCCTCCTCTGGTTGGAACAGGTCGATCTCCGCGAGGTTCTGGACGGGCGGCTCCAGCGTGTTCAGCGCCGCGAACATCCACGTCTTCGCGCGGGCCCGGGCGCTTGGCTCTGACGGCATCAGCGCCTCGGACCGCTCGGCGATATGCAGCACGATGGCGCCGGACTCGAACAGCACCAGTCCATCCTCCTCATAGGCCGGCACCTGCCCGAAAGGCTGGAGGCGGCGATAGCTCTCGGACTTCTGATCCTCCGGTCCAATCAGCCGCTCCTCGTAGGCAAGGCCCGCCTCTTCGAGCGCCCAGCGCACTCGAAACTCACGCACCAGCCCCTGGGCAAGAGGCGGTACCCAGCGAAATGCACTCACCCGAATCCTGGCCATCGCGTCTTCCTCTCACGGCGTGTCATCGCGGACCGGCGCGTTCCAGCCCCGGTGTCCTCGGCTTCTCTAGCGTAGGGCGAGAGACCGGGCGAGCGCCTTGCGTCCTGTCCGTGTCGGGGACGAGCACCTCGGCCGAAATGGGCGAGGGTCCTTCTCATTCCGGACGGATGAACAGATTTCGCCCAGCAGACATCCGAAATGATGGGAGGACGCGATGAAGGTTCGTTCGTGGATGGGTGGTTTCGCGGTGGTGGGCCTGTTCACCGCCGGGTCGGCGTTCGCGGCCATCGACGCCTCGCGGGTCGGCAGCGAGGTCAACTTCAATGAGGAGAAGACGCGGATCGGCCTGGACGCCCGCGTGGGCGTGGGCGGCCTCACCGGAGACGGAGGAGAGCTCACCGCACCGGGCCCGCTGCTCGGCGTCACCGCGGGCGCCCAGCCCTGGCGCAACCTCGGCATCGAGGCGGGCTTCGAGGGCCAGCGCCTCCCCATCAACGACAATCGCATCTCGGAGGGCGAGGCCCTCTACCGCTACAACCTGGGCGTGCTGGCCAAGGCCGGTCCGCTCGTGCTCAACGAGAAGCTGCGTCCGTACGTGGGAGCGGGCGTGGGCATGAGCTACGTCAACGTCACCGACGGCGCGGATGGTCTCTACACCAACGACATCATCGAGGAGGTGCCGCTCGCGGCCGGCCTGGACTACCGGTTCAACCAGAACCTCTTCGCTGGAGCGCGCGCCTCGTACCGCGTCCTCTTCGGCACGGAGTTCGCGGACACGGCCACCGGGACCGGTGACACCGGCGGCAACCTGTTGAACTTCGCCGCGACCGTGGGCGGCCGCTTCTAGCGGGCCCGACGTCGCATCCCGAAGCAGTCGAGCCCCGTCGCGCCTCTCGTGAGCAGAGGGGCGGCGGGGCTTCTTCGTGCGTCCGCTCAGGCCGCCAGGGCGCCAGGCTCAGCGACCCGCTCGGCGGCGTGGATGGGCAGGCGCACCCGGAAGGTGGTGCCCCCGGGGGAGCTCTCGACGGAGATCTCCCCCTCGTGCGCGGTGATGATGCGGTGGCACACCGACAGGCCCAGCCCGCTGCCCACGCCCCGGGGCTTGGTGGTGAAGAAGGGCTGGAAGATGCGCGCCAGGTTCTCCGGTGGAATCCCGCAGCCCGTGTCGCTCACCTCCACGAGGACGTGGGAGTCCGAGCCCCCGCGGGCCGACAGCCGGATCTCATTGCGCGCCACCTGTCCCGGCGTAATCGCGTGGGCCGCGTTGATGAGCAGGTTGAGGAACACCTGGCACAGGCGGGCGCCGTTGCCATACACCTGGGGCACCCCGTCCGACTCCACCACGAGCCGCGCCCGGTGGCGGATCTCATGCGCCGCCATCTTCGCCGCGCTCCGCAGCACGGCCCCCATGTCCACCGGGCCGCTCTCCACGTCGTCCGCGCGCGAGAGCATCTTGAGATCCTGCACGAGCAGCCGCACCCGCTCGCCCCCCTCGCGCGCCTCGGCGAGTGCCT
>NZ_DASVSO010000758.1:0-10409 GCF_036388035.1 Archangium sp.
GAGCTGCGGCTGCGGCACCCTGGCCCCCTGCGTGCCCCCGGCGCGCTCGTTCGTAGCTGTCGGGGCGCGCTGTCATACTCCGACCGGCCCCACCAGGACCCGCTAGGCCCTAGCTCCAAGGGAGGACCCGGCCATGCGTCTCCGAGCGTGCTTCGCACTTCTGCTCTATGTCTCAGCCTGCGCTACGTCAGCGCCCACCCCAACAGAACCAGCGGCCCGGGACCCCAGGCTCGCCAATCTCCAGCGCGCGGCGAAGCTGCCCTGGACGGATGGGGGGAGGTGCGCCGTCCGCGAAGCTTCTGAGCCCTGGCCCGTGCTGGCGGAGCGGTGCTTTCATGCCCTCGACCATGACCGGGTTCGGTTTCGGGACATCACGGGCAGATGCGCCGTCGCCTCCGCAGGTGCGGCAGTGGGCGTCGGACTCTGTGTCCTGGCGGCGCCGGAGATCGTCGTGGGAGCGGTGATCGTCGCGGGCGTGGTGGTGGTGGGCTTCGCCATCAAAGAAGCGTTGGATACCTACGCGGAGAAGAGGGGCCGTCCCCAGGTCCAGGTAAGGCCCGCGCCTGAAACGCGGCCCGTGCCCGAAACAGCGCCCGCCCCGCAGAAACCCTCGCCGAAAAAAAGGCCCAAGCCGGAGCCCAAAGGGCCGGATTTCCCGCCCGTGGAGCCCCCCGAGCTCTCGGAGCGAGATCGTCACAGGTGTGAGCCCGTCCCAGTGCCGCATGAGGGCAAGGATGACGCTCATAACAAGTGCGCCGATCAGTTTCCGCCCAACCGTTATCCCGGAATGGATGTGCTCGTAGGCGGCGTGAGCTTCGATGCGCTGCAAGTCGGCGCGCGTGTGCTGTGGGAGATCAAGACCCATCAGTTTGATACATACCCTGACTTTATCCAAGACAAGGAGATTGATAATGAAATGAAACAATTGGACAAGGAGCGAAAAGCTGCGGCGGCATGTGGATATGACTTCGTCGTTGGGGTGAGCACCCAATCTCACAAAGACGCGCTGCTGCAACGGGATCAGTTCCTCAACATCGTCGTCACGGGGTGCAAACGATGACCAAGCGTAAAACCCTCATCGTCATCGTCTACGCGCCTGCGCTCGTGGGCAACGACCGCCGCGCGCTCGATAGCGTCCATGGAATGGAAAGGGCGCTCCCCGGCTTGCGCCTGGAGTGGAGAGTGACCGAGAGGCGACGGCTTGCAGCGTTGCCGCAGCGCGACGCGTGGCTCGTAGAAAGCATTGAGGACGGGGGATTCCCGCTCCTGTGCAATGGCGACGAGAGCTATCCCGTGACGGTTTCGGGAAGGGGGAGATCGGGACTCTTCAGCCCAGGCGGTCAGGATCAGTTTGAAGTGTATGCAAAATTGCCACTGGACGAGCCCGTGATCGCGGCAGCGGCGGCTGTGCTTGAGGGCGTGGCGGAGGGGGCTCGTGCGTTGTGGGGGCGTGCGACGCCGGACGACGCTGCGCTAGACATCGCGTATCAGACGGCACCCACGCAGGGAGGGCCACCGTCCCCACGCCGGGGGCTGCCCGCCCTGAAGCTCTTCGAGCACATCCGTTCGCCCGAGATTCCTGCTTACCTCGGATGGCTGAATTACTGGTCGGCTGCTGCCGCAGAAGCCATCGGCTTTCCGGACCCGGCCCGCGACGCGGAGCTGCTGTCACGCGCACGGCGTACCGCGTCGGGCGGGTGGGTTGTGCAGCTCACCGATGCGCCGCTCGACCTGGACAACCCGGCCCACCTGGATGCGCTTAAACAGGCCTACGAGCGCTTCCCGGAGATCGGCGGGCGCGCAGCCCCTTGAGGCTCGGCACGGCTCGCGCTGGCCGTGCTTAGCACTACTGCGTTAGTAGCATGAGGAACCCTACCGGAGCAGCCAGGAAGCGGCTGGCAGGTCGCTTGGTGTCAAAGGTCGACTCGTGCGTACTACTTGGGAGGTGGAGCACGATTGAGTGAGTCAGGCGATGGACACCTTCATGGACGCTGGCGGGGTTCAACGGCTCGAGGAGTATTTCCGAAGGATTGGCGACATCCTGGGAGAGGAGCGTCGCCGCAGCTCCTTTGCTGTTTATGCCATGGGGCTACTCGGGGCAGGATTGATCCAAAGTCCGGAGGAGAGGCATTGAAGAGGCGGAGAGCAAGGCCAGTCATCCTCAGGCAAAGAGGGAGCATTCCCCCGGACGGCGCCTGAAAGAGGGCCGCCTTGGAGGGCAGGGCGAAGGTGCACAGGCCGAACAGCCAGGAGAGAAGCAGGCGCGGGAGACCGGAGCGGAAACAGCTGGCGGGCGCTCAGGCAAGAGTGGCCAGACTCTCGGGCAGTACGGCCAGGCCCAACAGGCCCTGGTAGAGCACCTCCATGGTGCGTGCGAAGCTGGGGGGCCGTCCATCGCGAGCCGGCAGGTGCGTGCGTACCAGGGCCAGCACGTTGTAGGCCAGCACCCGCAGCCAGCTGAGCACCAGGGGTGCATTACCTCGCAGGCTGGGCGAGGCGCTGTCCTCCTCCAGCACCACGTCCGCTGTCCAGTTGGGCCCGTTCTCAATTCCCCAGTGCCGGCGTACCAGCGTCAGCAACTGCTCCGCGGACAGGTGCCCACTGGGCATGGAGGTGAGGAACAGTCGCGTCTCCACCTTCGGTAGCCCTCCGTCCCTCGTGCGCTGCTGGCGCACCCACACCAGTTGCCGGGCACCGGGAAAGTCCTCCTCCGGCGGCATGTCCACCCCCCTCAACTCCCGCTCCACCCACTCCCCCTTCACCCGCTCGCGCACTCGCACCTTCACCGGCGCCACCGCCAGCACCACCCACGCCTTGTCATGCAGCCGGTGGAAGTTCTCCTCGAGCGCCATCAGGTAGTGCTTGCCCGCCTGTCTCACCACGCGCGCGTTGGCCGCACTCGTCATTCCCGCGTCCACCGTCACGTACTCGAAATGGCGCCCAGACTTATCCACCACCCGTTTGAACAGCTCCGGGAACGCCGTCGCCTCTCCCTGCTTGCCTTCCAGCAACTTCTGGTCGAGCACCGGGTGGGCCGCGCTGCTGGTGAGACTGGCGCGCAGCGCGTACGGGTACCAGTACTCCTGTCCCTGCTCATCCTGGTACACCTCCTGCTCCAAGCCCTCTGGCTCCAAGCTCCCCAGCAGCCTGTCCAACGTCGTGTCGGACACCGGCCTCCTCAGCCCCTCGGGCGCCGTGCCTTCGCGCAGCAAGTCCTCTCCCAGCGCCTCAGCACGCCTGAGCACCCGCCGCCCCACCGCCAGCGCCTGCACCAGCAGCGTCAACATGGCCCCCAGCGGGTGCCTCTGTCCCCGGCGGGCCCGGGGGTCCTTTACTCCCTTGAATGTCAGCCCCAGGCGCGTCAGCATCCGCTGCACGTGGGAAGGGGCATCCCGCTGCGCACTCTTCCCTTTCCCGCGCCTCTCAAGGGGTGTGGAGGGCCCGCCAGCTCTCCCGCCCCGGTTTTTCTCCTCGCGCACTCTTCCTCTCCCCGGACCTGCTCGGCCCATCACCGGCTCTGTGCAGGCGCCCCCGCGCGATCAGCCAGCGGCTACTACCTGCCGGTGGGCCCCTGTAGGCGGGACTCTACTTCAGCCGTAGGTCCCAGTGGGATAACCTCCCCCGTGGGACTTTGAATCAAGCCTGGCTGTATGAGTGGGCTCGTGTGCAAGTCAATTCGCACACCGGGACACTGACACGCTGGCTGTTGTTTCGACGCGGCCTGACGGAGGCCGACGAGGTAGCGCATTATCTGGTGCATGCGCCAGCCAACGCCTCGTTGGAGGCGATGGTGAAGGCCGCCGGTAACCGCTGGCCCGTGGAGGAATGCTTCGAATCGGCCAAGGGAGAGGTGGGCCTGGACGAGTACGAGGTGCGCAGCTACACAGGCTGGTATCGCCATATGACATTGTGCATGGTAGCGCATGCGTTTCTGGCTGCCTCGCGAGTCGTGGCCAACAACGAGGAGGCCGCCCTACTCCCAAAAGCGCTGGGCCTGACGCGTCGCCCGCGCCGGATGCTTCGATTTCGTCGGCGCCAGGGCCTGGCCTCATCCGATTCTCCATCCAGGAACTCCGGCGCCTGCTGCTGAACATCGCCTGGGTGATGCGGCCGGCCCTGGACTTCATCCTGCACTGGAGCCGCTGGCGCCGCCGCCATCAAGCCATCGCCAAACTCTGCCATTACCGGCGCAGAGACCCTCGCCTCAAAGTCCCACTGTAGTACTATGCCGATCGTCCCTGCGCGAGCTCGGCCCGCCCTACATGAAAATCCCCGGGGCCGTCTCCAGCGCCGCGCGCAGTTCCTCCACCGTCGTCTCCATCTGCTCGGCCACGGTAGCCGCGTGCCATGTAACCGCCACTCTGCCGGTGGGGGAATCGCACGCGACCTCGACCGTGACCCGGCCGACGAGACCGGGCCACGAGTGCTTGCGCAGCTCCGCCGCGTGCCTCACTGGGTCCACGAAGGTGAAGCACGGCCACCGTGGCAGGCGGATGGTGCCCATGTCGCATCCATTGAAGGCAACCCCGTCCAACTCGGCCTCGGAGAAGTCGCAGTCCTCGATCCCCCCCGGCTTGAACCGCGACGTATCAACAAGGCCCTCACGGAACCCGAACTCGTTGCCCCTGAATCGACCCTTGAATCGGCACCCCCTGAATGTCATCTGCGACCACACAACCCCCTTTAGTTGGCCCTTCGCCTGGATGGTGCAGTTGATGAACTGCCCCGCCATGGGCACAAGCGAGCGCCCAGCCGCACTGATGATGACGGTGGAGTCGCGCACCGTGAGGTCCGGGCCCAGCCAGTAGATTGGGCCCTTTTTTAGCTCCAGCCGCTCGCCGACAATCTCTCGCTTCTCGTGGTGGATGTTGGGAGTCACTCAGGCCTCAGAAGAAGATCATGCGGAAGAAGGTGCTCGCCATCCGACGCCCATGCAGCGCGAAATTCGACTCGGTGCCGGACAGGATTTCGTAATGGTAACTCTGTCCGCCCGGGCCCGTGATGTCGACACCCCGGCTGTTCCACGACAGGCCCGGGAATCTCAGCTTCATCTCGGCCTCGACCCAGCGCCCGCGAGCCTGCCGCTCGAGCAGATTCGCTCGATGCTCCAGGCCGCGTCCAAGCATCTTCTTGATCGCCGCTTCCTCCTCCGGTCGGAGCCTCGTCGGCGACCACTGGCCCGCGATCTCCTTAACCGCAGCCTGCAGCTCGTCGCCGAGCCGGTCCTCCGTCGGAATGTCCCTGTAGCTCTTCCCTCGCGGCAGGTGCCACCGCTCGCCACTGCTGAGGATGACCTGCTTGTTTCCACCGCGGTGCTGAATGGCCACGGTGCCCGAGAGCCCTCCACCGGCTCCCGAGCTGCCACTCCTCGCCAGCACGTTGATGGCGACCGGCGCCTGCGGGGACGTGAGGACGACCAGGGCGCGGCTCTGCTCCACCACGACCTCCACCGCGGCGGCCTCCTCCATCGCTACGGCCACCGAGCCCTCCATGCCCTGGGCCGCCCACTGCGCCTGCACCTGGTTGAACCTCGCCATCGAGCGCAGGTGCGTGGCCACCTCGCCGAGCGTCCGCCCGGTGAGTGTGGCCACCGCGAGAATGAGGGCCCGGGCCGCGTCCGTGCCTATGCGCTTGCCGAAGGCCTCGCCGGCGTCGCGCAGTTCCTCGAAGGTGGTGGCCTCGTGCGCCAGCTGCGCCATGCTGGCCCACCCGTCCACGAGGCCCCAGAGGGCGTCCACCCCCAACCACGCCAGCAGCACCACGGAGAGCGCGGCCGCCGCGGCCTTCGTGCTGGGCTCCGGGAGTAGCCAGAGCGCCAGGTACAGGCCCGCCGCCCACACCAGGGAGGAGAGCAGCGCCCGCGGGCTGAGCTCACGCCCGAGGGCCGCCCGTGTCTCGTCCAGCACCCCGCCGAAGGCCAGCGCCAGCGCCAGGGTGCGCCTGTCGTCCGTGCGCAGGTAGGGCCCGTCCGTGAAGAGGCCCAGACAGTCGCCCCCGCCCCGTGGCTGGCACCACCGCAGGTACTTCGCCTCGAGCGCGGCCTCGGCCTCGGGAACGAGGGTTCCCTTGTCGCTGAGCGGCACCAGCGTGAGAACCCTGTCCCGGTACACCTCGGCGAGCAGCTCCTCCTCGGGCATGGCCTGGAGCAGGCCCTGGGCGGCCTCCTGGGGCGTCCCCTGCACCTGGTGGTGCTGGAGCAACTGCGCCACCGCGCGCTGGTACTCCTCCCGCGTGACGGCCACCACCCGCGTCTGCCCGCGCGGCTCTACCTCGGCCGCGTACACAACAAGCACCGGCTGCAACTCCCTCGGCGCCGCCCGCGCCTCCCTCTCAGCGGCCTTGTCTCCTGCCCGGCCGTCCTCAACCCACCGTCTCTCCGCGGGCCCCTGCGTCGCGCACGCCGCGTGCAGAAACAGAACAATGAGCCAGAGTGCGCCTACCGGCGCCCAGGGTGGCGGGCCTCGCCGCCGAGCCTCGAGCTGCGTACCGCCGCCCTCCCCCGCCCCATAACTCCGGTACTCCTTCAACATGCCGCTGACCTTTCCCCCAGGTGCTACCGCCCTGAAAGATAGGATGCGGGACGCCCAACCATACAAGGGGGGGGCCGCGCCCCGGCTCGCACCTGGAGTCTCACGACGCCGCGCGAAGCTCTGCTGGACCATGGGGGCCGCCGCGTTCCCTCAAGCAGGTGCGGAGGAGGCGAGCGCGAGGCTTGAGGTAGCGGCCAGCAAGGAGCGGATGAAGGAGAGGACGCCGCGAGTGGATTGGGCAGAGTTGCTCAAGAGGACGTTGGACTTCGACGTGTTCGTCTGCGTGAGGTGTGGAGGCAGGCGGTGGGTGCTGGCGTATGTGAAGGGAGGGGGTGGAGTGCGAGCGATTCTGGAGCACCTGGGCATGGCCCGGCAGGTGCGAGGCTGGCCCCAGCGCGAGGGCCCCCCCAGAGCGCGTGGTGTTGAGGCTCGAGTCGCCCCAGCCAAGAGAGCCAAGCCCCTGCCGCGCACCTCATGGGAGGGCGGCCTGGACAGGCATGTTCCCCAAGGGGCTGCGCGGCTTCTCCACCCGCCTGGCGCACTGCTCGGGCGGCCCCCCTCAGCGGCCCTCCTCGGCCCCTGCGCTCCAGCCCTCCCCTTCAACCGGTCTCCTTTTTCCCTAGGCTCGCGCGGGCTACCGGGACAAAGTTGTTCATGTCTTCGGACCCGCGCTCCACGTGGACGACCTCTCCGACCGCTCGCGAGAGCAGCGCATCGCCTCCGCCCATGCGCCGAGGCTTCAGGCAATCCCCGATGAAATGGCTCCTTGCGTGCGTCGCGCCGGTCCTGCTCGCAGTCTGGATTTTGTTCTTGAGCGCTCACGGGCCAACCTCATGGCTGGTAGTTCCTGGCGCTCTGATTGGCACTGCCTGCGTCGCTGGCTTTTCTTTTCTGCGCTCGTTCTCTCGTCCCCTGCGAGCGCTCTCTCTCTCGCTCTATCTGCTGCCGCTGGGGCTCTTGTCTACCTATCGTGCGTCGCCGTTCTCCGTATCGAAGACCCTCGAGCTCGGCGCGCTCCCGCCGGCTTCCGCGCCTTCCGAGATGTCGATTGCCCAGCTTCCGACCGGCGCCACCTACCGCAGCGCGTCCTTTGGGTATCGCGGAGGCTCTCTCTTCGAGCCGCGAGAGTTCTCCATGACCGCGACCCTGATCAAGCACCCTAAAGGTGATCTCTTGATCGACACCGGGTTCGGTCGGGATATCGCACAGCACCTCGCGACGCTGCCTCTCTTCTTTCGGCTCCTGACACGATACTCGCTGAACAAGACCGCGCGCGAGCAACTCCAATCGAGCGGGTATGACCTGACCCGGCTGCGCGCGATCCTTTTGACCCACTCCCACTGGGACCACATCAGCGGCGCCGCGGATTTTCCCGAAGTGCCTGTCTGGATACCTCCCGCGGAACGAAGCTTCGTACAAGGTGAAGACTTCACCACGGCCACGGCCAGAAGCATCCAGTCGCTGCATCTCGAAGAGTATCGATTCGATGCGCACCCCTATCTCGGCTTCGCGGAGAGCCATGACGTCTACGGAGATGGCACGGTGGTGATCGTCCCGGCGCCCGGCCATACGCCGGGCTCTGTGATTGTCTTCGTGACGCTTCCGGACAACAAGCGCTACGCCTTTATCGGAGACCTCGCCTGGCAACTGGAGGGCGTCACCGAGCAGGAGGAGCGCCCGCTCACGCAGCGCCTCGCGGATGTCGAGCCCCGGCTCGTTCGTGAGAACCTCGCGCATATGGCCGCGATATCAGCGCGATACCCGGAGATGACCATCGTCGTCGCGCATGATCCGCGGAGCTTCGCATCGATTCCGGCAATTGACGGGGGCCGGCCATCCACCTGCTGTTGGCCGTGAAGGCCCTCCGCAGCGCGAAACGCAATCCAGCTCAGTGCACGTCTCGGCGTTTCCTACGAAGGGGAGGAGCCAGCCACGCTTGGAGCAGAGCCCGTGAGGTCTGGTGGGCCCTGCGCAGCACACTCCTGGTTGGGAGTGCGCCTCTGGCCACTCGAGCGAGATACACCGGGTGCTGTCGGGCCAATGAGTCGAGCAGCGCAAGAGCCTCTGGCACAAACGCTGGCAACCCTTCCTCCCCAACAAGCCAGCGCACCATGTCGCACGCCAGACGCGCATGACGCAACTCATCCCGGGCAATACGGCGGAGCCGGCTGGCGACTGCCTCGTCCTGGCAGTGTTCGGCCATGTCGCCGAGGAGCGAGGCCCCCAAGGCTTCCTGCGCTACGGCCTCGTGGATGACCAGCATTCCGTACTCGGCTCTCGAGAGCGTCCGCGGAGCGAGCGCCGCGAGCGCGGTGGTCGCGGTGGTGATCTCCTCTTCAGAGGCACCGAAGTGTCGGGCGAGCCACGCGCAGTGTTGGACGTGCCGCGCCTCCTCCAGAGCAGCCTTTTGGACACGATGGATGAGCGAGAGCGGTGCGCCGAGCGCCATCAACTCCATGGATGTCCGATTGAAAGATGCGACAGAAGCCCACTCGAGCCGGCACGCATTCAGCCAGAACCTGGCCGCCTCACCGGGGCTCGCCGGGCCCTCTTGCGAAGCAAGCATCGCTGACGCTGTCGTGGGGTGGCGCTTGTGAGCTGGCCCAGTCCAATCCGCGTAGAGCCGGCCACACCCCACCGGAATGGGGCGCTCCGCGCCGCTGGCAACATTCTCCTCGGTCACCGTGAGTGGCGATCGAGCGTCGATTCTGATCCGCCAGAGCTCGTATTTCAGTCCCTGGAATCCTTCCTTGCTCTTGTGGAGTAGAGGCCAGTCCGTATCGAACCGGATGGAGCTGCCTGTCACAAGCGTGGGAAGCATCCTTTCGTTGAGCACGGCGTTTTCCGGCATCTGGATGATGGTTTTGTCGTTCGTCATCGCCGCGCACTCTGTACGTCGAGCAAGTGGATACTTCGGAGGGGTCTTCCCTGGAGGTGGTACTTGAATCCCATAGAGCTGGGTCAGGGCGATTTCGACGATGCGAAGCCGATCGCCCACTCCTCTCACAGGACTGAGCAGCTCCTTCAGGACGTCAGCAGGGGATTTGGACCTGTCCAGGAGCTGCCAACGTCCACCACCTGCTCGAAACGCCCATTCGGACTTGTTCGACCGGTGCGCCTGCAGTTGGATCAGTGAAAAAGCCGAGCCTACCGGTACTGCGTTCGCGACGACGATGTCGCCACGCAGGCCCTCGAGGTCCACCGTCTTCACCCATGATTCCAGCGCACGAAGTTCCGCTGGCTTCAGAATGGAGGAGAGAACGCCGAACGTGGCATCCTCAAAGAGAACCGACCTGGCGTTCGTCACGCCCGAGTTCTCCTTCTTCCGGAGCAACACCTCGCGGGTGATGGCATAGTCCGGTGGCGCCATCGAAACCAACTCAATGGCCGTCTTTTCATTGTTTGAAGAAACGAAAGAAAAGCTGCCCGCGGCCTTGTTCTTGGGGTGATTCAGTTGTTCGAGCCTCTGCGTGAACTCCCTTCTTTCGAGATCACTCACGCCGAACGCCGACAGCATGTGAGAGATCTCTGGCCACTCAATCCGGTTGTGAAGGAGACCCGCCCATTTCATTGCGAGCTCAGGCCAAAGCACCTTGCGCTGGGCTTCGGACAGGCCGCGGTACCACTGCGAAAAGCCTTTCTCGCCCGAGCAGATCCTTTGAAGATCCTTCATGCCGAGGGTGACGGTGACACTTTCCCCGCCACTTCCTATGGTCATTTCCCTGAGCGGCGGAGCGCACCAGTCATCCAGTTGGTTGGCGCGACTGCTCAACGAGGCCAGCAGCGCCACGGCAAGCGTGGTGGGAAGTCTGTTTCGCTTGAGAGCCATCTCTAGCGAGCGGCGGAGTGCAACGAAAGAGTGCTTCCCCGCGATTTTGC
>NZ_DASVSO010000759.1:0-4379 GCF_036388035.1 Archangium sp.
GATCAAGGATCGTGGCCACAGTGCCATCAGGCTGGAGTTCTTCAGCATAGGCCCGAGAAAGTTTGGCAAGCACGTCAGCCGGGTTCTCTACGGAGCGACGCCCAAAAGCCGGAACCACATCGATGCGTCCGCGGCGATCGCCAAGTGCCGAGGGGCCGACGAGATCTACGAAAAAGCTTTCGTCCAGAGCAGTGAGGCCGTTCTCGACCAAGGCATCAATCATGCCGTACTCGGGGAGCGTGTCGGGATTTAGCAGAAACGAACCGAGCCCGGGTGCCTCCATGTCTAAGTCAATCGCGAGCACCCGCCTGCCGCGCGCTGCGAGGTGTGCTGCGACAACGGAAAGCGCCGTAGACCGACCAACGCCGCCCTTGATACTGGCGAAGACGAACCGCAGGGGTTGAGGCGCGGGTGGTGTGGGTGCGCGCAGCCAGTCAATTCCGACTAGCCGTCGATCAAGCAACCGGATGTGGTGGGAGCCCACTGTGATCCGGAGTGTCAACGGGTCGTTACGCACTGAGTCGGCACCGTAGTCACTGGCGCTCGTCACGACGCGGTCCGTCCGCGCATACACGCCGAGTTCCTCTCGTAGCCGCCTGGAAAGACGGTTAACGGTTTCCTCAGCTAGTGAAGTAGTGGCGAAGAAGGCCAACCGACCGACCGAGTCCCTGAGAACAGTCCCATCAGACAACGCGGTACTGCCCAATTCGTCGGCGACCACCTGGGCCAGAATTCGCAGACTGTCATCAAACCGCACCGGTGTCTTGACCATAGTCAGCTCCCCACCGCGCTGACAGCGCGCCGCGCTTGCTCCCTCCAAGCGGTTACCCATTGTTCCAAGACCTGCTGCCCATCCGCGTACCGCATTGATACATGCCAATTATTTAGGAAGCGGTCGTCGTTAATGAATGCCGAGAGTGGCCGGGCGGACCGTCCTTGCAATGCGTCGCGCAAGAGTGTCCGAAGTTCTGGGAAATGGGCGTAAAAGGCTTCTTGTCGGCGCGCGAGAGGGATGTTCTCCATCATCGCCTTGACGGCGCACTCCGCAGCAAGGCCATATAGGTAACCTGCAACGTCCCGGCGCGCACCACTGTCGGCGAGTTCATCTGCGGCCATAAGATGCCGGCGCGCTGCAGCAGGCAGGTTTGGGGTGAAGGCCATGAGTCGTGTGCTTACCGCTTCGAGCCAAGGATCGCAAAAGAAGAAGAGCCTTGGACTTTCGCCCTCTGCCAAGTTTCCCGGCGGGCCTTCTATCAAGTCGATCTTCCCACTGCAGGATTTATGGCGCTGTACTCGTCCCTGGGGTAAGCGTACAGGCGCCCTGCCCGACAGGAAGTTGTGTCGAGGCACCTGCCCCCATAAACCCCTAAGAGACTTTCCGGTAAGAGGCTGCTTTGCATCCTCGCCCGAGGAGCAACCTGCTAGGAATGAGTCCTACCGGAACAGTTTCTTAGCGTGCGGCGTCAGCCCCCCACGTCGAGGACGTCATGCCCGCGGTGAACAAGCCCCGCTCTCCCCAGGACACGCTGCCCGCTCGCCTCCAGTCGCTGCTCGAGGGCCTCACCCAGCGCGAGCTGGCCGAGCGGCTGGAGCGCGTCTACCGGGCGGCGGCGCTGGCCATCGACCGGCTGGGCTACCTCAACATCGTCAAGTACGAGCCCACCACGCTGGAGGAGACGGAGGGGGCGGACCTGTCCCTCTGGGAGACGATGGCGCCGGCCATCCGGGACACCGTGGTGGACGTGAACGCCCTCGGGTCCGCCATCCGCGAGGCCTTCCCGCCGCCCGCGGAGGCCCCTCGCCCCGGCGCCTGGGAACCGCCCCCCGCGAGCGCCGACGAGCGCCGGGCCCAGGAGGTGGAAGCCGTGCTGAACGCGTGCGCGCAGCGCCTGTCCCAGCGCGTGGCGGACCTGGGCCAGCGGGTGCGGCGGCCCGAGGTGGTGAGCGACCGCTGGGCGCTCATGGCGGAGCTGCAGACCTTCCGCGCGGACTTCCGCTCGCAGATCGGTGACCTCGTGTACCTCACGGCGGCGGCCTTCGCGGACGTGAAGCGCGAGCAGGTGGTGCCGGGCTACCAGGCCGAGGTGTCCTCGGCCGCGGCGCTGCGGGGCGCGGTGGCGGACCTGAAGCGCTCGCTCCAGTCGAAGCTGGAGAAGGCGCTGGCCACTCCTGCCCGGGAGCTGCCGGCGCACGCGCGGCGGCTGGAGGAGACGCTGGCGGCCTTCGTGGGCATGCCGGCCTCGCTGACGCTGAAGACGCGGGACAAGCGCCAGTTCGTGGAGCTGCGCGAGCACCTGCGCGCCCTCGCCTCCCAGCCAGAAGTCTCCGCCCCGGAGCTGCGGGCGCGGGTGGAGCCCTTCCTGGGCGAGCTGGTGCGGGTGGGCGCGGAGCTGACGCAGCGGCTGCTCACGGCGCACGACCGCGCGGTCTGGTCCGCGTGCGGGGCGCGGCTGGAGCAGGCGACGATGCACCTGTTCCTGGGCTCGCCGGGAGCCGCGCGGGTGCTGCGGGAGGCGGTGATGGCGGCGACGGCGCTCCAGGGCCGGGCGCCGGTGTTCGACGCCTTCCTGCGCAAGGTGCGCCTGGCTCCCGAGCAGTCCTTCGAGGACGCGGAGCTGCGCGAGACGCTCGAGCTCTTCCGCGAGCGTATCGCGGCCCTGTCGTTCACCTGAGGCGAAGCGGGGACTACTTGGGCTCGCTCTTGGCGCCCTCGGGCAGCGCGGCGGGCACGGCCACGGCGGTGCGCGGAATCACCAGCTTGCGGTACTCCTCGGCGAGCGTGGCGGGCGTCATCTCCTCCTGCCACTGCTTGGGGTTGGTGTTCCACCCGAAGTCGGCGGGCACCTTGCCGCCGCCCTGGCTCTTGTACCCCATCATGTCCGGGAACTTGTCGGACCACCGCCCGGCGGGATCCGTCTCACGGGTGATGGGCTCGCGGTTGGGTCGAGGCGTGTAGTTGCTCATGGCGCGTGACTCCTAGCAGAAGCGCGACCTCTCCGGAACCGCTACCCGACCCCGGCCGATACCCCACCCCTTCCCCACCTACGCGGGCCCGCTCGCTGCCCGCTCGACGGAGGGGGCCTCGACCCGGGAGCCCTGCCCCCGGCGGCGGCGCGAGGTCGGCGGCAGCCACCGCGGACCCAGCTCGAACACGGCGGCGAAGTAGCGCGCCTGCGCCTCGCTGCCATAGCGATAGCGGCGCACCCCGCCCTCCTTCAACGTCACCTCCACCCCCCAGCCCTTCCTGTGCCGACGCAGCGCTACGCGCGCAATCTCCATCCCCACCTCCCCCCCTCCAAGAACACCCTTCCTCATGGAAACGGCGTGCCAACCCGAGCGCCTGTCCTCGCCCGGTTGCGGTGTGCGTCCGTGGACACAATCGGGGGAGACCGTAGGACGTACAGGCCCGCTCGCCCGCCCTCCAGCAAGGCACGGAGAGGGCCCGGAAACGCCAGCCTTCGCCTTGTGCCGGCCGATTCCTGCGTTACGTCAAAGGCATGACTGCCACTCCCGAGAACAACCCGGGCGAGAACATCGCCGAGTTCACGCTTCCCCAGGGCTGCATGCTGTGCGGCGGCGCGGTGTCCATCCGCAGCACGCCCGGTGGGGGCTCTCACAGCTACTGCCCCCACTGCCACTGGCTGTCGCGCACACGGCTGCGCATGCACAAGAACGGTCTGGAGATCGCCTACGCCACGCAGGGCAACGCGTAGACGTCCTCACCGCAGGACCCACAGCGCCACGGGCACCGTGACGAACGAGAGCGGAATGCCCAGCCCCACCATCAGGGCCGCCAGCGGTGGATCCAGGTCATGCTCCGCGGCGAGGATGGCCGACGTCACCATGGGCGCCATGGCCGCCTGGAGCACGGTGACCTCGAAGGTGAGGCGCCCCATGCCGGGCAGCGCCAGCAACACGAGCACGATCCCCAGCGGCGCCAGCGCCAGCTTGTAGCCGAGCCCCAGCACCAGCGCTCGCACCCGGCCCTTCAGGCCCGAGGGCCTCAGCTGAAAGCCCACCGAGAAGAGCGCCAGCGGGGTGAGCAGATCTCCCAGCCGGCCGAGCACCACCTCGAGCCAGCCGGGATACGCCCACGGACGCAGCAGGAACGCCGTCACCAGGGCGAGAAAGGGCGGGAAGCCCACCACCTTCTTGAGCAGCGCCCCCAGCCGGGTGTCCTGCGCGGCGGCGTGCGAGGCGAAGAGGGTCGCCACCGTGCCCAGCACGAGGAACGAGCCGAGCTGATCCACCACCACGGCCACCTGCAGCGCCTCGCGGCCCATCAGCCCCTCGATGAGGGGCAGGCCCACGAAGGCGGTGTTGCTCAACCCGCCGGTGAGCACGAGCGCCGCCACGGTGCCCGGCGCGAAGCCGAGCCG
>NZ_DASVSO010000760.1:0-2186 GCF_036388035.1 Archangium sp.
GCAGCTCCGCGGCCGGCTCGGCGGCGAAGTGCTCGCGCAGCCGATCCCACGCCTTGGTGTACGTGGCGGCGTTGCCTCGCGAGGTGCGCCCCAGCGGGGATTGATCCACGAAGGTGATGGACTCCACCGCCTCGGCGCCCTCCAGCGCCTCCACCTCGCCGGGGGCCTCCACGTCCTTCTCGCCCAGCCGCCGCGCCAGGTGCCGGTACAGCACCTCGTCCATCAGCGTGCTCTTGCCCGAGCCGCTCGGCCCGGTGATGGCGCACAGCACGCCCAGCGGCACGCTCACGCTGACGCCCTGGAGGTTGTGGGCCCGGGCGTTGCGCACCACCAGCTCGCCGGTGCGCTCGCGCGGCTCGCGCTTCACGTCCTCGGTGCCCGCCAGCAGCCGACCGGTGGGCAGGTCCGCGCGCTTCGCCAGCACCTCGGGCGTGCCGTCGAAGCACATCTTCCCCCCGTGCTTGCCGGCCCCGGGGCCCAGCTCCAGCACGCGGTGGGCGGAGCGGATGACGAGCGGATCATGCTCGATGACGAGGGCGATGTTGCCCCGGGTGGCCAGCTCGGCCATGGCACCGGTGAGGGGCCCCACATCGGACGGGTGCAGGCCCACGGTGGGCTCGTCCAGGACGAAGAGCGCGCCCGTCAGCGAGGTGCCCAGCGCCGCGGTGAGCGACACGCGCTGCGCCTCGCCGCCGGAGAGCGTGCGCGCGGGCCGATCCAGCGTGAGGTAGCCCAGGCCCACCCGCTCCAGGTAGCCCAGGCGGCTGGCCAGCTCGCGCCGCACCAGCTCGCCCTGGCCGGTGTGGGTGCGCAGGGCCTCCAGGCGCGCGCGCGCATCCGACAGCTCCAGCCCGTGCCAGCCGGCGAGGTCCAACCCGCCCACGCGCCAGGCCCGAGCGGACTCGTTGAGGCGCGCGCCCTGACAGCTCTCGCACAGCGAATAGGCGCGGTAGCGCGAGAGCAGCACGCGCACGTGCATCTTGTACGTGCGGCTCTCCATCCAGCGGAACCACGCGCGCACGCCCGGGTAGGCGCGGCCACCGTGGTAGTCGCCCTCGCCCTCCAGCACCTTCTCCCGCTGCGCCGGGGTGAGCTGTCCCCAGGGCTTGTCCAGGGGAATGCCGTGCTCGCGCGCGTAGCGGAAGAGCATCTTCCGCTCCCACTCGGACGTCTTGCCCGACCACGGGCGGATGGCGCCCTTCTCCAGGCTCAGCGTCGGGTTGGGCACCACCTTGCCCCAGTCGATGCCGATGGTGCGGCCAAAGCCCCGGCACGGGGGGCAGGCCCCGGTGGGCGACTGGTAGCTGAAGAGGCCGGGCCGGGCCTGCTCGAACTCGCGCGCGCACTTGGGGCACACGAGGCCCCGGCGGATGCGCCGGAGGCCCGCGGGGGTGAAGGCCGCCGCCTCGCCGTTGCCCATGCTCCACGCCGACTCCAGCGCCGCCGTCACCCGGCTGAGCTGCGCCTGGGCCAGCTTCAACCTGTCCACCACCACGTGCGCCACGCCAGCCGAGTCGGTGGCCTCGCTCGGGCGCAGCGACTCCAGCTCCCGCACCTCGCCTTGCACCACCAGCCGGTGGAAGCCCTCCTTCAGCAACCGGGCGCGCACGCCGATGAACTCGGCGGTGTCCGCGATGCGCAGAGGGAAGGCCAGCACGGCCAGGGCCTCGGACTCGGCGGCGATCGTCGCCGAGGCCGCCACGCGCGCATCGGTGCGCACCGCCTCCACCCCACAGGAGGGGCACACCGGCATGGCCTCCCGGGTGAAGAGGGCGGACAGGTAGGCCTCCACGTCGGCCAGGGTGGCCACGGTGGAGCGCGAGCTCTTCACCGGCGCCCGGCGATCCACGGCCACGCCCGCGGCCACGGGCTCCAGGGAGTCCATCGGAGGCCGCTCCAGTCGCTCGAGGAACTGGCGGGCGTACGGGCTGAAGCTCTCGACGAAGCGACGCTGGCCCTCGGCATAGAGGGTGTCCAGGGCAAGGCTCGACTTGCCAGAGCCGGACACTCCGGTGAGACACACCATTTCACCCTCGGTGAGATCCACCGACAACGACTGGAGATTGTGGGTCCGAGCGCCAACGAGGTGTGTCTTGTGCATAGGAGGCGGGTGTTTAACGGCGGAAGTTGGGCTCGCCAACGGAATCCGGGACGTTGGAACAGGCCCCCCCCTGGCCGCCTGCCCC
>NZ_DASVSO010000761.1:0-19099 GCF_036388035.1 Archangium sp.
CAGCGCCTCGCCCGAGGGCCCTGTCTGCTCGGCGAACAGCCCCACGTGGTTGGCGTAGCCCAGCATCCGCTCGAAGGTGAGGCGTGCCTCGTCCAGCAGATCCGGCCGCGTCACGCTCGCCCGCGTCATCGCCTCCACCAGCCAGAAGGTGCACAGGTTGAAGGTGCCCTCGCGCCCCGAGATGCCGTCCTCCGTCGCCTCCACGTCGTAGCGGAACACCAGCCCGTCCGACGTGAGCCCGCCCTCGGCCGGCCGCTGGCGGAGGATGTCCAGCGTCGAGAGCATCCGCGGATCCACCGGTGAGAGGAAGAACACCAGGGGCATCAGCAGGTTGGCCGCGTCCAGGGACATCGTCTCGTACGACTGGATGAAGGCGCCGCGCTTCGAGCTCCAGCCCCGCTGCATGATCTCCTCGAAGATGGTGTCGCGCGTCTCCAGCCACCGGGCGCGGTCCGCCGGGAAGCTGCGCTTGTCCGCCAGCCGGATGGCCCGGTCCACCGCCACCCAGCACATCATCTTCGAGTAGACGAAGTGCTGCTTGCCGGCCCGCACCTCCCAGATGCTCTCGTCCTTGTCGCGCCAGTGCTCGCACACCCAGTCCACCAGCCGCCGCAGGTGCCGCCAGAAGTCATACGAGATGGGCGCCCCGTGCTTGTTGTAGAGGTACACCGAGTCCATCAGCTCGCCGTAGATGTCGAGCTGGAGCTGGTGCGCCGCCCCATTGCCCACGCGCACCGGCTGCGAGCCCAGGCTGCCCGCCAGGTGCCACAGCTCCTGCTCCCGGGGCACCTCGCCACCGTTGAGCGCGTACATGAGGGGCAGGGGCTCGCCCGGGGGCAGGTCCGCGATGCGCTTCTCCAGCCAGCGCATGAATGCACCCGCCTCCTGCCGGAAGCCGATGCGCAGCAGCGCGTACACGGTGAAGGCCGCGTCGCGGATCCACACATAGCGGTAGTCCCAGTTGCGCTGGCCGCCGGGGAACTCGGGCAGGCTGCAGGTGGGCGCCGCGACGATGGCCCCCGAGGGCTCGAACGTCATCAGCTTGAGCACCAGCGCCGAGCGGTGCACCGTCTCACGCCAGCGCCCTGTGTAGCTGCACCCCGAGAGCCAGTGCCGCCAGTAGTCCACCGTGGAGCGGAACAGCGCCTCGGAGCCCTCGTGCCCCAGCACCGTGTCGTGGCACGAGTCCGGCGCGCCCTCGCGCAGGCTGAACACCGCCGACTGGCCCTCGCGCAACGAGAAGCGCGAGGTGACGCGCTGCCCGTCCGTCTCCAGCTTGGCCGAGGTGATCAGCGTCAGGTTCAGCGTCTCGGACAGGAAGCTCGCCCCGCCGTGGAGCAGGCGCACCGTGTGCGGGTCCCTCGCGTAGTTGAAGGCGGGCAGGCACTCCACGCGGAAGGCCATCTCCCCGCGCACCACGCGGATGCGCCGCACCACCTCGCGCACCCGGTGCCCCTTGCCCAGGGGCATGAAGTCCACCAGCTCGCCCACGCCGTCCGGGGAGTAGAAGCGCGTCACCAGCACGTTGGAGTCCGGCCAGTAGAACTGCTTGCGCACCACCCCAGCTGGCTCGGGCGCGATGCGAAAGTGCCCTCCGCGCTCCGGATCCAACAAGGCCGCGAAGACGCTCGGGCTGTCGAAGTGGGGGAAGCACAGCCAGTCCAGCGTCCCGTCCGTGGCCACCAGTGCCACCGTGCGCAGATCGCCAATGACGCCATGGTCCTCGATGGCCGGCGCCCGCGACGTCTTGTCCCCGTTCATGCGCTCCCTCCCGCTGACGAGCCCTGACGATTTCCTATCCGCCGGCCTCGTCGCGTTCAGGACTTGCTATGGGCTCGACACACGCCCCCCGCCAGCCTGGAGGGTGTGAGGAGCGGGGAGAGCGCCCGGCTGTCCGCACGAGGACCGCCCGGCCCTCCCTCCCGGACTACTCGCGCATCGCGCGCACCAGGGCCCGCGCTGGCGAGCCCCACTCCGACTTCACCTTCAGCGGCAGGCACACCAGCTCGTGCACCCCCACCTTCACCTCGCTCAAGTCCAGGCCCTCGATGACCCACACCCCGGCCTCGCGCAGCTTCTGGTGGACCTCGAGTGCCTCGGCGTGGAAGCCGCCGCGCGACACGTAGTCCACCCCCACGCACGCCACCTTGCGCTCGATGAGCAGCTGCGCCGCCGCGTCCGACAGCCGCACGAAGGACTCCTCGTTCGGCTGCTTCCACCACTCGCGCTGCGAGTTGCGCGTGCGCAGCAGCAGCCGCTCTCCGGGCCGGGGCTCGTAGTCCGCCAGCGAGTCCGCCCGGATGCTGTCCACGTCATCCAGGTGCAGCACCCGCGCCCGCCCCACCGTGGCCGACAGCGGCGCCCGCTCCATGTCCTCGAGGTCCAGCTCCAGGCTCGGCGGCGCCGTCACGTACGTGCCCATCCAGGCCGCCCGCTGAAGCCACTCGGCCTGGGCCGCCACGCCCTCCGGGAGCCGCGGCACCGGTTCCGTCCCCTCCACCGGGGGCTCCCCTCCGAACGGCACCGAGATGTCCAGCCAGACTCCCTCCATGTGCTCCTCCTCGTTCCAGACGCGGGTGTCCCTGGGGCGTCGGGAAGCCCCAGCCTAGCCCCCTCGGGGGGGCGGAGGCGACACACGCGGTGTCACCCGCATCTCACCCCCGGGAGAAGACGATGACGTCCTTGATGTCCGAGCGCTTGTCCCCCGTCACCACCTCGGCGTAGGCCTCGGGGGGGTGGCGCGCGGTGATGAGGCGCTCCAGGCCCCCGGGCCACTTCGTCCGGAAGCGCCCCAGGTTCTCCACCGCCGACTCGAAGTCCTCCGCCGCCGCGTTCACCGTGCCGATCAGCACCTGGTTGTTCATCACCAGCTGCTTCATCAGCACCCCCTCGTCCAGCTCCCCCTCCTCGCTCTCGGGCACGCCGGTGAAGACGTACACCCCGTTGGGCGCCAGGGCCTTGATCACCTCGAAGGCCGCGCTCGCCGAGCCCGCCGCCTCGTACACCACGTCCGCCCGCCCCCGCTGCCGCACCAGCGCGTCCACCGGGTGCTGCTTCGAGGACACGTAGGCGGCGCCCAGCGACTCGGCCGCCTCCGCCTTGGGGTTGGGCTTGGGCGAGCGCGAGTACACCGTCGTCTGGAAGCCCGCCCGCATCAGCGCCATGGCCCCGAGCAGCCCCACCGGGCCGGAGCCCAGCACCACCGCCTTGCCCGGCGCCCGCCGCTGCCAGGGCATGCGCGTCTGCACGTGCGCCACCTCGCGCAGCGCCTTCTCGGCGATGGTGAGCGGCTCCGTCAGCACCGCCACCCCGCGCAGCTCGCGCGGCACCTTGTGCAGCGAGGCCACGTCCTCCACGAAGTATTCCGCGGCGAAGCCGTGCGCCCCCTGGATGCCGCGCTCGGTGTACTCGCCCGTCACGCAGAAGTCCGCGTACCCCGAGCGGCACGGCAGGCAGCCCCCGTCGCGGCAGGGCTGGCGCACCCGAGGCACCACCAGGTCCCCCGGCGCCAGGTCCTTCACCTGCGCGCCCACCTCCACCACCTCGCCCAGGCACTCGTGCCCCACGATGAGGTGGTCCTCCCCCTCCGGCGGCTTGCCGTGCTTGCCCTGCACCACCTCGCGGTCCGTGCCGCACACGCCCACCTCCAGCGTGCGCACCCGCACCTGCGTGGGCGAGCCCAGGCGCGGCTCCGGCACGTCGATGACCTTCACCTCACCGCTCTTCGGGAACACGGCCACGGCCTTCATGGCGCCACCTCCTGTGGACTCCAGTCGATGCCCTGGATCGGCCGCGCGTGCACCTGCCCCGGCGCCGCGAGCCCCGGTGGTGGACACTCGGGCCCTCGCGGGTGCGCACCCGTCAACGGAGCGTCCCGGCGAGTTCCCGCGTGCCCCCATCCCCCGGCTGGTCTATAGACGGGCCCGTGAGCGACCCCGAGCCCTCCGTCACGCCCTCACGCTCGCTGTTCATCGGCGCCACCGGCGTCCTGCTGATGTCCATCCCGTTCTTCGTCTTCGGGCTGGCCTTCCTCGATACCAAGGCCCGCATCGTGCTCCAGTGCGAGCGCGGCGGCCCCTGCACCGTCACCCGCGCCGGCTGGCTCACCGAGTACGTCGTCGGCGTGTACACGCTGGCGGAAATCCAGGGTGCGCGCGTCGAGCGCGGTCGCAGCCCCCGGGGCGAGCAGCAGAGCATCTACCGCCCCGTGCTCGTTACCCCCGGGGGAGAGGTTCCCCTCTCGCACGACTGGATGGGCGAGGAGAAGCAGGCCGAGCGCCCCGTCGCGGCCATCAACCGCTTCCGCCAGAACCCCGAGAGCCCCGGCCTCACCCTGTGGCACGACGACCGGCCACGCGCCGGGCGCATGGGCCTCATCTTCACCGTGACGGCCGGCTTCGTGCTCCTCTTCGGGCTCTTCCTGCTGTGGCGGGCCGTGAAGCGGCGCCGCGAGGAGCGGGCCCAGGGGATGGCCGCGGGGGCGTAGGGGCGTAGGGGCGTCAGGGCTCCCCGGAGGCTCCGGGAAAGCGCCTCGCCCCGCCGTGGAAGCGTGCGTCCAGGAGGGCCTCGGTGCGCTCCCGGAGCGCGCGAGTCTCCAGGGAGGGCCCGCCCTCGGACAGGTCCGCGAAGCGCGCACGCTCCAGCACCGGGGAGGCAGGCGCGTCCGTGTCGGGCGGGAGGCTCGCCTCCAACGCCGCGAGCAGGGCCCGCGCCCGGTCCACCACCGCGAGCGCCTCGTCGAGGGGGAGCTGGCCGCCGGCTACTTCCCGGAGCAGACGGCAGTCGTAGGCACGGCAGCCCTGGGGGCGCTCGGCGTAGAGCGTGCAGCGGCGGTCCCTCAAGGCCGAGCAGCCCTGCCGGAGCGCGGGCGAGCCGCCCACGAGCGCCACCACCTCCAGCCCGTGCCGCCGAGCGGGAGCGACTTCCTCGGGCCGAAGCGGCACGTGGCTGAAGAGGTTGCCGTCACAGCACAGGCCGCAGCGCTGGCAGAGGGCGGAGAGGGACACGGCCCGCGAGGCTACTCCAGGCGGTGGGCGGCCTGAATGGGCCGAGCGGGCTTTCGGGCCCCTGCCCTCCTGGTCCCTCTCTCCGGACACCGCGAGGGGACCTGGCTCGCGCCTCTGCAGAAGTGAGGCCATGACGCATCACACCGGCGGTGAAGGAGACTCCTTCCTTATGAGGGGCGCGAACCACCATCCAGGTCAGGCGCTCCGGAAAGTGAGGCTGCCGCTGTGAGCAAGATCCTTCTGGTCGATGACGAGCCCGAGCTCCGAGAGCTCTACACCGATGTGCTGGAGGTCATGGGCTATGAAGTCTTCCAGGCGCACGACGGCCTCGAGGCCCTGGAGATGGCTCGCACGCTGCGGCCGGACTTGATCGTCACGGACTGGATGATGCCTCGCCTGGATGGCGTCGAGCTCTGCCGGCGCATCCTCCGCGATGCCGAGCTCTTCCGCATCCCCATCATCCTGCACAGCTCGCGGCGGGCCCCCCGGATTCCAGGCGTCCACACCGTCCTCTCGAAGATCTGCCCGCTGGAGGAGTTCGAGGAGGCAGTGGCCGAGGCACTCGACGACTCCGCTGGACACGTTGGGCTGGAGTCCCCTCTGCAGATGGCCTCGGGGGCATCCTGGTAGGAGCCGGTTGACCCTCCCGAGGCGCGCCTACGGGTAGCGCACGGGAGCGGGCTCCTCGGGCAGCGGGATGAACTCCGTCTCCTGAGGAACCGGGGCGAAGCGGCCGGCCTTCCAGTCCGCCTTGGCCTCCTCCAGCCGCTCCTTCGAGCTGGAGACGAAGTTCCAGAAGATGTAGCGAGGCCCGTCCATCGGCTCGCCGCCGAGGAGCATCATCCGCGCCGGAGCCGAGGCCCGCAGGGTGATTTCACTGCCCGGACGGAAGACGAGGAGCTCGCCCACTCCGAACTCGGTGCCGTCCAGCTCCACCGTGCCTTCGGCGAGGTAGAGCGCGCGCTCCTCGTGCTCGGCCGGAATCACGAGGCCCGCTCCCTCCTCCAGGGCCATGTCCGCGTAGAACATGTCCGAGAACGACTGCACGGGCGAGCGCTTCCCATAGAGCGCTCCGGCGATGAGGTGCATCCGCACGCCCTCGCCTTCGAGGAAGGGCATCGTCTCGGCGGCATGGTGGACGAAGGCGGGCGCGGTCTCCTCGTGCTGCTTCGGGAGCGCCAGCCAGGTCTGGATGCCGAAGAGCCGCCCACCCGCGGCGCGCGTCTCGGGGCCCGTGCGCTCGGAGTGGACGATGCCGCGCCCCGCGGTCATCCAGTTCACCTCGCCGGGCCGGATGGGCTGCACCATGCCGAGGCTGTCCCGGTGGAGGATCTCCCCGTCGAAGAGGTAGGTGACGGTGGCGAGGCCAATGTGCGGATGCGGCCGCACGTCGAGCCCGTGGCCCGAGCGGAACACCGCCGGCCCCATCTGATCGAGGAAGATGAAGGGCCCGACCATGCGGCGCTGGGCCGAGGGCAGCGCCCGCCGCACCTCGAACCCATCGCCGAGATCCCGGGTGCGGGTGACGATGAGGGTCTCCAGCTCGGGGTGCTGCCTCGGGTCGATGGGTACATCCCGGCTCATGGGTGGCTCCTTGCTCTCAGGTGCCAACCATCATGTGGGGGTGAAGCGTTCCGCGCCAGACGCCAACGACGGGACAGAGCGTTCCACTCATGGAATGGACGAGGAGCGCCCTCAGTCCACGGAAGAGGCGGGCCAGTGCTCCCGCAGGAAGTCCACGAAGGCCATCACCTTGGGCGAGTGGTGCCGGGTGCTCGGGTAGACCGCGTGCACCGGGGCCCCGGAGGAGCTCCAATCCGGCAGGAGGCGCTGCAGGTGCCCGGTGGCGAGGTCCGCGGCGGAGTGGATGTTGGGGAGGAGCGCGATCCCCGAGCCCGCCAGCGCCACCGCGCGCAACATGTCGGGCTCGTTCACGACGAGACGCGCACGGAGGGAGACCTCGACCGACCTGTTGCCCGAGTGCAGCGTCCACACGTTCCCCTCGCGCCCCGCGCCAAACAGGAGGCAGTCGTGCTTCTCGAGCTCCCGGGGTGACCGGGGCGCTCCCCGCGCCTGGAGGTAGCTCGGGGCCGCCACGACGACGCGCTCGACGCTCCCGAGCTTCCGGGCGATGAGCGAGGAGTCGGCCAGCCGTCCGGCGCGCACGGCGAGATCGAACCCCTCCTCCACCAGGTCGACCGTGCGGTCCGTGCACACCAGCTCGAGCTGCACCTCGGGGTAGCGCTTCAGGAACCCCGCGACGAGCGGCCCGATGAAGCTGAAGGACAGGGGGGTCGTCACGCGGAGCAGCCCGTGAGGGGTGGCCTGCATGCGCGTGACGGCCAGCTCGGCCTGCTCCGCCTCGGCCACGATGCGAGCGCAGTGCTCGTAGTAGGCCCGCCCCACCTCCGTGAGGCTCAGCTTGCGCGTCGTGCGCTGCAGGAGCTGCGCGCCGACACGCTCCTCGAGCTCGGACACCTTCCGACTGACGGTAGACTTGGGCATGCGCAGCCCGCGAGCCGCCGCGGTGAAGCCGCCGGCCTGCACCACCTTCGCGAAGACGAGGAGCTCGTTGAGGTCCATGCGGTTCCCGGCCCGGGAGTCGTTCCATGGGTGGAACAGTCCTTCCAGTCCGCCCCATCTAATCAAGGCCCCCGTCCGCCGCTACCTTCAACACATCAAACAACGCCTCACCCAAAAGGAAGACGCACATGGCCAACGCAACCTGGAACATCGACCTGACTCACTCCGGCGTGCACTTCTCCGTCCGCCACATGGTCATCGCCAAGGTGCGCGGCAGCTTCCGGAAGTTCACCGGAGCGGTGTCGCTGGACGAGCAGGATCCCACCGCCTCGTCGGTCTCCGCCCGCATCGAGACGGCGAGCATCGACACCGGCGTCCAGCAGCGGGATGATCACCTGCGCTCGCCGGACTTCTTCGACGTGGCGAAGTTCCCCGTCATGTCCTTCCAGAGCACGAAGGTGGAGAAGACCTCGGGCAACGGCCTCCGGGTGACGGGGAACCTGACCATCCGGGACATCACCCGCGAGGTGGTGCTCGAGGCCGAGCAGCTCGGCATCGGGAAGGATCCCTGGGGCAACATCAAGGCCGCCTTCGAGGCGAAGACGTCGATCGACCGCCGGGAGTTCGGCCTGACGTGGAACCAGGCGCTCGAGACCGGTGGCGTCCTCGTCGGCGAGAAGATCGAGATCGCCCTGGAGATCCAGGCGGTCAAGGCGCAGGCCACCGAGAAGGCGGCCTGAGTCCTCGCGGCGCTTCAGGGCTCTCCGCGGGGCGTCGTCGCCTCGCACAGGTGCTCGATGAAGTCCGGCAGGAGCTGCGCCGAGAGGATCCAGATGCGGCCCTCTCCCAGGTCCACCAGCTTCGCGCGCTCGGTGTACTCCACGTGCTCCGTCTCCACGTAGTGCACGAACACGCTCTTGTCCCGCGCCCGGTACCACTCCGCCGCTCCCGCCAGCAGCGCCAGCATCGCCTCCTGCGCCTCCGGCAGCGCCGCGTCCACCAGCGGGATGATGCGCACCCCGTCCAGCACGTTGAACAGGTTGAGCCCCACGTGCGCCGTCTCCAGAATCCCCACCGCCAGCGCGCGCCCGTCCTTGCGCGCCACCCGCACGTCCCGCTCCCGCTTCAGCCCCGCCTCGCTCCACTTGCGCTTGAGCGCCGTCAGCTCGAAGCGCTCCGGCACCAGGTCCAACGCCTCCCGGTACGCCTGCGGCCGCGTCTCCTCCAGCCGCGCGAAGAGCGCCGCCTTCTCCTGCGGCGTGGGCTCCCCCAGCGTGAAGCCCTCGGGCAGCGTCCACTCCCGCCGCGCGTCCGCCTCCATGAAGCGGAAGGGCACCATGCACGCCTGCCCCGTGTGCTGGTACCACTCGGCGAAGTCGAACGCCGTGAAGCGCACCCAGCGCACGTTCGCCTCGCAGTACGCGAGGAACCACTTCACCTCGGGATCCATCTGCGCCGGCTCGAAGCCCCGCAGGTAGATGTCGCGCAGCGCATCTCGCGCCGTGCCGCGCAGCTTCTCGTGGGGCGGCGCCTGGCGCGCGAGCTGGTGCGCCAGCCAGCTGCCCGTGTACGGCTTGAGCCACGACAGGCTCGCCTCCACCGCCTGGCCCGAGGGCATCGGCCGCACCACCCGGTAGCCCAGCCGCGCGTGCCGCTCCAGCACCTCGTGCGCGTCGCGGTACTCGGCCTGCATCCGCGCGAAGTCCGCCGGCGTCTTCCCCGACAGCCGGAAGTACCCCGAGCGCTCGAAGAGCTCCCACGTGCCCTGGTTCCAGTCCCCCGTCACCCGCGTGTTCGGGTGGCTCTGCTCCTCCACCAGCAGCCGCCAGCGCACACCGTCCTCCTCGCTCAGCGGCACCACCGACATGCCGCAGCGCCGGCCTCCCGCCACCCCGGTGATGTTGCACACCTCGGTGCGCAGCCTCACCGGCTCCTGCCCCGGCAGCTCCACCTCCACCTCCGGCAGCCGCAGCCCCGGGTAGAGCAGGTCCTCGCCCGGCTCGGTGCAGAAGGACAGGCCCTCGTACGAGATGTCCGCCAGCTCCCGGCGCACCCGCACCTGCGGCCACAGCGGATGGGAGAAGCGCACCGTGCACCCGCCCCACGCCGCCGCCCTCCTCAGGAAGCGGTGGCGGTAGCGCACCACCTCGCGCGGCAGCGGCACCACCCACAGCCCATCCTCGTACGTCGCCTGCTCCACCTCGAAGTGCAGCACCGAGCTGTAGCCGAACAGCTCCACCGTGAAGGGGGCCGCGGGCGGCACGCCCCGCACCTCCCACGCCACCTTCCCGTCGAACTTGTCGTAGAGCGCCGCCACCAGGTCCACGTCCCCCGTGCTCGAGCGCACCCGGCCCCGGCACCGCCGGGCCGTCAGCGCCTCGAAGATGCGGCCGATCCGATCCGCCCGGGTGATGTGCTCCTTCCAGATGGGCCGGCCCCGCGGCGTCTCCAGCTGCCCCTGGTCCCTCAGCCGCTCCAACATCGAGACGATGCTGCGGCCCTTGTCCAGCGGCGGCGCCACGAAGCGCAGGCTCAGCTCCGGCAGCTCCTCCGGCCCCTGCAGCAGCACATTCGTCACCTCGGCCCGCAGGGACGTCGTCTGCTCCCCCGTGCCCACCACCACGTTGGCCGTCTGTCCCGGCCTCAGCGCCGTGGGCATGAAGAGGTGCAGCGTCAGGTGCTCCGGCGACAGCTGCACCAGCCGCCCCGCCGGCTGCGACTCGCCCTCCACCGAGGCCACCGCCCCCTGTCCGGGTCCCATTCGGTAACCCAGGACGCTGTCTCGGGCTCGCATGCGGTCCGCCTTCTCCGTCGCCATGGGAACTCCGCCTGTCTTGGAGTACCGGTTTACGGAACCAGTGGAAATTTCCACTCCACCGCGATCCCCGGCCACCGATGGAAATTCGGTTCCGCCAATGTGGACACACGTCTCGGGGCTTGCAGCGTCGCCTGCGGAGTGGGCTCCACGGAAGCGTTGCGGACCCATCGACTCCCCGCGTTGTGCCACCTGGTGAACGGCGCTCCCGTCCAGAAGACGCGGGTTGCTGGAACCCGGGGGCGTGGGCAGGACGCGGGGGTTTCACGCCCCCTGGATTTTTATTTTGGAAACCAAGAATGTGAGCCTGAGCACCCACACCGTCTGTCTTCACGAGGGGTTGCGGGGACGAATCGGGCGCGGGGCGTGTGACTGGAATCCGCTCCGGTTGCGCCGTCACGCGAAAATCACGGGGCCGGGTTTCGCGTCCCGGCGGACGGTCCTATAAGCTTGGTTTTCTCGAATGGCTGGGTCGACAACACCCTTCGGCCCGGATGACGTCCGCGGTCGGCAGATGGGCAACTACGAGGTGCTCTGTCGCCTGTCCACGGGCGGCATGGCGGAGATCTTCCTGGCCTCCAAGCGGGGCCTGGCGGGTTTCCACAAGCCCGTGGTGCTCAAGAAGATCCTCCCGGACATCCAGGGCCAGGAGGAGTTCGTCCAGATGTTCCTGGACGAGGCGAAGGTGACGGCGGCCTTCAACCACCCGCACATCGCCCAGGTGTTCGATCTGGACGTGGCCGAGGGGGAGCTCTTCCTCGCCATGGAGTTCGTGCCGGGCGCCACGCTCATTGAAGTGGCCCGGGCGTGCCGCGCCACCAACGAGCCCATGCCCGTGGGCTTTGGCCTGGCCTCGGTGCGCGACACCGCGCTGGCGCTGCACTACGCGCACACCTACACGGATCCGCTCGGCGAGCCCTCGCCCGTCATCCACCGGGACGTGGCCGAGAAGAACATCATGGTGACGTACGAGGGCGTCACCAAGCTGCTGGACTTCGGCATCGCCAAGAACCTGGCGGGCGCCAGCCGCACGCAGGTGGGCATGGTGAAGGGCACCAGCGGGTACATGTCGCCGGAGCAGATCCGCGGCGAGCCGCTGGACGCGCGCAGCGACTTGTTCAGCCTGGGCGTGGTGCTGCACGAGTGCCTCACCGGCATGCGGCTCTTCCCGGGCAAGGCGCCCATGGCGGTGGCCAACGCCGTGCTGCGCTCCCCCATCCCCGAGCCCTCGCGCGTCAACAAGGCGATTCCCCCCGAGCTGGACGCCATCGTCCTCAAGGCGCTGGCGCGCCGGCGCGAGGACCGGTACGCCACCACGCTGGAGTTCGCCCGCGAGCTGGAGCGCGCCGTGGGCCCGCTCATCTGGCTGCCGGAGAAGAGTGGCGAGCTGATGCGGCGCCTCTTCGCCGAGCGGCGGGAGCAGACGCGCCAGCTCCTCGCCCGAGGCCGGGCCGCCGTCGACGGCACGGGAGAGGTGAAGCTCGCGCAGCTCTTCGCGGACAAGGAGGCACCCGTCACGCCTCCGCCCGCGCCGGCCCCCACCCCGGGCATCGCCACGCCGAGGACGCCCACGGCCTCCGCCCTGCCATCCTCGCCGGGCGTCGCCGCGCCCCTTCCCCCGAGGAGCTCCACGGCGGGGCGCCTGCCCAGCATCTCCCCGCCCCAGTTCTCGAGGCCCTCGTCCACCTCCGATCGGACCGAGGTCGTCACGCCCCCGGCTCCCACCCGGCCTCCGGCGTCCGTCACGCCCCCGCGCCCTCCCGAGAGCACGGATCTCCACCGGCCGGTGCTGCCCCCGCCTCGCGAGCGCACCACCCCCGCGCGGCCGCGCAGCCTGGACCCCGAGCCGCCGACGTCCCAGGAGGAGTTCCACCCCCCCGTCACGCGGCCGCCGCGCACCACCGGGGAGCAGCCCATCACCGCGAGCGGAGCGGGTGCACGCGGCAACCCCGGGCGCCCGGGTCGCCGGCCGACGCTCGACGTCCCGCTGCCGCACCTGGACGCCGCCACCCAGCCCGTCGGCGCGCTCGGGATTCCCGCTCCGGTGAGTCCTCCCGTGCCCGCGGAGGAAGACTTTCCGGATGACCCCACCGTGCCGGCCCGCCGCTCGCTGCTGGCCCGGCAGCGCCCGGTCGAGCCACCGGTGGAAGCACCCGAGGAGCAGACCGGCCCCATCCTCTCGCGGCCCTCCCCGGTGGAGCCGCCGGACGAGGACGGCCCCGAGTTCCTCACCGCGCCCTACCTCCGCCCGCCACAGGCCCGACCCCGCGACGTGACGCCGCCGGACGAGGACGGCCCCGAGTTCCTCACCGCCGTCGCGCCGCCCACGGGTGCCCGGCCCCGGCAGGTGGAGCCCGAGGATGAGGAGGACGTGGAGTTTCCCACCGCCATCCTCCCGCCTGGAGCCGGCCGGGCCCGCAGGGGGAAGTTCGAGGCGGAAGACGCCTCGGAGCGCCCCACCGCCCCCGTCCAAGCCGTGCCCCCCCGGTCCCGGAAGGGGGCGCCACGAGACGAGGCCGCCTCCGCGACCCACGCACCCACGTCCCCTGGCTCGGGACGAGGTGCCTGGGTGGCCGCGCTGCTCCTGCTGTTCCTGCTGGGCGGTGGTGCCGCCGCGGTGGCCCTGAAGTGGGATGGGGGCCTCGTGTCCTCACGGCTGTTCCCCCCGCCCCCGCCCTCGGCTCCCCTCTTGAAGGTGGCCCCGGCCGACACCCAGGCCCCCGCTCCGGCCGCGCAGCCTCCCGTGGCCACCACCGAGGTCTCCACCGCCACCCCACAGGAGACGTCGGCCGCTGACGCGAGCACTCCGGACGCGGGTGACTCCGCGCTGGCCGCCGCCACTGTCGAGCCCTCGCCCACCCCGGCCGCTGTCGACGCGGGCACGGCCTCGCCCGAGGTGAAGAACGCGGCGGCCTCCGCGAACGCGGCGCCGGAGGGAACGGGCACGCCCGAGGCCCAGGAGAAGAGCGAGCCCGTCGCCGTCCCGGCCGAGGCCGTCGCCGAGCCCGCGCAACCGGTGAAGCAGGGCGGCAAGGTGACGGCGAACAAGAGCCGCAAGCGCGAGCTCGCCCCGGTGGACATGGAGACCTCGCCCGAGCTGGTGACGAATTCCAACGAGGCCGAGCGAGCGTGGGAGGCGCTGGAGCGCGAGCGCTCGGGAGCGGTCGAGCCGTCGGAGGGCCAGGGCATCCTCACGCTGAACACGGCGAGCGCCGCCAAGGTGTACCTGGGCAGCCGCCTGCTGGGCGAGACGCCGCTGTTCCGGGTGCCCATGCCCGCGGGCAAGCAGACGCTGCGGATCGTGGGTCCCGACGGCAAGTCGCTGAAATTCCAGGTGGATATCAAGGTCGGCGAGATCACCGCCGTGCGCATCCCCCGGGAGAAGTTCGCCCGGGATTGAGCGACCCGACGGCCGGGGAGCAATGGCTCCGGCGGCGGTGCGTATCTCCGGATGACCGAGGCCCCGCGCCTCCCATCTCCCGAGGTCCGAATCATGCTGCTGCGCTCCCTGGTGCTCCCCGTCGCCCTCCTGGTGTCCGCCCCCGCCTTCGCGCAGGACGCCGCCAAGGGAGGTCAGCTCGAGGTCCCCGACTTCCGCGGCGTGGCGGTGAGCAACGGCATCCACGCCGAGGTGAAGCCGGGCCCCAAGTCGGTGCGCCTGGAGGGCAGCAAGGAGGACCTGGCGCGGGTGAAGCTCGAGGTGAAGGACGGCGTGCTGACGACGCAGGTGGAGAGGAGCAATGGGCTGGGCGCGCTGTTCTCCAAGGGGCTCGAGGACGTGCGCCTCTACGTCACCAACCCGCGGGTGGAGAGCGTGGCGGGCAGCGGCGGCTCGCACATCGAGGCGGAGGCCACGGCGGCCAACAGCTTCGAGGTGGCGGCCAGTGGGGGCACGGAGATCACCGTCACGGGCGTGGACGCGAAGGAGCTCGAGGTGGCGGCCAGTGGCGGCTCCCAGCTGACGCTGAAGGGCCGCACGGGGGAGCTGGACGTCCAGGGCAGCGGGGGCTCCATCATCGAGGCGCGCGGGGTGCGGGCCGAGTCGCTGAAGGTGTCGGCCAGCGGCGGCACCCGCGTCGAGGCCTCGCCCGAGCGGAGCCTCCAGGGCTCGCTGTCCGGGGGTTCCACGGTGAAGTCCTTCAGCAAGCCCGCGAGCGTCCAGGTGAACGCCTCGAGCGGCTCCCTGGTCCAGTACGAGTAGTCCGGCCCCCGCGCCCCTCTCCTCTCCGGGGAGAGGGGACGTGCCTCAGCCCAGCCGGAAGATGCTCTTGAGCCGGGCCAGGATGTGGCCCTCTTCCGTCGCCACCTGCACCGTGTCGCCCGAGGCCGTCATCGCCGCGTGCAGCTGCGTGCGCCGGTGCGCCAGCATCCCCGACAGCTTCGGCGCCAGCTCCGGGTGCGCCTCGAAGAGACGGGCGAACACCGGACGGTCCAGCTCCAACAACACCACGTCCGTGAGCGCCACCACCGTCGCCGAGCGCGGCTCGCCCGTGAGCAGCGACATCTCGCCGAAGTAGTTGCCCCGCGTCAGCCGCGACACCTCCACCCCGCCCGCGCGCACCGACAGCTCTCCCGAGCCCACCAGGTAGAACGTCTTGCCCGGCTCGCCCTGCTCGATGACGTGCTCGCCCTTCGCGAAGCGCCGGGGCACCATCTCCCGCCGCAGCCTCGCCCGCTCCTCCTCCTGGAGCACCTTGAAGAGATCCACCCGCCGCAACATCTCGGCGACCCGCTCGTCGGGGAACTCGGAGGCCGGCACGCCTTCGCGCATGTGCACCGTGCGCTGCGGGTAGGGCAGCTCGATGCCCTCGCGCCGGAAGCGGTACCAGATGCGGGTGTAGATCTCCTCCATCGCCCAGTCGGCCTGGCCGAAGTCCTCCACGTAGTAGCGAATCTGGTAGCGGATGCCCTTCTCGTCGAAGCCCCAGGTGCGGCACAGCGGCGGCGGCTCCCTGACCACCAGCGGCAGCTCCGCCAGGAGCTCCAGGACCGCGGCCTTCACCTCGTTGGGCGCCCGGTCATACGGGGCCTGGAAGTAGATGTCCGCGCCCACCGGCAGCCCGCCTCGCGAGTAGTTCTTCACCGCCTCCTTCGAGCAGACGTTGTTGGGCAGGGTGATGGCCTCCCCGCGGGACGTCTCGATGCGGGTGGCGCGCCAGCCGATCTGCACCACGCGGCCGGTGACGTCCTTGATGGTGACCCAGTCGCCCACCTGGTAGGGGCGCTCGAGCTGCAGGGACAGGCCGGCGAAGAGGTTGCCCAGCGAGTCCTGCATCGCCAGACCGAGCACCACCGAGAGGATGGCGGACGTGGCCACCAGGCTCGTCAGGTCGATGTCGAGCTGCGTCTTGAGGATGGGCAGGACGGCGAGGAGGTAGAGCGTGAAGTCGAGCACGTCCCGGAGAATCTTGGGCGGGGGCGTCCGGGAGCGCAGGCGCAGCAGGAACAGGCCAAAGGACACGCCAGCGCGGATGCCACCGAAGGCGAAGGTGAGCATCCACGCCACGCGCAGTCCCTGGAGCACGCGCTCGTGCAGGAGCGGGCCGATCTCCTTGTCCATCAGGCGCAGCACGAGGAACGTCACCAGGAAGACGAGCGCCCCGCGCAAGTCCCTGCGGAACGTCGCATCCGAGCTCGCCGCCCGCGCGGCCAGCACCCCCAGCGCGAGCGCGATACCCACCACCAGCGAGAGGTGGCCCTGCAGGAAGGCAAGCACGTGGCGAGCCTGCGCCCCGGTCCCGGGAGGGGTCAAGGCACCGGGAGTGGGGCCCTCCCAGTGGAAGACAGGGGCCGGGACGAATTTTTCATCCGCTCGGCAATCACCGCGTGAAGCGGATGTCGGCCGTCTCCACTACACCTCTTTGAAACTCGTCCCGGTGGCCCCGATGCGCTCCAAGCCGTTCTTGATCTCCTCGGAGACAATGAGAGCAATGGACCATCCCCAGGGTCGGAAGACCTTGGCGTCACCCACCCTGGCGGGGTCGATGCGCATGCCAGAGACCTTCCGGTACGTGCCTACTCTCTCCGGCCGCCCATCTTCCGGCAGCCAATACTCCACTTCGTCGGACGCCTTGTCGTCGATGCACCGAACAAGCCGGGTGGCCACGAGGATGCAGAACTGCTCGGGCTGACCCTGTATGTCCACCGGAAGGAGCTGCACGTCGGTAGAAGCCAACTCCGTCAAGAGAGAGGCGACCTTGGCGTGAATGACTGGAGCGCCGAGCCCCGCGAGTGAAAAATCCACGGGTTTTCCGGGATGGTCGAAGGGCAGCCTCAAGCGTCCTGGGTTGGGAACAGGGGCTCCATCCGTGAAGATCCAAGGGTCTTCTACTTCCTGACCCTGTGGATGGACGGGAATGCCCAGGGCCCAGCACCCAGGAACAACGCCCGGGGAGAGCTTGAAGTAGCGCTTGGACATGTCGAGCATTCTGGCGTCACATGCTGCGGGTCACCAGCTTGTTGAGCTTGGTGCCCGGTGTGGAGATTTCCCGCGCGATCCGCCCGAGCTCCGTCATCAATGCCTCCCGGCACTGGTCCATCCTGCGGCACCTCTTCGTTGCGTCGAACAGGCGCTCGAAAACTTCTTCGTGGTAGTCCTGCGGGTGCGGCCCCTTGTGACCCTTGATGCGAACAATGTTGGCCGGGTCGTTCAGCGACATGCCCGCCTTGTCGAAGATCTTCTGGAACTGGGGAGACCACGGTCCACCGTTGTTCGTGGAGTCCCACCACTTGTCCGTAGCGATGTGGTGGGCGTGGCCCTCCGTATCCACCGGGTCGGCAGCCGTGCTGCCCATACCCGGCACCGTCGTGGAGACCGCGCCAGGAGCAAGCGCCATGGTCATGGATCCGCCCGTGACGGCTATTGCCTCCACTTCGCCCACGGCCGAGAGCAGGATGCCGGCCTGAGCCCCGGACTGCATGGACGCCTGGGCCGAGCCGGGCAAAGCCGGCACCTTCGACGCGAAACCCGCCGCCGTGTTCCCGATGGCCACCGTGGCAAGCAGAGCAAAGGCACGTGCCGCGTTGCGGCCCATCACCTTTCCGTAGCGCTCTCCAGCCCGCCGTAGCTCGTCAAACGTGGTGGCCCGGTCTGCCTCGTCCACCAGCCGCCTGAAACCTGTGATCAGGCCCCAGAACGTATCCACGCCCAGGTAGACGATGAGCGTTGCGGTCATCACTGCGGCGAGGCCCTTGGACATGGGCTCCGGCACCGTCCATAAAATGAAATACATCGTGCCCGTCCACAGTGCCGCCGCCAGCATGGCGTGCGGGTCGGCCATGTCCTTGAAGGCTTCCAACATCTCGTCCAGCACGGCCCCATGCGCCAGCGCCATGGCCAGCGTGTAACGACCGTCCCTGTCCACGGTAGGGAACTCCACCAGCAAGCGAAGGCAGTCTCCCTTCCTCCCGGTGCGCTCACACCAGCGCAAATAGGAGCGCGTCACCTCCACGTCCGTTTCCGAAACCAACGGCGTGCCGTCCAAGGGTGTCACCCGGTGGGTGCGGCTCTCGAAGAGGAATGAACCGTCGCGTACCCCCACCTCGAAGAGCTGTCGGGCGGCCTGCCGCGGATTGGCAGGTGGCTGCACGCTCTGGGACAGCCGGGTCACGGCCTCTTGGAATTCCTCTTCCTTCACTTCCACGGGCTCGGTTTCGGCGGTGCCTGGAGTGAAGACAATGGGCTCGCCCCGGCCCGTGTCCAGGCGCACAACGCGCACCGTGGCACAGCCGCTAACAAGGAGGAGCAGCAACAGCGGAACCGCCCAGCGCAGTTTCATGGCACCCCCTTCAGGCAGGTGCCTCCATTCTCGCGGATTCGGGTGGAATCACAGCGAGAAGTGAGCGTCCGCCGCCTTCTCGCCCTTGCCGGATGCGGGGAGGGGCGGTGCGTCTGGCCGAAGACGCTCGCCCGCGACAGGGACCCGGAAGTAGAGAGAGGCTCCACCCCGAGCCCGCCCCATGAAACGTCACGCCCCCTCCGCCGAGCGCAACCGCGAGCCCCTCCTCTCCGTCCTCCGCGAGGTGCTACCCCCGCGGGGCACCGTGCTCGAGGTGGCCAGCGGCACCGGCCAGCACGCCGTCTTCTTCTCCCGCGCCTTCCCCGGGCTCACCTGGCAGCCCAGCGACGCGGATCCGAGCGCGCGGGAGAGCATCGACGCGTGGCGCGTGGAGGAGGGCCCGCCCAACCTGCGCGCTCCCCTCGCCCTGGATGCCAGCGCCTCCTCCTGGCCCGTGGAGGAAGCGGACGCCATCGTCTGCATCAACATGGTGCACATCTCGCCGTGGGAGGCGTGTCAGGGATTGATGCGCGGCGCCGGCCGGGTACTGCCTCCCGGGGGGCCGCTCATCCTCTACGGCGCGTACTTCATCGAGGGCCGGCCCACGGCGCCGAGCAACCTCGCCTTCGACGCCTCGCTGCGCGAGCGGAACCCGGCCTGGGGCGTGCGCGAATTGGGCGCCGTCACGGCCGAGGCGCGGGCCCACGGACTGGAGCCCGACCGCGTCGTCGACATGCCGAGCAACAACTTCACGGTCATCTACCGCAAGCGCGGAGGGTGAGGCTCACTTCGGCCGGAAGTCGAGCACCACCGAGTCCTCCGAGTGCCAGCACTGGAAGGAGCAGCAGCACCCCGCTTCGGACTCGTCTCTCCCGGCTCATATCTTGTGGATAAGTGGCTCGGGCCCCCTCGGTGACACGAAGGCGTTTCGTGCCTGGTTTCTCCACGGGAGGGGAGCTGCCCTGCTCCGTCCCCAA
>NZ_DASVSO010000762.1:0-9551 GCF_036388035.1 Archangium sp.
CCCCCCGGGCGTCTCCGGCGCGGCCGCCCCGCCGGTGCCGGCCACGCCCCCGCTCGCGCCCCGGCGCCGCGCGCCGGTCTCCGTCGAGGAGGACGACCCGTTCTCGCTGCCTCCGGAGGACGCGCCGACGATGTCGGCCACGCCCACGCTGCCTCCGTCCCGGAGCGCCGCGCCCGGGCCCGTGCCCGTGCCGGACTCGGGGGAGATGGAGGGGCTCGAGGGCAACAACCCCTTCGTCGCGTTCGACCCCGTGGCCGCACTGCCTCCGGCTCCCGCGGCCCGGAGTGCCGCGCCCGCGCCCGTGCCGATTCCCGATTCGGGGGAGATGGAGGGGCTCGAGGGCAACAACCCGTTCGTTTCGTTCGACCCTGTGTCGGCGCCGCCTCCGGCTCCCGCTGCTCCAGCTCCGAGCCCCGCGCCGTCGGGTATCCCGGACTGGGGTGCGCCCCAGCAGGCCGCGCCGTCGGGCATCCCGGATTGGGGTGCGCCTCAACAGGCCGCGCCGTCGGGCATCCCGGACTGGGGCGCCCCGCAGACGGCCCCGGCGACGCCCGTGGCTCGAGCGGAAGCCCAGACAGAGCGCAATCCGTTCCCCCTCCCGGACTTCCCGGGACCAGGCGAGGCGCCTCCGAGCCGGGAGATCCTCCCCGACCTGCCGTCGATGACACCGACGGTCGCGCCGCCGGTGATCGCCGTCGCGCCCGCCGAGCCCGCGAAGAAGAAGAAAGAGGCCTCCGACGGCCAGGGCCCGCGCCTCGTGCAGCGTCTGGCCGCGGTGGCCGCGCAGTTCGTGGTGGCGGCGGTGCTGGTGGTGGGCCTCGTCGCCGTGGGTGGTGCCTGGCTCAACGACGGCAAGCTGGAGCTGTCCGCCCTGTCTCCCGCGAAGATGCGGGAGATGGTGTCGCCCACGCGGCCCCTGGTGGCGAAGGACCTGTCCAACGGCCTCTACGAGGCTCGCGACGGCCACACCCTCTTCTTCGTCCGGGGCGAGGTGGAGAACCGTGGCACCGCGCCCGTCCGGGTGAAGGCGCTCGTCGCGGTGTACGACGGGGACCAGCGGGTGAAGTCGGCCGAGGGCCTCGTGGGCGCCGTGCCCACGCCCGAGGAGCTCTACTCGCTCCAGAAGGTGGATGAGGCCACCCTGCTGCGCACCCGCCTGGACGCCGCCGCCAAGGAAGTGGCTCCGGGGGCTCGGGCGCCTTTCGTCGTCTTCTTCTACGAGTACCCCTCGGACCTGAGTGGCTTCCGGCTCGAGGTGACGCTCGAACCGCAGGGCGAGCTCGCCGCCGGAGGGACCCAGGAGAAGGCGGGCAATGGCCAGCCGTGAGGAGGCCAAGACCGTCGTCCGGCGGCTCCACGCGCTGAGCGGCAGTGCGGAGATCGTCCGCAAGGCCGCCGCGCGCGAGCTCGCGAAGCGGGATCCGCTGGACACCAACGAGCTGCTCCACGAGGTCATCTTCCTGGCCCGTGCGGGCTGGACGCCGGCCACCTGCGTCCTCTCCGCCTTCGTGGCGGCGCTGGGCCTGGAGGCCGCGAGCATTCCCTACGCGGACTCGCTGCGCCGCATGGCCGAGGTGCAGTCGCTTCAGTCGGTGGCGGACCTGTTCGCGACGGCACCGGCCCGCAAGGAGCTGGACGAGGGCGCGGCGGCCAAGGCGGACGCCAAGGCCTTCACCCAGTCGCTGGGGCACCTCAAGCAGCAGGCCCGGCTCACGCGGGATCCGGACGTGCTCTCGCGGATGGCCACGGTGAGCAACCCCCTGGTGGTGCGCAACGCGCTCATCAACCCCCGTCTCACCGAGGACCTGGTGGTGCGCATGGCGGCGCGTCGCCCGGCCCGGCCCGAGCCGCTGGTGGAGATCTGGAAGTCGCCGCGCTGGTTCTCGCGCCACGCGGTGCGCCGCGCGCTCGTCTTCAACCCGTACCTGCCGCCCGAGGTGGGGGTGAAGATCGTCCCCCTGCTCAACGCGAGCGACCTGGAAGAGCTGGCCGCGGACACCTCCGTGCACCCCTCGCTGCGCGAGCAGGCCTCACGCCTGCTGGCCGGAGGGGGCAGCGTCGGAGAGCGTTAGCCGCGCCGGGAGTTGGGGTCGTTCGTGTCGACGTCGATGACGTCCTGGCCGCGCTTGGAGCGGGGCAGGGGCTTCACGTCCACGAAGTCCTGCCCCTTGGCGGCCTTCTTGAACGAGTAGACGAACCGGCCCACGGCATTGCCGAGCTGTCCCATCCGAGCGGCGGAGAACACCACCACCAGGATGAAGCCAATGAAGAGGATCTCTCCGGTTCGCAGCCCCAGCATGCGGCGCACAGTGCAGCAAAGCCTCGGGTGAGGCAAGCCGCCTGTCACACCCTGGACGGCTCCGTTCGGGACGCTCGCCCGCCGGGCCGGCCTGTCGCACACTGGGAGCATGCTCCTGCTCGCTCACCGTGGTGCCAGCGCCGACGCTCCGGAGAATACCCTCGCCGCCTTCCAGGAGGCCGTGGCCCAGGGGGCCGACGGCGTGGAGCTGGACGCCATGGTGTGCGGCTCCGGCGAGGTGGTGGTGTGCCATGACGAGCACCTGGAGCGGCTCGCCGGCCTGCCCTGGGAGGTGCGCACCACGTCCTGGTGGAAGCTGAAGCAGGCGGACGTGGGCAGCCGGCTCGGCTTCGCGCCCGCGCGCATCCCCCTGCTGGAGGAGGTGCTGGACGCGCTGCCCTCGCACTTCCTCATCAACATCGAGCTCAAGTGCGACCACTTCGACGACGGCGGCCTCTCCCAGAAGGTGGCGGAGATCGTCACCCGCCGCGCCCTGTCCGAGCGGGTGGTCATCTCCAGCTTCAACCCGCTGTGCCTCTTCCGGACGGCGGCCGCCGCGCCCTCACTGCGCCGCGGCTTCCTCATCGACCCGGACAAGCGCTGGGGGCCGCAGGCCTACCTGGTCAACCCGCTCGTCTCCTCGCACTCGGTGCACCCGTATTACGAGCAGTGCACCCCCGAGCGCATGGAGGAGTGGCACCGCCGGGGCCTGCGCGTGGCGGTGTGGACGGTGGATGACGCGGAGCGCGCCCGGGCGCTGGAGCACATGGGCGTCTCCTACCTCATCACCAACACGCCCCGTGCCCTGCGCGAGGCCCTGCGTGGCAAGGCGGCCTAGAAGTCCAGGCCGAGCGTGGTGCTGAAGGCCAGCACCGCGGGCAGGGAGCGGTTCGCCGTCGTGCCCGTCTCGGCGTTGGTCACCGGGATGGGGCCCTGCTGGGTGAGGGACACCTCGGCGCCGAGCTGCAGCGCGCCGCCGATGAAGCGCACGCCGCCGTAGAAGCGCTTGTTGATGTTCTCGCTCCACTTCACCTCATCGTAGACGCCGGTGTTCTTCAGGCCGACGAGGGGATCGGCGGGGTTGAGCGTGCTATTGAGCGTGCGGCCCTGGTTGAAGTCGAGCATGTCCGTGTTGGCGATCACGCCCACCAGGTCGAGGCCGCCGTAGGGGGTGAGCGTCACCATGCCGCCGAGCGGGAACTGCTTGCCCACGCCCAGGTCCACGCCGGCCGCCGTCAGGTTGAAGTCGTTGTTGCCCATCAGGCGCGTCACATGCGCGCGCACGGCGATGTCCGGCAGCCAGGTGAAGCCCTCGTTGACGGCCCACTTCAGCTCACCGGTGCCGGCGAACAGGCGGCTGCGATCCACCCAGCCCACGCGCGCTCCCAGCTCCAGGGAGAAGGGCAGGCCCTTGCGGAAGTGCGCCGAGGGCAGCAGCAGCGAGTCCGTCTGCGGCCGCTCCGTGGGCAGGCGCACCGAGGAGGGCAGGGAGATGACGCCGAGCTCCGCGTTGAGGGCGAAGCCCGCGTGGCCCAGCGTCTCCGGCGGCATCAGGTTCGCCGAGGTGAGGACCGCGGCGAAGGTGCGGGCGAAGGCGCGGAAATCACCGTTGGCCTCGGGGTTGAAGTTCACCGAGGGCGTAGTCGACGTCGAACTCTCGAATCGGTTCGGGTTGCCCAGCTTGGTGATCTGAATATCGTTGCGATCCGCGTACGCGGCGGGGCCGCACACCAGCACCGCGAGGGCCATCCAACGGCTGAACGTCCGCATCCTGAGTACCGCCTCCCAGGCGCACGTCGGGCGAACGGCGCCAACGGAGCGGACGCTAGCGTGCGAGCGAGGAAAGCGTCAATAAAACGGGCGGCTTCCGAGAGGGCTGGTGAGCCCCGACGAAAGCCGCCCGGAGGCAGCCGAACAGTGGCGCTACTTCGTTACGGCGTCGCCGACTTGGCCGGCTTGGTGGCCGAGGCCGCCGGAGGCGTCACCTTCTGGGCCACCTCGGCGGGACGGCGGCGGATGACCAGCGTGCGACGGCTGGCGAACTCGGTGCTCTCGCGCGCCACCACCAGGATGCTGTTGTTGCCCTCCTTGAGGGAGAACTCGGTGGTGAACTTGAGCTTGCGCGGCTCGCCCTGCTTCGCGTTCGCGTCCACGCCCTGGAAGTACACCTTCTGGTCGTTCACCAGGACGTACATGTCCAGCAGGCCGGTGACGTCGCTCACCTCTCCAGAGAGGGTGAACTTGTCGCCGTTGGCCACCAGGCCGCCCTGGCTGGCGTCCACGTCCAGCTTGATGTCCGGCGGCGAGCGGCGGGCCACGAAGGAGATGTCCTTGGCGGGCGAGGGCTTGCCGCGAGCGTCGCGGGCGTCCTGGGCGCGCACGAAGGCGAAGCGGTCCTTCTCCAGCTCCACCCGGTAGAAGCCCTTGGCCGAGGCCTCGGTGTTGAGCATCACCGGGCGGGTGAGCTTGGCCAGCACCGCGCCGTCCTGCTGCGGGGAGGCCAGCAGCTCCACCTTCTCCGCGAGCTTCACCAGGCCCTTCTTCGGCTCGAACTTCGCCACCGCGCCGTCCGCCACGGGGATCTGCAGCTTCTCCATGGCGAACTCCTCGAGCGGCTCGTCGACGATGGCCAGCTTGAGCGGGAAGGTCTCCTCGCGGAAGCCCTTCTTCACCTCGAGCTGGAAGCGCGCCGTCTTCGTCTCGCCCGGGGCCATCTCGCCCAGCTTGAAGCGGCCCTTCTCGATGAAGATGTTCGGGTCGCCGACATTCTTGATCTGCGCGAACGAGTCGAGCGCCTTGCCCTTGCCGGTGTTCGTCACGTCCATCACCAGGGTGATGTCCTCGCCGCGCTGGGCGACGCCATCCCCGTTGCAGGACTCGCAGTTGTCGACGACCTGCCAGTTGAAGGCGAAGGCGGGACGGGGCAGCTCGGCGAAGCTCAGCTCGCTGACGAGCGTGGTGGGCAGGGCCCCGTTGTCATCGTGGAACTTCACGGTGACCTCGTCGCGGCGGGAGGTGAGGTCCTTGGGCAGCTTGACCTTCACCTTCCACGTCTTCTTCTCACCCGGAGCCAGGCTGCCGATGAGGAACTCACGGCGGTCCAGGTAGTAGTTGTCGCTCTCCGTCCAGGCGCGCACGCGCTTGAGGGGCTCGCTGCCCTTGTTCTCCGCGGTGACGGCCAGGTCGAACGTGTCACCCGCGTTGATGCGCTGGTCGACGCTGGGGGTGAAGGTGGCGGCGAGCTTCACGTCCTTGGGCGTGGCGCCCGTGCCCCAGTCCACGTTGAGCGCGCTGATGGCGGCGTTGATGCGCTGCTCCTCCTCGCGGCGCTTCTGCTCCACGAAGCTCTTGCCCTTCTGCAGCATGGCGCGCCGATCCGTGAGGGGCACCTGGAGGACGTAGTCGCGGGCGAACTGCACCTCGAAGTCCTCCTTCACCTCATCCTGGCTCTCGGCGTCCATCTGGTCGTCCAGCTCCTCGCCCGAGCCCACCGACTCCACGTCCAGCAGCGGGTTCTTCTCCCCCTTGGTGGCCACCTCGGGGTTCTTGTCGGCCTCTTCCTTCTTGGCCTGGGCCTGCTGCTGCTGCTTCTCGTCCAGCTTGAGGTACTTGAGCGACTCCAGCGGCTTCTCGCGGCCGAGCACGTCCTCGCGCTTCTTGGCCACCGAGTCCGAGTTGGGGTTGCCGAAGTGCTGGTCCAGGTCCGCCTCGCCAATGGTCTTGCGCGGGGCGAACACCAGCACGCGCTCGTCGGTGACGGCCGCGGGCACCAGCTCGATGTCCGGGACGATGCCGACCTCCTGGATGGAGACGTCGCCCGGGGTGAGGTACTTGGCGATGGTCAGCTTGAGCGCGCTGTCATCCGGGAAGTCGTAGAGCACCTGCACGCTGCCCTTGCCGAACGTCTGGCGGCCGATGATGACGGCGCGGATGAGGTTCTTCAGCGCGCCAGCGACGATCTCCGAGGCCGAGGCGCTGCCCGCGTTCACCAGCACGGCGATGGGGTAGGTGTCCTCGCCCTCGTCCGGCCGGGCCCGCTTCTCCTCACGCAGCTTGTCCGACAGGCCCACCGTCGAGACGATGGTGCCGCTGGACACGAAGGTGTCCGACACCTGGATGGCCTGCTCGAGCAGACCGCCCGGGTTGCCGCGCATGTCCAGCACCACGCCCTTGAGCCCGCCCTTGGCCTCGGTCTGACGGCGCATCTCGGAGAGGGCCGCCTGCAGGTCGCGCGTGGTGTTGCCCTGGAAGTTCTTCAGGCGCACGTAGCCCACGTTGCCGGCCAGCAGCTTGGACTGCACGCTCTCGATGGAGATCATGGCGCGGTTGAGCGTCATGTTGCGCGGCTTGTCCCAGCCCTTGCGCTCCACGGTGATGGAGACGCGGCTGTCCACGGCGCCGCGCAGCTTGGACACGGCCTCGTTGAGGTCCATGTTGACGGTGGACTCCTCGCCAATGCGCTTGATCTGATCGTCCTTCTGGATGCCCGCGCGGTAGGCCGGCGTCTTGGGCAGCACCTTGACCACGGTGAGGTTGCCCTCGCGCATCTGGATGACGAAGCCCAGGCCACCGAACTCCCCCTTGGTGGACAGCTTCATCTCCCGGTACACCTCGGGGCGCAGCAGCACCGAGTGCGGATCCAGCGTGGAGAGCATCCCGTTGACGGCCGCGTACTCGATGTCGCGGGTGTCATCCATGGGACGCATGTTCTTGTTCACGAAGTCGAAGACGTCCTTGAGCGTGAAGGACATCTTCCACAGCGAGTCCACGTGGCTGATGTCGAACTCGCGCTTCTGGCCGTTGACGTTGACGTGCAGCTTGCCCGTCTCGGCGTTGCCGTCCACGAGCACGTCCGGGACGCTCTTCTCCACGTACTCCAGCGCGGAGATCATCATCTCCTTGGGCCGCACGCGCTTGGGGTCGACGTAGTTGTCCTTCACATAGAGGATGACCTTGGTGAAGACGCGCAGGGAGGAGAGGTCATGCTGACCCTTCTCGCCCGCGACACGGCTGGAGTCCGAGCTGCCCTGGCCGGCCTCCGCCGCGCCGAGTGTCAGGGGGAGTGGTGCCCGGTCATTTCCGACGAGGGCCCAGGCGCCAAGTAGGACGGCGACGGCGGTGATCCGGCGAAAGAGTCGCGGCATGGTTCATCCAGGAGGGGTTGGAAGACCCCGGGGGTGATGCGTGAAAAACCCAGTAAATCCGAGTAGATGGGAAGAAATGGAAGCGCCGGGAGCGACCGAGCAAGCCTAATCACGGACTCTCGGTGCTTCAAGCCGCTGCCTTCCCGCAACGTTGGAGAACGCCATGAGGGCGCGCTGCGTTCCCGCGTGAGGTCCACCGGATCGAGACAACCGGCCGGACGGATTATTTCCCGAGGGCCCTGGAAGGAGGGGGGGCAACGTTCCCCACCGCACGCAACCCCCGGTAGAGCAGCGTGCCGCCAACCACCGCCACCGGGAGGAAGAAGGTATTGAGGAGGGGGATCCACAGCAGGATGTAGACCCCCACCCCGAAGCCCAGGCAGAGCAGCCAGCGCTGACCCAGCACCCGACGGACCTCGGCGAAGGGGTACCCGTGGCGCGTCATGGGCGCCGCCAGATGCTCACCGGCCAACCAGAGCATCGTCCACACGCTGCCGAGCACCGTCCAGAGCACGTTGCCCGCCACCGGCACGAGGTTGAGCGGGAAGAGCACGGCCAGCCCCAGCAGGAGGAAGAAGACGCGCGCCAGGGTGTGCGCCACGCTGGTGACCAGGCCCTGGAGGAAGGGCCCCAGCCGGAAGGGGGGCGAGGCGAAGTCCCCGCACAGCTCCTCGGTCTTCTCCGAGAGGGGGTCCTGGAGGGGGGCCAGCACCAGGGGCAGGGTGACGTTGGCCCCCACCACCAGCAGCACGAGGAAGAGCAGCGCCAGGACGAGGTACCAGAGGATGCGGCCATACCAGGCCGTGGGGAGGGTCCACATCCACCCCAGGAGCTGCGGGGTGTACACCCAGAGGAGGGCGAAGAGGCCTCCCAGGGCCACGAGGGTGACGACGGCACAGAGGGCGGACAGGCCCAGCAGCCGGGGGGAGCGGAAGATGAGGCCCCAGGCTTTGCCCAGCAGGGCAAGCCCTTGAAAGAAGTCCGACGGACCGGACCGGGCGGAGAAGGTGGGCACCGGGGAGGGGGGGGTCATCTTCGAGACGATGCGCAAATGACGGCGACGGGGTCAATGACGGTTATAAAGGGGCCCGACATGTCCCTCGATCTTCAGCGTGCTGTCTCCGAGCCCATCACCTCCATCGACATGCTGTTGGCCGGCTTCCGTTCCGCCGAGAAGCCCCGGTCCCAGCACCGGCTCGGGCTCGAGCACGAGAAGTTCGTCTACCCCGTCCAGGTCGCGCGGCCCGTGCCCTACGAGGGGCCCTCCGGAATCGGCGCCCTGCTGGAGCGCATCGCCCCGGCCGGCTACACCCCCTTCCGGGAGACGCCGGAGTCGCCCGTCATCGCCCTGCAGAAGGGCATGCTCACCATCTCCCTGGAGCCGGGCGGGCAGCTGGAGCTCTCGGGCTCGCCCCTCCACACCGCGCGCGAGGCCCACGCGGAGAACCTGGCCCACCTGGCCGAGGTGAAGGCCGCCGCCGAGCCGCTCGGGCTGCGACTGGTGGCCCTGGGCTACCGGCCCTTCGTGACGCCCGCGGACATGCCGTGGATGCCCAAGACGCGCTACCTGGCCATGCGCCAGAGCCTCCCCGAGCGCGGCCGGCTGGCGCTCAACATGATGTTGATGACCTCCACCGGTCAGGTCTCCCTCGACTGGGAGGACGAGGCCGACTGCGTGCGCAAGACGGTGCTGGTGGCGCGGCTGTCGCCACTCATGAATGCCCTCTACGCCAACAGTCCGCTCGTGGACGGCAAGCCCTCGGGCTACCTGTCCTTCCGCAACCGCGTCTGGGACGAGGTGGACCCCACGCGCTGCGGCTACCTGCGCGCCTTCTTCGACGGCTCCTTCTCCTACCGCGCCTATGTGGAGTGGGCCCTGGATGCCCCCATCCTCTTCCTGCGCCGGCGCGGGGAGTACCTCCGCCCGAAGATGAGCTTCCGCCAGTTCATCCAGCAGGGCTTCGAGGGTAGCCCCGCCGACATGAGCGACTGGACGGATCATCTCTCCACGCTCTTCCCCGAGGTGCGGCTGAAGAAGGTCGTCGAGGTGCGGGGCGCGGACTGCGTGTCGGCGCCGATGACGGGCGCGCTCGCGGCGCTGTGGCGCG
>NZ_DASVSO010000763.1:0-17413 GCF_036388035.1 Archangium sp.
CTGACGGAGAAGGAGTTCGAGGGGCTGCACGAGCTGAAGGCGGACGCGGCGCCGCCTCGCAAGGGGCAGATGCTGGAGATAGCGGGAGCGCGGGCCTACCTGAGCCTGCCGGAGAACGCGCGCAAGCCGATGCCGGCGGTGCTCGTCATCCACGAGTGGTGGGGGCTCAACGAGCACATCATGCACTGGGCGGATCGGCTGGCGGCCCAGGGCTACGCCGCGCTGGCGGTGGACCTGTACGGCGGCAAGGTGGCCACCACGCCCGAGGAGGCCATGGCCACGATGAAGGCGGTGGACCCGCGGCGCTCGGGGGACATCCTCCGGGCGGCGCACCAGTTCCTGATGACGGACATCCGGGTGCAGTCGACGCACACGGGGGTCATCGGCTGGTGCTTCGGCGGGGCCTGGTCGCTGCGCGCGGGCATGGCCATCCCGGAGCTGGACGCGGTGGTCATGTACTACGGGCGCCCGGTGACGGACGTGCAGGAGCTCAAGTCCATCAAGGCGCCGGTGCTGGGCATCTTCGGCACGAAGGATGAGTCCATCCCCAACGACGTGGTGGAGGAGTTCGACGAGGCGCTGTCGGACGCCGGGGTGCCGCACCGCATCCAGAGGTACGACGCGCCGCACGCCTTCGCGAACCCCTCGGCCCCGGGGCGCTACGATGCCGAGGCCGCGGCCGCCGCCTGGGACCAGGTGAGGGGCTTCCTGGCCGAGCACCTGAAGCAGTGAGGTTGGGCGAGGGCGGGAAGTCTCAGTAGGGCTTCTCGCCCACGTAGTTGCCCGGGGGCGTGTAGTTGCACACCCAGAGCTGCCACTTGGGAAACTTCGCGCCGAAGGGCGAGTTCTTCGTGCAGATGGCCGTCGCGCACCCCACCTGGGTCGTGTCGCGCCACACCAACTGGGTGTAGTGGCCGCACATCTTGCCCGGCGTGCACTTGTTGCTCGCGTACGAGTAGTCGGCCACCTCGGAGGCCCAGTCCAGCACCGCCTCCGGGTTCGTCCTCGAGCCCGGCGGTGCCGCGGCGGCGAGGTTCTCCCCGTACTTGCCCCGTTTCCGGTTGTGCTCGAACTGGCACTGGTTGGCCCAGGCCTGCGCCACCTTGGCCGCCTCCGGCGACCACGTGAGCGGCGGCAGGGGCGACTTCGGCTTGGGCTTCGCGCTCGCCCGCGCCTGGTTGTGCGCGGCGAGCATCTCCTGGGCCAGGGCGGAGGTGGCGCCCGTGTCCGGGGTGGGCTTCGTGGCGGCTTCGCTGGTGCCGCACCCCATGGCCCCCGCCGTCAGGCAGGTCAGCGACAGGGCGAGCAGGTGGAACTTCATTGAAATCATGGCGGGCTCCTCTCGCTGCAACACTTCGACGCAGGCTCGATTCCGTGGCAAGGATGCACCATGGAGAACACCCCGAACGATCCGCTCGAAGGCCTGCGTCCGGTCGCCGACCCCCGCGACCCCCGGGCCTCCTCCCTGCTGCGTCCCTTCTCGCCCGGCGCCTCGCTCCAGGACCGCACCGTCGTCCTCGGGCTGCCCTATGACGGTGGCATCCCCTCCCGTCCCGGCGCCCGCTTCGGCCCCAAGGCCCTCCGCGAGGCCCTCGCCTCCTATGGCACCTTCGATGGTCAGCGCGACCTCGGCGACGTGGTGGACATGGGAGACCTCGCGCTCGCCCCGATGAACGGCGCCATGGCCCACGTCCGCATCGAGGAGGCCGCCCGCAACCTCTTCGGCTCGGGGGCCCGGCCGCTGTTCATCGGCGGTGACAACGGCATCACCGGCTCGCTCCTGCGCGGGCTCGCCGCCGCGCGCCCCGGCCTGCGCCTGGCGCTCGTCACCATCGACGCGCACCTCGATGTTCGCGAGTACGATGACGCGGCCTCGCTCTCCAGTGGCACCCCGTACCGCCGCGCCCTGGAGACCGGCATCCTCACCGGCGCGCGCACCGCGATGATTGGCCTCCGCCGCTTCGCCAACTCGCGCTACTACCTCTCGTGGGCCCGCGAGCAGGGCATCCACCTCTACACCGTCGAGGACGTCGCCGAGCGCGGGGCCGTGTCCGTCGCCCGCGAGGCCCTGGCGCGTGTCTCGGCCCAGGCGGATGCCGTCTACCTCAGCGTGGACCTCGACGCCGCCGATGCCTCCGTGGCTCCGGGCGTCAGCGCCGTGGGCGTGGGGGGCCTCTCCGCGCGGGAGATGATCGACGTGGTGCGCACCGTCTCCGCCGAGCCGAAGCTGATGGGCGCTGACTTGATGGAGCTGTCTCCGCTCTACGACGAGAACGCCCGCACCGCCAAGCTGGCCGCGCGCCTGCTGTTGGAAGTGCTCTCCGCGCGCGGGTAGTCAGGCGGCCCCGTCCGGGGCTGGGAGGGGCGCATGCGATGGCAGTCAGAGTGGGCGCTCCTTTGCTGCATGTGGCTTGGCGCTTGTGTGGGCGCGCCCGGCCGTGGCGGTCCAGGTCACTATGCCCAGGACACGTTGAGGGCCCGCTGCACGCGGGACAACTCATCGGCCCCCGGAAAGGAGTGTTCTGGTGAGTGAGCGCTATCCAAAAATCCGTCTCCGCACGGAATCCAGAGGCTATTGGATACACGAGGGCTTGCGGTTGGATTTCTACATGCGCCGGCCGCACACAGAGATTGCACGGGCGGTCATGCGCTCGATGGACACCTATGTGCAGGCGGTGGGCACGGAGAATCTCGGCTTCTATGTGGACGGCGAGGGGGACTCTTGGGAACTCGACCAGGAGGGGTGGGCTGTCAACCGGCGCAGGCTGTTGGAGGAGCCCTGGCCTCGCGTCATTTTAGAAGATGCCAGCACGGATGCTCTGCGGGGGTACCAGTTCGAATACAAAGGCCGGCGAATCGACGACCCTGAGTGGCCAGGCTCCGAACTCTATGCGTGCGTGGCCTCGTTCTGGCTGCCCACGGAGTACCTGGAGGAGCACGGCCCGGGACGGGTGCGCGAGCTGGCGCTGGAACTGGCGGCCCCGCTGCCCTTGTGTTCTGGCAACGTGGGACTGGCCTTCCTGGGACCGAATGACGCGGTGGGAGTACCGAAGGAAATCCGCGACCGGTGCTTCCGCTACCCGGGCATGGACATCCCCGACGTGATGTCCTACGCGTACAATATTGGTACTCGGGTACGGGGCCCCTCGTGGCTGACGTTCCTGGGGCAGCCAGTGCTCGGAGAGCTGGGCGACGTGGCGGCACTGCGCTCGCGGCTGCACTCACCAGGAACCACCGTGCAGGAGTTGGAGGGGGGCCGGGCGGTGGTGACGCTGGGGGAATGGCCGGACGCGGGGGACACCGAGCAGGGCCGCACGCTGCCCGCCTACCGCGAGCTGGCGCGCGTGCTGGAGCCCTGGCTCTACGAGGGCCCCAAGTTCCAAACCGACTTCTCCCCGGAGGACAGGCGCCGCTGGGCGCGCCGCTTCCTCGACTGAGCCTCTCCCGGCTTCAGCGCTCCAGCTGGAGGAGGAAGGTGTTGCCACCCGGGGCCGGGCTCAGCGGGCCGGGGCCGAAGTCCACCGGGGCCCGGAAGGTGCCGACGAGCGTGCTCTCCCCCTGGCGTGTCGCGGACAGGTCCAGCGGCAGCCCGGACGCCGAGGGGTAGGTCCGTATCCACTGAGGCCTTCCCGTGGGGCGCTGCAGCCGCAGCACGTACAGGTTGGTCGCCCCCGGGTAGCCCGACAGCGCGCCGAGCCCGAGGCCGAAGTCCTCGCCTCCCGCGTAGCGGCCCGCGATGACCACGCCCGAGCCCTGGTCCATCGACACCAGCCCCGAGGCGCTGCCGAGCAAGAAGCCCCAGCGCTCGTCCAGGTCCCGGCTGTAGGCGAGCACGAAGCCACGGCTCGCGGTCGCCGTGAGCGTCTTGTCCTGGAAGACGAAGCTCCCCGTGAAGTAGCCGGACACCACCACGTGGTTGCCATGCGCCGCCACGCTCGTGGTCAGGCCGGAGGCCCCCGCGAGCGTCCGCGTCCACTCGAGCTGGCCCTCGGGGGACAGCCGCGAGAGGAAGGGTGTGAGGAGCGCATTGGGCGGGAGGAACCGGCCGCCCACGAGGTAGAGATCGCCCGCGTCGTCCTGGGCGAGGTCCATCGGGACGCCGCGCGCGGAGTCCACGTACACCCAGCGCAGCCCCCCCTTGGAATCGTAGCGGACGAGGAAGGGCTGGGCGGTGCCGGTGACGGGACCGTTGCCGAAGTCCACCCGGCCCGACAGGACACCCGCGAGGGTGATGTCACCCCGTTTGTCGACGGCCAGCTTCGTGGCGTTGGTGGGCAGGGCGCGCGCCCAGAGCGGAGTCCCATTCGCGTCGAACCGAGCGAGGAAGGCCCCCGGCGGCAGCGCTCCTCCGCCCAGGTCCAACCCGCCGCTCTGCAGGCCGAGGAGCAGGAAGTGGCCCGTCGCTTCCACCGCCAGCGCCTGGCCCCGCACGTAGGGGCTCGTCCCCGGGCGCGGGGGGGCCTCGAGGAGACGGCTCCACAGCCGCGCTCCATGGGGGACGTGCTTGGAGAGGGCCAGGACGGACGCTCCCGAGGGCGAGCCCACGGGGCCCTCTCCGAAGTCGATGGGCGTGCGGTGGTTGCCCAGGGTGATGACGTTGTCCCGCGCGTCCTGCTCGACGGCCACGGGCACGTCGCTCTCCGCGGCACTGCGCACCGTGTGCACCCAGCGCGTCTCGCCTCCGGAGGGGCGCGGCTTGGACGTCGAGCCTGTCCCCTGCTCCTCGCTGGCCGGTTCCTCGGGTGACACTCCTTCGCTCACGCCACAACCCGCGAGCACGGCTACCGTGACGAGGAGTCCCAGGAGCCTGCTCGGGAGCCTGCTCGCCTGCATCCAGCCTCGCGACATGACTGTCTCCTTCCGGCCGCCGCCGGTACCCGTCGGATGAAGGTGGGGGTTGCCCGACGAGAGCTCAACGGTGCCTCCGTCCCGGGCACGATGCCGCTTGTCCGTGAGGACGTTGCGCGCGTCGGGCCATGAACAGCCCTCAACGAGTGGTGACCGACCGACTCGGGCAACCTGCTCTGCTGTCGGCTCCGCTCCGACCGCTGGGTTTCAGCGGTTGAGAAAAAGCCCCGGGCCGGGAGGTGCCGCGTGACGGATGCCGAGTGTCTGGAATTGCTGCGGTGGGCCGCGCCGCGCCTCGGCCTGCGCTACGAGGGCTTCCGTCGCGTGCGTGGCCAGGTGTGCAAGCGGGTGGGCCGGAGGATGAAGGCCCTCGGGGTGGAGGGGCTCGCCGCCTACCTCCAGCGGTTGGAGGCGGACCCCTCCGAGTGCGCCGTGCTGGACGCCCTGTGCCGCGTCACCATCTCCCGCTTCTACCGGGACCGGGGCGTCTTCGACGCGCTCCGCGAGCCGCTCCTCCCCCAGGTGTTGCGGGCCGCGCGCGCCCGGGGTGAGACGGTGCTGCGTGTGTGGAGCGCCGGGTGTGCCTCGGGCGAGGAGCCCTACACCGTGGCCGTCCTCTTCCGACTCGGCCTCGCGCCGCGCTTCCCGGACTTCCGCCTGGAGTTGGTGGCCACCGACGCGGACGCCTCGCTCCTGGAGCGGGCCCGGAGGGGCTGTTACCGGCGCGCCACGCTGCGCGAGCTGCCCTCCCAATGGGTGGACACCGCCTTCGACCCGCACGACGGCGAGCAGTGCCTGCGCCCCGAGTACCGCGAGGGACTCGACTTCCGCTGCGAGGACCTGCGCCAGCGCATGCCCGAGGGCCCCTTCCACCTGGTGCTCTGCCGCAACGTGGCCTTCACCTACTTCGCCCGTCCCGTACAGCGCGAGCTCCTCCCCCGGCTCCTGGAGCACCTCGTCCCCGAGGGACTGCTCGCCCTGGGCGCCCACGAGTCCCTCCCCGAGGGCGCCACCGGCCTCGTCCCCGCCGCCGGGGCCCTGCCCCTCTTCCACCGGGCTGACGCGCCGCGTTGACGCGTTTGGACTTGCTGGAATTTAGCAATCCCTCTACATGCGTGATTCTCTCGATTTCTGCGGAATCCAGAAAATCTGGCGCGGAAGGGATACGGGCAGATGCGCAAGGTACTCGGAGCAGTCGCGGCGATGACGCTGTGGGCCTGCGGGGGGCAGAGCGGCCCCGCGAACACGGACGAGGCGGCCAAGGCCGCGGACGGGCTGGAGCTGACGACGGAGGCGGGCACGGTGTCGGGCCGCTTCGGCACGGCCGGCCAGGACGCGAGCGAGGCACGCTTCTCCTCGCGCCAGGTGGAGCAGGACGTCTACCGCATCGAGGTGCGGCTCAACGGGCTGACGCTGACGGGCCTGGTGGACGTGGCCAACGGCGTGTCGTCGCTGGACGGTTTCGCCGAGGAGAGCGGCCAGGACACGCAGCTGCTGGACGGGGACCGCGAGGTGCTCACGGGCCTGTCCGCGGCGCTCAACGCGCAGCTGCCGGCCGGTGACGCGGCGACGCCCGAGGCCAAGTACCTGCGGCGCGCGGTGAGCCTGTGGACGCAGCACTCGTCCTCGCTGGCGCTGCAGCGCACGGTGATGGGCGAGCAGGGCCGTGGCTACACCATGCTGTGCAGCTACGCGAAGTGCAACGGCGGCCGCTGGACGGGCAGCTGCGCGGGTGTCTTCAACTACTACTCCTACGCCAAGCACGACTGCCAGCACGGCGGCTTCGACGCCACCATCAACCAGCAGATCGCCCAGCTCGGTGACCACGCCTCGTGCAGCGGTGACGAGTACTACCTGAGCGGCGGCAGCTGGGTGTGCGGCGAGCCGGACCACTGGAGCCGCCCCAAGGTGCAGGGCAGCTGCTTCGGCCGCTGCGGCGGCGGGTGCGGCGGCGACACCCAGTACACGCTGGACGCCACCAACCACGACGGCTGCGTGCGCAACGGCCACGCGCTGGCGAGCGCCTACTGCGACGACCAGTTCGCCTCCGCGAGCGACGACGAGCTGTACGCTCCCAACTGCTACTGATGACTCGCTTCGCTTCGAGGAGGGCGGCCCCGCGCGCCATGGTGCTGGCACTGGGCCTGCTGGCCGCCCCCGGTTGTAGATCCTCGGAGGCGCGGAAGACCGAGGCCGCGCGGGCCACGGTGCAGCGCTTCTTCGAGGCGCTGCCCGAGGGCGACTGCGCGGAGCTCGGCCCCTTGCTCGTCGGCAAGGCGGCCGACGCCTGCCGCGAGACGGTGGACGAGATGAAGGAGCACGGCTTCTCCTTGGTGGAGGTGCTGGACGCGCGGGTGGATGGGCGGGACGCGAACGCGGTATTGGTGCGTACGCGAATCGCTCGGGACGGGCGGGTGCGCGAGGAGCCCCTGCTGTTGCGCGTGGAGCAGCACCCGGACGGTTGGAAGCTGCGCCTGTGAGGGGCGGCGTGTCAGGCCCCTCTTCGGAGAGAGACGAGCGATGAATCTCAGGTCCCGTATCGTTCCCCCGCTGGCCGCGGCCCTGCTGCTCGGGACCGCGCTGGCGTTGCGCTTCTTCGGGCCCGCGCCGGAGGCGAAGCCCCAGGCCCCGGAGCGGCGGTCCATGCCGGCGATCGCGGCGGTGGTGGCCATGCCCCCCCCCGTGCCCGTGTCGCCCGCCGCCGCGCCCGCCAGGCCCGAGCCGGTGAAGGCGGAGGCGCGGGTGGAGCTGGCGGAGGGGCGCGCGACAGTGGTGCCGATCGGCCCGGGAGACGTGGTGCCGGAGCCCGAGGTGGAGAACCCTCCGCCGCAGGAGAACGACCCCATCGAGCCCGAGAAGCCGCAAACGGCGGCATGGAAGCACGGGAAGATGGTGCGCATCTCGGAGCTGCTCGGACGGGACGTGGAGCGGCTGGAGCAGGAGCGGCTGAGCGCGGAGAAGCGCGGGGACTCGGCGGAGGCCAGGCGGCTGGAGGTTCAGCTCTCCCGGCACAAGGCGAGGCTCGGCACGCTGCGCGAGGAGATGGCGGCACTGGCGGAAGCGGCGCGCCACGAGCCGGCGGAGTGAGGACGCACCCCTCTCCCCCGGGAGAGGAAGGGGCCGAGGGGACCGGATGAAGCCGGGTTGCTTCCGCGAGCGCACCGCGTCCCCGTGGCTCTTGCTGTTGACGCTGTGCGCCTGTGCGCCCACGTCCCCCGTGGACTCCCCGTGGGCCGAGGCCACGCGAGCGGACGCGGTGGTGGGGGGCACGGACGCCCCGGACGATGCCGCGGTGGTGGCGCTGATCGCCCGGCGCACGCGGTGCCAGGAAGACTCGCTGACGCTGCTGTGCACGGGCTCGCTGGTGGCCCCGGACGTGGTGCTGACGGCGGCGCACTGCCTGGACATCTTCGACACGGACGGGGACTACGAGGTGTTTCTCGGCACCCGACTGCTGCCGGAGCCCGAAGCCAGCGGGCGCTTCGTCCGGGTGACACGCGCGGTGCGGCACCCCCGGTATGAGCGCACCACGCACGCCTGGGACGCGGCGCTGCTGCGCCTGGCCCGGCCGGTGGAGGTGCCGCCCCTCGCCCTGCCCGAGCCCGTCTGGGGCTCGCTGGAGACGGGCCAGGTGGCGCGCGTGGTGGGCTTCGGCGACACGAAGGACGCCACCGCCCCCTCGGGCCGACGCCGCCAGGGCGCGCTCCAGGTGACGCAGGTGGAGGCGGACGCCTTCCACGCCGGGCCCTCACCCGCGATGAGCTGCGTGGGCGACAGTGGCGGCCCGGTGCTGGTGCGAGGCCCGGACGGGCGCGAGGTGCTCGCCGGAGTGACGGCGAGCGGAGACGTGGCCTGCCGCACGGACGCCTTCAACGTCCGCGTGGACGCCCTGCTCGAGGACTTCGTCCGGCCCTTCCTCGCCGAGCCCGCGCCACTACCGGGCCCGGTGCTCGCTCCCGAGTCCCTCTGCGGGGCCACGTGCACCCACGCCGCCGAGTGCCCCGCGGGGCTCGCCTGCGTCCCCATGACGGAGGGCGGAGCGGGCCGCTGCCTCCTGCACGCGTTGCAGGAGGGCGACTACGGCGCGGCGTGTGCCGAGGACGCCCAGTGCGGAGCCGGGAGCGTGTGCGCGCGCCTGGAGCCCGAGGGCGAGGACGCATGCCGCTGCTTCACCCCCTGCGAGCGGACCGAGCCCGAGGGGGCGGGTGGTGGTTGCGCGAGCGCTCCGGGCCCGGGTGCGTGGGCCGGGTGGGTGCTGCTGGCCGGGTGGCTCAGCCGCCGTGGAGGGGCAGGCGCTTGCGCGGGCCGCCGCTGTGGGTGATGCCCATCTCGCTCGGAGCCTTCTTGCGGCCCTGCACGGGCGAGCCCCGCTTGCTGCGCGTCTCCTGGCGCTGCTTGGCCTCGCTGCGTGGCACCTTGGGACGCTCCTCGCGGCGGTAGGCGGCGGCCTCGGTGGCGACGGTCTTGGTGCGCTTCCCGTGGCGGTACTGGGCGGCGGCCTCGTCCGGAATCGTCCGGCGGCGCGAGGTGGAGCTGCCGGTCTCCGGCACGGGCAGCTTGAGGCTCTGCGCCGTCTTGCCCTCGCCGGGCGGACGGCGACGGCTGACGGAGCGGTCGGCGGCGGCGGCCCGGCCGACGATGCCGCGGCTCTTCTTGAGGGCGTGGGCGCTCTTGCCGGCGGGAACGTCACCAATGTCCGTGGCCTTCACCGTCACGGTCGTACCCTTGGCCTTGGCGCGCTTGGCACGCGCCTGCTTCGTTTTCTCTGGCATGGGACCTCCCCCATGTGAGGTAGGGATGGCCGGCCCGATTGACCAGGGGCCGGACCATCCGTCGGTTATGGGTTATCGGGTGGAGCGAGCGCGCTATGCGGTGTTGCCGCGCTTCGTCTTGCGCCGGCTGATGGTCTTCTTGCCGGGCCGCACCTCGGTGGTGGCGGGCCCGTGTCCCACCGGCTCCGTCATGGCCGGGCCGGGCGTGGCCTTGCGCATCAACCGCTCGCGACGCAGCGCCGCGGCCTGGTCCCGGGGCACTGTCTTGCGCCCCTTGCTGACGCCCACGGCCTGCTGGTTGGGCTGCGTCACGTCGACGTCCGTCACCCGCCTCTTGTTCTTGATGCCTGCTTCCCGCGTCCTGACCGCCATGTGTTGACCTCCTGACTGGGAGGTAAGGACGCCCGGACCGTTTTTAAATCCCCCCGCTCCCTCTCCCGTGCGACGTGCGCCCGCTGGCTCAGCGCCCCAACTCGGAGCGGGCGCGGGGGCATTGCGCCACGACGGCCCGCGACTCTTCGTCCCCGCCCTTCGCCGCGCGCACCGCGCGCGACACCGAGCTCGAGCACGTGAAGGGCGAGGGGGTTGCCCTCGAGTTGCAGCAGCGCCACCCATCCAGCCGCTTGAGGTACGTGAGCGCCTCGCGCCGGGTGGGCATCACCACGAACCACACCGAGGCGAGCAGCAGCACCAGCCAGACGCCCTGCCAGCCCAGGCCGCGCTGCCACTTGCGCGACAGCAGTGGCACCGCCTCGGGCTCCACCTTCAGCAGCCGATCGAAGTAGCGCCGCTGCAGCACGGGCGAGATGGGCAGATCCAACGGCACCAGGAAGGCCCGGGCCAGTCCCAACCCCGGGCCCGGCGCGCCCGCCTCCTTCGCGTCCACCATCCGCAGGCCCACCACGCCGCGCCACAGCGTCCAGCCGCTCCACCCGCCGGCGAGCGACATCAGCAGCCACACCCCCACCCCGGCCAGCACCAGCGCGCTCGGCGTGCGATCCACGTCCAGCGCGCGCAGGGCGCCCCAGCCCAGCAGCGCCGACGTGGCCAGGTCCAGCACGTCCGCGAACCACAGCCGCCAGAGGTAGCGGGTGTCGGCCGGCTCGAATTCCGAGGAGAACAGCGCGTCGTCCATTGCGCCCCAGCATAGACCGCCCACCGGGCGCGGCTCGGGTTTGTTGCCGCGGCTCACCCGCCGTCGCGCTTGATGTGCATCTGGCTGGGCGGCTTCTTGCGCCCGTGGACCGGGGCCACTGTGCGGGGGATTTTGGGCCGAGGGGGCTCCGCCGCTGGACCCAGGCGAGCCCGCGCCAGCAGCCGCTCGCGGCGCAGCAGGGGAATCTCGTCCTGGAAGGGGGTGGCTCTGCCCTTGCTGGCCTGCTGGCTGGGCTGCGCGCTGTGCGCGTCCGCCTGCCGCAAGCGTTTGATGCCCACCATGTCCGTCCGAACCGCCATGTGCACTCCCTCCTCTCAGAGAGGAATGAGCAGGCGGGAGGCTCTCGTCATCCCACCCGGGGGCGCGAGAGGGCGCTGGCTGGCTGCTCGGGCGGAGCCGCTCAGGACGTCCGGCGCTTCTTGCGCACGGGCACCAGCTCCGGGAACAGCCATCCGTCCGCCTTCGCCGACGAGCGGGCCGACGCGGACACCTCGTTGGCCGTCTCCGACCGGGTGGCCTTCAGCGAGCGACCCGACGTCTCCGTCAGGGCCTTGAGCGGCGGGAGGTTCGTCTTGCGGCAGCTGCGGCACCAGGACTGCGGCCGGCGCTCGCCGCGGATGATGCGGGTGCCGAAGTCCTGCTGCGTCGGCCCCACGTGGCCGCAGCGGGGGCAGCGCGAGAGCGCCGTCTTCCCCACTTCCTTGGCCAGCTTGCGGCCGTGCTGAACCACCAGGGCCAGGGCCGCGGCGAACCCCGCCGGCTTGGGCGTCCCGTTCTTGCGGGCTCGCTTCTTGCGCCCGCTCCCGGACTGGACAGGCATCAGGTCCGCTCCAAAGAGAAGGTTCCCCTGCTCAAGGACTCGCAACGTGCCGTGGGTGGTCGAGTGGCTCACGGCACCAGAGATACTAGAGGGGTCTGACATGCCCTGCCGATCGGCAAGGTCGCCCGGCCCCTCCCCTGACGTGGGGCCTTTCCCGACCTGGGTGGCTGCCCCTCCAGGAAACCCTGGTCACCTCTTACCTGATCGGCCGGCCCCCCCCCACGGCCGGCCATGCCCACCTTTCACCAAACGACACCGAGGAGCGCTCCATGGCCGACAATCCAACGGAAACCCCCCAGAGCCGCAGCGAGAAGCGCCACGAGTCCCACATCGGCACCACCTACGCCGCCTTCATCCGGCACCTGTCCGAGGTGGGGAAGATGGAGACGGGGGTGGCTGAGTGTGCGGCGGTGTCGGTGGTGAATGCGCTGCTGCACCGGATCCAACCCAGCGAGGCGAAGGATCTGAGGGCGCAGCTGCCGCGCAAGCTGGTGGAGTTCCTGCCCAAGGAGAACCAGGCGGCGCCGGGCACCCGCGCCTTCGGCAGGACCCGGGAGGACTTCCTGCGGGTGGTGGCGGAGGACCTGCGCAAGGACATCTCCGAGGTGGAGCCCCTGGTGCGCGCCGTCTTCCAGGGGCTGCGCGAGCACATCTCGGAGGGGGAGGCCGACGACGTGGAGAGCAACCTCCCCCCGGACCTGCAGGACCTCTGGCGGCGTACCCAGTAGGCCACCCGGGAGGGCTCAGGGCGCGCCCGTGTCCCCGGTGGTGCGGACGGGGAAGACGGGCGTGCCGCCCGGGGTGCTCGGGTCGTGCGGGAGGCTGCCGCGCGGGCTGCGCAGGTACACGAAGGGCGTGGCGAAGAGGAAGTTGCTCACCCGCGACGTGTAGATGTCCGCGTAGCGCTCCACCTGGCGCGCCAGGTGGCTCTTGTCGTTGCCCGCGCGCGTGAGCAGGCCCCAGATGGGGTTGGCCAGCTCGCTGGCGGCGCGGGCCATGGGGCCGATCTCCGTGTCGAGCCGCTCCAGCTGGCCGCGCAGCTCGAGCGCGCGGGCGTGGAGCCGCTCGTCGGTGAGCGAGGCCTCGCGCGGGCCGTAGCCGAGCCGCCGCCGCTGCAGCTCCAGCCGCACCTGGCAGGACTCGGCCTCCAGCCGCTCCTTCTCCTGCATCTTCTCGGCGATGCGTGCCTCGGTGGCCCGGAAGGCGCTGATGGCGCGAATCTCGTCCTCCAGCTCGCGCAGCACGAGCGCGGTGCGCCAGCGCAGCACGTTCTTGCTGACGTGGACGTCGCCGAACATGTGGTCGCCCACGTAGAGGATTTCATCGCCACTCATGCCCAGGGAGCGCTCCACCTCGGCGGCGCTGCCACCGAAGTAGGGCACGCCCGGCTTGAGCGGCCCCGAGTGCGGACGCAGCAGGCCCTCGTGGCCCGGCACCGTCGTCACCACCTCGAAGAGCGAGGCGCGCGTGGTGAAGAACTCGGGCTTGCGCGCGCTGACGATGACCACGTCGAAGAGCTCGCGCCACGTCATCCCCTCGGGGAGGTACGGGTCGAACGCGGCGTGCATCATGGGCAGGGTGTAGGCCCACTCGCTGTTGGTGATGAGCAGCAGCTTCTTGCCCGCGTTCTTCTGGTCCAGCAGGGCGAGCGTCGTGTCCGGGTCCGCCAGCACGTAGCGGCCCGGATCGGCGATGATCTCCGCCTTGAGCGCGCCCTCCATGTGCGTGGCGTCGAGGCTGCGGCGCACGTGCTCGTAGACGTCGCCGTAGCCCATGGGGCCGGCGAGCTTGCCGGCGTCCAGCAGGTCCACCACCTGGGCGTAGAGACAGGCCTCGGAGAGCGAGAAGAGCGTGTTGAGGAACACCCAGCGCCGATCCGCCAGGTCGATGAGGGTGCCGGAGTACTCGTGGCGCTGGGCCTCGAAGTCCATGGGCCGGGTGCCATGGAGGGCCTTCTTCACGAAGCCGAAGCGGTTGGCCTTGAGCAGGTTGCCCTTCTCGGTGTCGATGATGAGGCCGCGCATGGCCAGCATCGGATCAAACGTGAGGTGGGCCACCGGCCACCCCAACGCGACGAGCCGGTCTCGCATATGTTCGTAGGCTCGCTGCTCCCACGCTTCCACCTTGTAATGGATGAGCGTGTAGTCCATGTCATAACCGATGGCCTTGATGGCCCTCATGTTGAGGGTTCGATTACAGAAGAGCCCCCGCTCGGGTGGGGGGGCTGTCAGGTGGCTGCTCATAGAGCTACCTTCGTGCCCTGGCCGGTGCCAAAAGTCGATGCTTCTGGCGGCGAGGGTGTTGGTGGAGGGCGGGGGACCCGCCTCGGAGTGAGGGGAGTCGAACATGAGGAGCCTGCCGGGCCTGGCAGTGCTGGTGGTGGTGATGGCGGTGGGAGTCGCCAGCGCCGAGGAGTGGAAGAAGGTCGCGGGCGGTGACATCACCATCAAGGTGAGGGACAGGCCGGACATCCCCGGGGGCGTCCAGGAGGTGTGGGCCGAGGGCGAGCTGGCCGCCGACATCCGGGACATCCAGTCCGCGCTCAGGGACCACGAGAGCTTCCGGCACTGGATGCCGTACGTGACGGAGTCCAAGCTGGTGGCCAACGAGCCGGAAGGGCGCGTGACGTACACGCAGCTCGACTTCCCCATCATCTCCAACCGGGACTACGTGCTGCGGGTGGTGGACGAGCAGCTGCTGGCCGAGGACGGCTCGGGGGAGTTCCGCCAGAGGTGGTCCGCGGAGAGCAAGGGCCTGCCGGAGCGCAAGGGCGTGGTGCGGCTGCGCCACAACCAGGGCAGCTGGCTCTTCACCCCGAGCGGCGAGGGCCGCTCGCGCTTCGTCTACCGCTTCTCCGTGGAGCCCGGGGGCTCCATTCCCGGCTTCCTGGCCGGGGTGGGCCAGAAGGACGCGGTGATGGCCACGGTGCGCGCGGTGGAGAAGCGGGCCCAGAAGCTGGGCTCCGAGCGCGCCTCGGCGCGCTAGTCGGGCCTACGTGCCCGTCCCCGTGAGCGGGGGCGGGGCGCGCTGGGCGATGCGCTCGAGCACCTCGGGGGGCAGCCTCCGCTGGGCCAGCTCGAAGACTCGAGCCTCCTCGAAGCGCACATGGGCGATGAGGCGCAGGCCCAGCTTCTCCAGGCGGATGCGCAGCGGCAGCGCGTCGGCGGCGACGAGCGTGCGCAGGGCCTCGTGCTCCTCCCAGACGCGCGCCACCAGCTCCTCCTCTCCGGCGGCCTCCAGGGCGGGCAGCAGCTCCTGCTCCTCGGTGAGGAAGTGCGGCTGCACCTCGGCGAAGAAGCGGCGGCGCAGGACCTCCCACGCACGGGACAGCTCCTCCTCGGGGCCGGAGGAGACCTCCAACAGGCGGCGGCCGAAGAGGAGGGCCTCCTGGTGCTCCGCGGACAGCCCCCGCAGGCGTGCGTCGCGCATCATGACAGCCCCACTCCGAGCAGGACGAGCGTGAGGGTACCGGCCACGCCCAACGTCCAGCCGATGGAGTGCAGCCGGCGGGGCGAGGGGAGGGCCACGCACAGCCCGAGCGCCACGAGGCCCATGGGCAGCAGCGCCGCGACGCGCGCGAGGGGCAGGCCGGAGTGCACGGCCCAGGTGACGGCCGCGACGAGCGAGAGGGCGATGGTGGCGCCACCGGTGCAGCGCAGCCGCTCGCGGTGGGCACGAGGCCGGTGGCTGGCGATGACGGTGCGCACGGCCAGGGTGGCGAGCCCGAAGGCCAGGCCGTAGGTGCCCCAGAGCGAGAGCGCGGAGGTGGCGGACAGGCCCCCGGCCCGAGCGATGGGCACGGCCCAGGCACTGAGGGCGAGCGAGGCGAGCACCTCGCCCGAGAGGGTGCGCTCCTGGTGGTTCCAGGCGAGCAGCAGCACCTCGCCGCCGAGGATGAGGGGCAGCGCGAGGAAGGGCCGGGCCTCGGCGGGCATGGCGAGCACACCGAGCGCGAGGCCCAGCACGCCCAGCGTCCCCATCAGGAGGCCCCAGACTCGGGCGCGGCCACCGTCGCGCTCGCCGCGGCGGGAGCCCCGCTGGCCGAGCAGCAGCAGGAGGGGCTCATGGGCGAGCAGCGAGGCGAGGGCGGCGCCGGAGAGCCAGAGGCCGCTGGTGGGGGCGCCGGTGACGAGGAGGGCGGTGGCGAGGGGCAGGCCGAGCTGGAACCAGACACCGTGCTCGCGGGGGAGGAGGCCCTGGAGGAGAGAACCCGGGGAGGGGAGGGTCGAGAGGGAGGACATCGTGCGAGCGACCTCGTTCAGCGGCAAGCGGGGCACCAGGGAGGTGCCTGGAGTCACTCAGAGCAAAGGGTGTTCCAACGCGCGTGAGGGCGGAGGTGGGGGCGGTGGGCGCAAGGGGTGCGGAAGGGGTGGGGGAGCCCGCAAACCTTGCGGGGCGGGGACAGGCTTCAGGAGAGAGAAGGGCGAGGCACGCTTCCTGAAATGGGGGGAGCCACACGTCGTGGGCCCGTGTGGGTCCGCCGAGAGAAGTGGGGATGTGGCCATGGACACCTTGTTCAACGAAGCGCGGGCGTCGTTGCTGCAGCGGCGGAGCAGCCTGCGCGGTGCGCTCCGCGACAACGGGTGGCTGAGGGGCGAGCGGGAGCCGGACCCGGTGGACGAGGCCGCGGAGGAGACCGCTGCGGAGGTGCGGGAGCGGCTGACGGAGCGGGAGCTGCGGGAGCTGCGGGACATCGACGACGCGTTGGTGCGCATCGAGCAGGGCCGGTTCGGGCACTGCGCGCGCTGCGGCGGGGCGATTGGCCGGCACCGGCTGCGCGCGATCCCCGAGGCCCGCCACTGCATGGCGTGCAGTGCCCAGGTGGTGCGCTGAGCCGATTCCCGGAGTCACCTCGGGGGAGGTGACGGCTGAAGTGGTATTTTGCTTGCCAACGCGAGGGAGTGCCCCTATTGTCCGTCGCGGCTCGTGGGGACCGTGCGGCTCCTCCACCGTTGATTGCTCATGCGTGAAGTAGCTTGAAGCAAGGTCTCCACGAGCCACTATCCGAAGTTCCCGTGCTCGGTCGGGTGCACTTGGCACGTCCGCGTGCGCGCGAGTGAAGGCCCATGCCTCGGGAGCGCGGTCCTCAGTCGAGGAAGCGGCGCTCCCAGCGACGCATGTCCTCGTCGGAGAAGCCGCTCCAGGGGATTCGCCGCAGGTGGAGCCAGGGCTCCAGGACGCGCGCCAGCTCGCGGTGGACGGGCAGGTCGCGGCCCTGCTGGGTGTCGCCCGCTTCGGGCCAGTTCCCCAGGGTGACGACGGCCCGCGCGCCATCCAATTCCTGGACGGTGATGTCGGGAGAGGAGAGGCGGGCGCGCAGACCCGTGGTGCCTCCCAACTCCCCGAGCACCGGTTGGCCCAGGAAGGTCAGCCAGTAGGCGCCGCGCACCCGTGTGCCGATGGTCTCGGACACCTGCATCAGGTCCAAGACGTCCATTCCCGGGTAACGAAGGCAGAGGGGATGAAGTTCCAGGGGAGTCCCGAGGCGATTGAAGGCGAGGCCCGCGTGGCCCGAGTTGAAGGGCAGCGGTGCGGCCAGCTCCAGTGCCAGCTCTCGCACCCGCCTCGGACCGTGCTCTTCGAGGTACTCCGTTGGCAGCCAGAAGCACACGGCGCAAGCCACGTCCGGACGAAAGGCGCCGAGCCCTTTTCCGCAGTATTCGACCTCGTAACCCGAGGCGGCATCCGGGTGCTCGCACAAGTCGAAGACGTGGCTGCCGGGCCATTCGGCATCGAGCAACTGGCGCCGGATGACGTTCCACCCGGACGCATCCAGCTCTTGCCAGTCACCGTTGTCATCGGCAAACCAGGCAAGCG
>NZ_DASVSO010000764.1:0-22797 GCF_036388035.1 Archangium sp.
TATTCCCATCCCCCACGGTCGACAGCCGCACCTCCTCGGCCAACCCCAGCTCCCGGGAGAGCTCCGGTGGCAGCAGCGCCAGCACCTCATCACCGGCTTCCCCCGGCTCCAGCAGCGCCCCCCGTCGGGCGAGCGCCTGCGCCGTGAAGGCGAGCGCATCCGGCACCGCCCCCGTCCCGTTCATGCCTCGAAGTCCTTTCCGAAGAGCGCCGCATCCAACGCCCGCGTCCGCTCGTACTGCCCCCGCGCCCGGGCCAGCTCCTCGGCGATGACGTCGAAGCCCCGCGCCACCTCCTCCTCGCCCCGCGACTCGGCGTAGAGGGCCAGGATGCGCTCCTCCAGGTCGCGCTCGTCGGCGAGGTTGCCCAGCACCATGTCCATCTCCCCCACCACCAGCTCGAAGAGGTGGATGCGCCGATCCAGCACGTCCAGCACCCGGTCCTCCGCCGTGCCCCGGGCGCAGAGGTTGTAGACGCGCACCTCCTCCGTCTGCCCGAAGCGGTGCAGCCGGCCGATGCGCTGCTCAATCACCATGGGATTCCATGGCAGGTCGAAGTTCACCAGCACGTGACAGGACTGGAGGTTGTGGCCTTCGCTGCCCACGTCCGTGGCCAGCAGCGCGGGCGCGCCGGCCCGGAAGCGCGCGAGGGCCTCGTGCTTCTGCTTCTGGCTCATCCCCCCGTGCACCACCTCGCGGGGCACACCGGCCTCCTCCAGCACCCGCTCCACGTAGCTCAGTGTCTCGCGGTAGCGGCTGAAGACGAGCACCTGCTCGCGGTGGGCGCGGAGGATGTCCACCAGGGCCCGGGCCTTGGCCGACTCGCGCACCTCCTCGGCCAGTCCACCCAGCCGCTCCAACTCCCGGAGCAGGAGGGGCGAGCGCTCACCCGGCTCGGCGAGGCGGCGCTCGCGCTGCCGGTGCAGGGTGGCGCGCACCGCGTGAGGGCTGGAGCCGGCCTCCAGCAGCAGCGTGGAGACCGAGAGGCGCTCCCGGGCCTCGCCCGCGTGGCGCCGGAGCAGGCCCAGCACCTCCGTGTAGAGGGCACGCTCACCCTCCAGCGGCTCCACCGCCACCGTCGTCACGTAGCGCGGCGGCAGCTTCAACCCGCAGCGGGCCCGGGTGTTGCGGATGAGCACCTCGGACAGCAGGCGCCGCAGCTTCTCGCGGTTGCGCGGTGAGGTGGGGTCCTTCGCATCCACGTACTGACGCCGGAAGTCGGCGGGCGTGGCGAGCTGGCCGGGCCGCAGCAGGGTGACGAGGTTGTAGACCTCCTCCAGGTCGTTCTCCACCGGCGTCGCGGTGAGCAGCAGGAGGAAGCGGCTCTTGAGTCCGTCCACCAGCTTCCAGGCCAGCGTGCGCCGGTTCTTCAGGTGGTGGGCCTCGTCGACGATGACCAGGTCCCACGGCTGCGCCTGGACGAGCGAGACATGGCGGGCGGAGCGGGCGAGGGCCAGCGAGGAGATGAGCACGCCCTCGCGTCGCCAGAAGGCCTCGGGCGCGGAGCTGGGAGACAGGTCCGTGGAGGCGTGGGCCTCCAGGCCCGCCTTGGCGGCCAGCTCGCCCTTCCACTGGTGCACGAGCGCGGGCGGCACCAGCACCAGCACCCGGCGCACCATGCCGCGTAACTGGTACTCGCGCAGCACCATGAGGGCCTCCACCGTCTTTCCCAGGCCCACCTCGTCGGCGAGCAGGGCCCGGCCCCGGTGCTGGCGCAGCACGCGCCGGACCGTCTCGAGCTGGTAGGCATGGGGCTCGACACCGGAGAGCGAGGCGAAGGCGAGCAGCTCCTCGAACTGCTCGGCGGACGCGAGGGCGTGGGCCCGGAGTGTGTGGGCCACGTCGGCCACGGTGCCGCTGGGATGGGAGAGGACGGGCGCCAGGGTCCGCGCCTCGAGCGGCGTGAGTTCGGAGGGAGCGGGGAGGAGCCCAAGCGCCCCGGGTTCCAGCAGGGAGGCGGGAGGCGCGGGGCTCTCCAGAGAGGTCTGCATGGTGCCTTCACTCCACCGGGAGGGGCGTTGGCCTTCCCAGACCCCTGGAGGCGCTCCTCCCGGGCCGTCCCCTGTCGGGACCTCCTTCAGCTCAAGAGTAAGGCATGACTCCGGAAGTTCAATCGAAAATGTGACTTCCGGAGTCGGCTGCACCCGCTCCCAATGCCACTCCCACAGCCGCCAGCAACCCCGCCGCTCGTCCCCTCGAAGCGTTCACGCTGGGGAGGGGGCGGTCGAGTCTTTCAGGCTTCAACGAGGCCCCGCTTCCTCGCCAGGTAGGCATTCAAAAAGGAAGTCTGGTTTTGCAGGAGAAGCCAATCTCTTCCGGGCGTGCGCGGGCTCCACTCGACGAAAAGGTGAGGGTTTGATCCAATCCAAGGTCCTTTCGTCAAACAGAGCATGAGTGCCCGTTCTGGTTCCTGGCCGGAAGACCGGACGTGGCGCCTGTGTGTGAGGAGAACACCTTGAAGACGACGACGCTTCGGAACCTTTGGGCCGCGGTGGTGGTGCTGGGCCTGGGCACGGGTTGTGGCAACACGGTGCAGGTGAAGGGGCGGGTGACGGACGGCGAGGGGACGCAGCCGCAGGGACTGGTGTCGGGCGGGATTCCGCTCGGGGGCTCGGGGTCGGTGGCGGCGGCGACGCAGGTGCGCGCCAGCACCGTGGGCCCGGATGGCACGCTGACGGTGGTGGCCGAGGGCAAGCTGGAGGCGCGGGGCCAGTACACGCTCGACGTGCCCGCCGGTGAGGAGCACCTGGTGCTGCAGGCGGTGGATGCCTCGGGCCAGGTGGTGGCGTCGGCACTGCTGGAGGCCACTAGCGAGGGCTCGGACGCGGTGGCGCCGCCCATGGATGGGGAGAGCTCGCTGGAGGCCGAGATCTACGCGCAGATGATGGCGGACCGGGCCCAGGCGGAGACGGTGGACATGGTGGACGTGCGCGCCCGCATCACCGCCCACATGGCGGCGGCGGCGCGGCAGGGCGCCTCGACGAATGACGCCTTCCGGCAGCGGGTGAAGGCACTGGCGGACGCGGTGCGCGCCGCGCAGCAGACCGAGCTGGAGATGTATGCCAAGGCCGGCGTGCAGACGAGCCAGGACGCGCTCTTCCAGGCGGAGCTGTCGGCGGCGGCGGAGCTGAACGCGGCGCTGGACGCGGGCCGCTCGGCGGAGGAGGCCTACGACAAGTTCCACGCGGGCCTGCGCGCGGCGGCCGAGCGGCTGGGTGCGAAGGTGGAGCAGCAGGCGCAGGGCGAGCGCGCGGCGAGCGCCTCCTTCCGGGCCACGGTGAAGGCGCGGCTGTCGGCCGAGGACACGAAGCCCCTGGCGGACGCGGCGCTGCGGGCCTCGGCGGGCCTGGAGGCGCGGGCCTCGGAGGCGGCGCTGACGAGCCTGCTCGTGGCGGCCAACGCGACGGATGAGGCGAAGCAGCAGGCGGTGACGGCGAGCACCTCGCTGCGCGGCCAGGTGCGCGCGTCGACGACGGCGGCGGCGGCGGCCCAGGCCTTCGCGAGCTTCGGGGCGAACGTGGCGACGGGGGCGGACGTGAAGGCCACCGTGCTGGGGCGCTACCTCGGGGTGAGCACCACCAACCAGCTCGCGGTGAGCGCGGCGGTGCAGGCGAGCGTGGCGGCGGCGGCGACGCTGGACACGGCCCTGGACGCGGCGGCCTCGGCGACGGTGACGGCGAGCGGCACCAACGTCTCGCTGCTGGCCACGAAGACGGCCGACGCCTACCACGCGTACGCGACGGCGGTGCGCTCGCAGGCCACCGTGCTGTCGGCCTTCGGCCTCAAGGCGACGCCCGCGGTGGAGGTGCTGCTCGTGGCCGAGGGCTCCTTCCAGCTCGGTCAGTGAGCCGACGCCCCTTCCTTCCCGGTTGAAGCTCCTGGGGCTCCCCTCACTCCGGCTCGGGCTGGAGCGGCGGGGAGCCCTTTTTTGATGCGAGGAATGACCCGATGAAGACCCGTCTGACGCTGTTGTCCGCTTCCGCCTCGCTGCTCGCGGGGTGCCTCTCGTTCGGTGGGGACTGTGACCCGGAGCCGGACATCACCGTCGCGCTGGTGGCTGACTCGGAGGATGTGCGAGCGCTGCCCGTGCTCGCGAGCGGCAAGATGTCGCTGCTCGGCATCAACGTGCCCGATGCCCACGGTGATGAGCGGGTCAGCCTCCGGATGACGAACGCGAGCAGCGTGGAGGTCACCGGAGTCCGCTTCGAGGAGCGGGTGGATGGCTCGCCGAAGACCCTCGAGCTGCTCGCCCAGGAGCACAACGGCCAGAAGCTGGTGGAGGGGGGCTCCGTGGTGGACAAGGGGCAGCTTCGTTTCGCCTGGCGGGCGAAGAACCTGACCGAGCTGCGGCTCCCCGAGGCGAAGCCGCACACCGGCCGCATCACCCTCAACTGGAAGTACGAGGGGTGCCGCACGCAGACGGGCGTGGCCACCCTGGACATGCCCGGCTACGTGAAGGCCGTCGTCTCGACGGGCAACCTGCGCCTGGTCTCCGCCGAGGCCTCGCGCCCCGATACGCTGAAGGGCGCCCAGGTGAAGATGGCGGTGCGCAGCTCCGTGGGTGACGCGGTGGTGAACCTCAAGGACGCGAAGTTCACCGTGACCTATTTCGGTGATGGGTTTGTTCCGGGAACCGGACTGGGGCTCGTGACCTCGGGCCAGGTGGCGCTCCAGTCCGGTGGGACGGCGCGCACGCGGGTGGGCGTGGACGAGACGCTCGACGTCTTCACCTCCCGTGAGCCGAGTGCGAGTCCCGCGACCTACGAGGCAGCGGGCACGGCGGTCACGGTCGGGAGCATCAGCGGCGGCAAGGCGCTCGTCACCCTGACCCTCACCTCCGAGAAGCAGAGCACGCCGGGCGTGCCCCAGCTGGACACGGTGACCGAGCTGGTCGACCTGCCCTGATTTCCTCCGTGTCCCGGGTTGTCCCGCGCTCGGAGCGGCGGCAGGGTCGGGCAGTACACGCTGCCCTCTGTCCGAGGGGCAATCCCGGTGGTGTGTCCCGGACTCGTACAGTGGACACATGGAGACAACCTCTGTTCCCCCGAAGGACTCCGGCACCAGGCTCGAGGACGTCGAGGATCTCATCCGGCACGAGCTGGGGTGGAAGCACCAGAAGCTGGAGCCGGAGGGGAACGGAGCGAAGCCAGCGGATGGCGCCGCTCCAGCCGAGCAGGGCCCCTGGCGTGCGGATCCACGGCACAGCCTCTGTGGGCTCGCGCTCTCGGGAGGCGGCATCCGGAGCGCCACGTTCAACCTGGGATTGCTGCAGGGCCTGCAGCAACTGGGGTTGCTGGATGTCTTCGACTACCTGGCCACCGTCTCGGGCGGCGGCTACATCGGCGGCTTCTGGACGGCGTGGCGGCACCATCAGGGCGGCGAGGGCAGGTTCTTCCCCTCCGGCAAGCGGGGGGCTCGGGGCGCGGATCTCACGGAGATTCGCCACCTGCGCGAGTTCAGCAACTTCCTGAGTCCCCAGTTGGGCCTGCTGAGCGTCGACACGGGGCGGATGCTCGTCGCCGTCCTGTCCGCGGCCATTCCCGCGCTCCTCGCGACGCTCTCGTTCATCCTGCTGGTGCTCCTGGCCTGGGTCGGGCTCTCCTGGCTCTTGCTCTCCGGCTACCCACTGTGGGCGGGGTGGCCGGCGGGGCCGACCGTCTCGCTCGCCACGATGTTCCTGGGGACGCTCGTGGCACTCGTCATCTTCGAGAGCCACATGTGGCGGGAGGTGGTGAGGGCGAGGCAGAAGGCGAGTGACAGCCAGTCGCTCGGGGAGGATGTGCAGGCGCCGAGGAAGGGGACGCGCCCCGTCTATTCCATCATCGCCGTGGTGCTCGCCTCGGGCATCGTGCTGGCCTTGTGGGGATGGCTCACGCCCGCGGATGACACGCGCTCCATACCCTCCCAGGTGTTCACCCCGTCCCTGGCCTGGGGGGGGGCGGCCTTGAGCCTCGTTCTGCTCCGCTGGGGGTTCTCGCGGGTGCGCGGGGTGACACGCCAGCAACTGGTGATGGCCCTGACCGAACGCATCACCAGCCGGTTGTTGCTGCTGGCGGCCGTCTGGGCGGTCCTCGCCGTGTTCTGGCTCACGGGGAAGATGTGGAGCGAGGTGACGGCGCTGGATGGGACGGGCAAGTGGTTCGCGAGTGTCGTGGCGGTGCTCATGGCCCTGTTCGCCCGAGCGCAGCAGCTCTTCGGTCGGCAGACGAACAAGCCGAGCAGCCCCGGGGTGAAGGAGCAGCTCAAGCCCCTGATTCCCCAGCTCCTGGCATACGTGACGCTCATCCTGCTCGTGCTCGGGATGATGCTCCTGGTCATCGAGGTGGACCGGCAGGGGGGGCTGCTCCACCTCTTCATCGCGGCGGCCGCCATCACCCTGCTCACGTTGGTGCTCTTCGAGCCCAACACCGTCGGGCTGCACGCCTTCTACCGGACCCGGCTCGCTCGGGCCTTCCTCGGCGCGGCGCATGGCAAGGGGCCCGGACAGTCGGAGCCGCACGCGGAGGACGACGTCGAGCTCGACGAGCTGCGGCCGGGCGCCGGGCCGCTCCACCTCATCTGCTGCGCCGCCAATGACCTGTCCTCCGAGGACCCCATGGCCAACCTCTACCGGGGCGCCGAGAGCGCGGTGCTCTCGCCCGTGGGGTTCTCCGTGGGGCACAGCTGGTCCACCTGGCGCCGGTTCCCGCCGGAGGTGCGCCGCGTGCCGACCCTGGCCGCCGCGATGACCGCCTCCGGCGCCGCCTTCAATTCCCACATGGGCAGCATGTCCATGAAGCTGGGACCGGCCGTCACCTTCCTGATGACGGCGTTCAATCTCCGCCTGGGGCTGTGGTGGCCTCACCCCACCCAGACTCCGAGGAACTGGCTCGAGAAGCTCCTCACCTCGGTGTGCGGAGGCCTGCCCCTCTACAAGGAGCTGCTCGGGCTGTCGCGAGCCCATGGCAGGGATGTGCTCCTCTCGGATGGTGGCCATTTCGAGAACCTGGCGTTCTACGAGCTGATCCGCCGTCGCTGCCGCTACATCGTCCTGTCCGACTGCGGCATGGACTCGGACGCCTCGTTCGACGACTTCGCCAATGCCGTGAGGCGCGTGCGTGAGGACTTTGGCGCGGAGATCCGCATCGACCTGTCGCCGCTGCGTCCTGGGCCCGATGGGCGGGCGCGGCAGCCGATGGTGGCCGGGGACATCGAATACGAGGGGGGCGACGTCGGGGTGCTGCTGTTGTTCAAGCCCACCCTGGTGGGCAACGAGCCCGCCGACATCCTGCAGTACAAGGTGCGCAACAAGGCCTTTCCCCATGAGACGACGGGGGACCAGTTCTACGACGAGGCGCAGTGGGAGTCGTACCGCCGGCTCGGCGAGCATGCCGCGCTCGCGGCGTTCCGTTCCGTGCTGCCGGCCGAAGGGACACGGGGCCTGGAGAAGCGCGCGAAGCTCTTCGCGGATGCCCGTTACGAGTGGCTGCCCACGCCCGTCGGCTTCGAGGAGCGCTTCTCGCGTCTGGTGTCGCGTGCCTCCGAGCTGGACCTGCTGCTCCAGCGGGCGAGCAGCCAGCGGCTGCTCCGCGAGGTCTTCAAGGAGATCCCCGAGCTGGACCTGCAGGCGAAGAAGAAGCAGCAGCAGGGCCAGCCGGAGCCGCGGCGAGGGTTGCTCAAGCGCGGGCTCGCGCGCAGTGCCCGGGAGACCGGCAATGGCTCCGAGGCGCTGGGGACCGCCCTGAGCACCCGCGAGCTGTCCAGCTCGCTTCAGATGATCCGGCGCGCGCTCCTCTTCATGGAGGAGGTGTTCATCTCCGAGAACCTCGAGGCCCGCTACAACCACCCCGCCTACCTGGGAATCATCAACTACTTCGCGCGCTGGGCCTACTCGCCGATGTTCCGCATGTGGTGGCCTCTGTTGAAGACGCTCTATCCGCTGCGCTTCACGCGCTTCCTGGAGCGGCACTTCAGCCTGACTGGCCTGGAGAACGAAGCCCTCGGGAGGCTCTCGGACCGCCCGGACGAGCAGGAGGGGTTCGCCAGCGCCTGCTGGAATCGCCAGGGGGGCAGGAAACCCAAGCCAGGGCAGGAGCGGCGCGTCTCGTACCTGCTCGACATGCCCTACGGAGATCGCCCGCATTTCCACATCCAGTCGGCCCAGGTCCTCGTCCGCACCCAGGACGCCCAGCAGCAGCCCCTGGTGTGGAGCACGCGGGGGGCTTCGGACATGCGGGTGGTGGCATGGAGCTCCAGCGAGTTCTACGTGCCGCCGGGACTGTGGGGCTCGGGGGTGGGCGAGGACTTCCTGCAACTGCTCATCTCGAGCTTCAGGCAGTGCCAGGGGCTCGGAGATGTCTCGCTCCTGGCGGTGGAGCTCCTCGTGAATCAGGATGCCTCGGCCGCGGAGCGGAAGCGGTATGCGGATGAGATGCAGCTCTACCGCGCGCGCGGGTTCTCCGAGCCAGAGCAGGCGCTGGAGTGGTGGCTGAACGGGCTCGAGCTCGGTGACGTGGAGGCGGCCCGGCGCAAGCGGCAGGGCCGGGTGAAGGTCCAGTGGCTGGTGCGGCCCGTCGGGCTTCCGGAGCAGGACTCGAGGGCGCGCGCGCCGTCGACGGGTGCGCAACCGAGCCTGCCCCGCTCCCCCGAGGATCGGGAGCCGCCGACGTATGGACACTGACGGCTGGAGCGGCGGCTGCCGGAGGGCTCAGGCGCCCTGCTGGATGAGCTCCACCTTGTAGCCGTCCGGGTCCTCGATGAAGGCGATGACGGTGGTGCCGTGCTTCATGGGGCCCGGCTCGCGCACCACCTTGCCACCAGCCTTGCGGATGGCGTCGCAGGTGGCGTGGATGTCCTGCACGCCGAGGGCGATGTGGCCGTAGGCGTTGCCCAGCTCGTACTTGGAGGTGCCCCAGTTGTAGGTGAGCTCCAGGGCCGGGTGGGTGTCCTCGGGGCCGAAGCCCACGAAGGCCAGGGTGAACTTGCCGTCCGGGTACTCGTGCCGGCGCAGCAGCTTCATTCCAATGACGCGGGTGTAGAAGTCGAGCGACTTCTCCAGGTCGCCAACGCGCAGCATGGTGTGAAGGATTCGCATGCGCCTTCCTTACCACCCTAGAGCGCACGTCCCCAGGCTTGCAGTCGCCGTTGTAAAGCGGTGAGCGCCCAGAGATCCGCGGGGTTGTCCGGCGCCACCGCCGCGAGCGCCCGCTCCACGTGGGGCAGGGCACCGGGCACGCCCCACTCGGACAGCCGGCGCAGGGCGGACAGCGAGGGCCCCACCTCCAGCGCGGCGAGCAGCGTGTCCACCACGCGCGGGCTGCGCTCCCGGCACAGCCGGTCCACCGCCTCGTGCCGGTCCTCGAAGGTGGCCGTGGGGTCCACCAGCACCGAGGAGAGCCCCTGGAAGGTCTCCTCCGGCAGCAGCGGCTGGGGCGCCGGGAGAGGCCAGTGCTCCACGGTGATGTGGGTGGGCCCGGCGGTGCTGCTCTCGCGCTTCACCCCGTCCGAGCCGAACAGCTCCAGCAGTCGCCCCGTGGTGGGCGTGCCCGCCGCGAGCACCCGCTGCGCCCGCTCGGCGAGCGCGGCCGAGTGCCCGAGCAGGTGGAGGCGCAGCACGGACACGTCCTCCCGCGCGCAGGCCTCCTTCCCCACCCGCTTCCACTTCACGAAGACTTCCGCGAGGCCCCGCTCGTGGACGTACCAGCGGTACTCGAGCCACACCGCGCTCAGGCGCTTGTCGAAGCGCTCATCGTCGGGCTCGTACATCCGGGCGGCGCCCTCCTCCACTCCGAGGAAGGAGGAGTCCAGCAGCGCCTGCGCGTGGCTCAGTTGCATGGGGGCTCGGTGCAGTGTGGCACGCCCCGACGGTGCAGGAGAAGACGGCACCTGGGAGCCGGCTTCAGCGCCGGGTGAGGGGGACGGGGGCACTCCAGGCCCGTTGCGAGAGGCCGCCCTCGGTGCCGAAGAGGACGGTGTCTCCCTCCACGAGGATGGAATACACGCGCGGGTCCGCGAGCCGGGGCAGCGGGTGCACGGTGCCGCTCGTCGCGTCGTAGTGCACCGCGCCCAGCAGCGTCCCCACCAGCGCGCCGCCCGGCACCAGCGCCGTGGACACCACATAGCGGCTCGGCAGGCCCTCCGCGTCACGCACCCGCGTCCAGCGCTCGCCATCGAAGTAGCTGAAGCCGTCCTGGCACGTGCCCGCCACCGCGCGGCCCTCCGCATCCGCCGCGAGCGCCGTCACCCAGTTGTCCGTGAGGTCCTTCCCGTCGTGGAAGCGCTTCCACTCCGTGCCGTCCCAGCGCAGGAGGCCCCGGTCCTCGCTGGTGACCCAGAGGAAGCGCCCGGCGCCATCCGCCCCCGAGACGTGGCTGCTCCAACCCTCCGGCAGCGCCAGCCGCTTCACCAGCTCGAGCGGCTGGCTCCCGGGCTTCACGAAGGAGGCGCCGCGTCCATCCAGCAGGGCGAGGCCTTCCTCGGTCTTCGCCACCGCCGCCAGCACCGACAGCTTTCCGAGCGCCACCGGGTTGCGGCCCCCGTACGCCATCTGGGTCCACGCCTTGCCGTCGTGGAGGCCGAGCCCGTACATGGTGGCCACGTAGAGGTTCTTCCCATCACTGGCCAGGCCGAGCACGTGGTTGCTCGGGAGGTTCGGCGTGCGGAACGTCCGCCACCGTCCATCGGGCAGCTCCCAGCACACGCCCCGGTCGAAGGTGCCCACCACCCGCCGCCCCTGGTGGCGGGCCAGCGCGGTGATGTGGTTGCCGCAGAGCTGGCCCGTGGGCGTCACCCGCTTCCACTGTGTGCCCTGCTGCCGGAAGGCACCCTGGCCGCGCGTGCCCACCCAGGCCGCTCCCTCCACCTCGAGCGTGCTCGTCACGGCCTGGGGCAGCGCCTGGGCCTCACCCGTGCTCGCGCCCCAGCGTCGGGCCTCGCCTTCGCCGCCGAGCACCCGGGTCTCGCCCTCCGGGCCGCGTGCATAGGCGAGCGGCCCCACGGGCACCGGCAGCGACACGAGCCCGCTCGGGCCCAGGGTGAAGGCACCCTCGGTAGTGCCCACCCGCAGCGTGTCGCCCGACTCCTCCAGCAGCAGCACGGGCCCCGGCACCGTCCACGTGCGTCCCGAGCCAGGTGCCAGCACCCGCCCGTCCGCCGTGCCGAGGTAGCTCTCCGTGAAGGCCGTGTACGTGGGGCCCGCGGGCAGCCGCTCGGAGAGCCACCCGAGCGCCGCGCGGTAGGTCTCCGCGTTCATCCCGCTCGCCGTGGGCAGCGCGTGCCACTTCGCCCCCACCACCGGCTCCACCCGCCAGCGGTCGTCCACTGCCACCACGCCCTCGTCCGTGGCCGCGAAGAGGCGGTCACCCGCCACCTCCAGCGCGCGGCAGAAGTGGCTCGGCAGGCCGTCCTCCACCGTCAGCGTGCGCACCGGGCGGCCCGAGCGGGTGAAGAGCTCCAGCCCGCCCTCGGTGCAGGCCACCACGTGGCCGTTGTACGCGGCGAGGTCATGCACCGTCTCGGTGTTGGTGACGGTGGCGGAGAGCAGGGCGGCGGTCAGCGTGGAGAGCAGCATGGGGCGGGTCCTCGATGGGGAGGCGGTGCGCGCCTCCCTGCTCGGTTCACTTGCGAAGCGCGGGCCAACGCCTGGTGTGGCCCGGTGGCAGCACCTACTCCGCGACGGTGAGGGCGACGCGCACCTTCTCGCGGCGCTCGAAGCGGTTGCCCGCCGCGTCCCGGGCCACGAGCACCAGCTCGTACTCCCCGGGCTCGGTGCCGGCGGGCACCACCAGCTCCCGGGTGAAGCGCAGGCCCTCGCGCGTCTCCAGGGGGAGCTGCTCGTCCCCGAAGAGCTCCCCGTAGACGCTCACCTCCTTGGTGGCCTCCACCGCGTCCACCTCCAGCCGCAGCGTCTGGCCCGGCGCCAGCACCCGCGTGGACAGCGTCACCTCGAAGTCGTTGCCCTTGGAGTCCAGCCGGTAGCGCACCTCGCGCCGACGTACCGTGCCGTCCTTCATCTCCACGGCCACCAGCACGTCGTAGTACCCGTCCTCCACCCAGAGCGGCACGAGGAAGCGGCCCTTCCAGTAGCCGGACACCGTGTCGAAGGTGAGTGGCTTCACCAGGCCGAAGGGGAAGTAGGCCGTCACCCGGCGCGCGTTCCTCGGGGCCATCACGGAGATGATCGGGTCCCCGGGCGGAATCTCCTCACGGCTCAGCTCGCCCGAGACGGCCGCGTACGAGGTGCCCGCGGGCAGCTCCACCGGCACCAGCTCGCGCACCGAGTCGCCTCCCGGCTGCGTGCGCGCCACCTCTTCCACCGCGACGAAGGAGGTGTACTTGCTCATCAGCCCGTACTGGAGCGCCGTGGCGGTGATGGCCTGGACGACCTCGGGCTTCTCACCCCGATAGTTCTCCACGGTCAGCTCCTCGATGCGCTGGCGCGCCCACAGGCTGCGCAGGGCCGAGTGCTCCGGTGCCGACGTGGGGAAGGTGAGGGGCACCTCGAAGCGGCGCTCCTGCCCACGCACGCGGCCGGTGATGCGCAGCAGGCCCTCGCCCGTGCCGTGGAACTTGCCGATGAGGAACAGCGGCTGGCCACTGAAGAGGTCCGACACCACCCGCGGGTAGACGTCCGACACCGGCATCCCGTCCGTGTCCACGCGCACCGAGGTCAGCACCGGGCCCCGGATGCGCGACTCGAACTCACGGGCCACCTCGTCCTCGGGGCGGTTGAGGTTGACGAAGGTGGAGGCACCACGGCCCACCTCGCCCATCTTGGTGACGAGGTAGCGGTTGACGTCGTTGCCCACGCCCACGCTGAAGACGCGCGTCTCCTCGCGCAGGTGCTGCTGGAGGGTGCCGAGCACCTGGTCGTCATTGCCGATGAAGCCGTCCGTCATGAACAGCACCATGCGCAGGCGGGCCGGGTCGTTGGCGGGCACCATGGCCTCCTGGGCCGCCACGCGCACGTCCGTGCCACCGCCGCCCCAGAAGTTGGCGACGTAGGGCAGGGCCTTCGCCACGTTCTCCGGCGAGGCCGGCACGGCGGTGGGGGCGAACTTCGTCACCTGCGTGTCGAAGTTGAGCACCTGGAAGGTGTCCTCGGGGTGCAGGTGGCGCAGCACCTCGGCGGTGACGGCCTTGGACTTCTCGATGGGCTGGCCGGACTGCGAGCACGAGGTGTCCAGCACCAGGTACAGCTCGCGCGGCACCACCTCCTCCTGCTTGGGCTCGAGCTGCGGGTTGAGCAGCACCAGGAAGTAGCCCTCCTCGGCGCCGGGCTCGCGGTGCACCAGCACGGCCGGGCGGATGAGGGCGTCGGCCACGAGGTACTCCAGGGTGAAGGTCTTGTTGGGGATGCGGTCACTCGAGGCCAGCTCCACGCGGGCGCGGCTCCGGCCCTCGCGCGTCACCGTCACCTGGTGCGAGGTGGAGCGCAGCTCATGCACGGGCAGGCCCGCGTCCAGGCGCAGGGTGAGGCGGATGTCGCGGCCGCTGCGGACGTCGGGAGGCAGCACCGGCGGGGTGATGCGGCTCGCGTCGGGGACGGTGGTGGTGTCCGGCGCGGTGCCCTCGCCCTGGCGGAAGTCCACGGGCTCGCCGCCGATGTAGCGCGGGCCCACCGTCATGGGGAAGTTGAAGCTGTACCGGCCGCTCTCGTAGACGAGCCGCTCCACGTAGTGGATGCGCACGCGAATCTCCTCACCCGGGAGGATGTTGGCGACGGACTGGGTGAAGAGGCTGGGGCGCTCCTGGTCGAGCAGCGCGGCCGTCTTCCCCTCGGCGCGGGCGCGCTCGTAGGTGTCACGTGCCTGCTCGCGTGTCTGGATGACACCGCGGATGACACGCTGGCCGATGACGAGCTCCATGGCGTCCACCGCCGCCTTCTCCGGGAGCGGGAAGACGTAGAGGGCCTCGAGCGGCTCAGCGTAGGGGTTGGAGAAGACCTGGGTGACGGTGACGCTGGCGAGGAAGCCACTCACCTCGGCGTCCACCTCGGTGTGCTTCAGGCTGAACTGCTGGGGCTGGGCGTCGGGGCAGCCGCGCGCGGAGGCGTGGCCGCGGAGCCTGGCCACCAGCGTGCCCTGGGTGATGGCTCCGGAGCTGAGGGGCGAGGCGGGAGTGGGGCAGGACGTCTCGGGGGACTCCGGCTCCTGCGCGGAGGCGGGGACGGACAGAAGACAGACGATGAGCGCGGCGAGTGCGGCTCGCATGGGATTCCTCGGACTGGACGGGTGCGAGCCGTGTCATTGCAGCCGGCGGGCCAGGGTCCTTCAGCGCGGTAAGTGCTCGGAAGGACTGGGGAGCGCCGTGGGCTGTGGCTCCCTGGCCACACGGGACGTGTGGCGGAGGAAGGCGAGGGTCGGGAGGCTATCCCCGGTTACCGCGTGGGCAGCGGGTGGAAGGCAACGCCATCGAGCCCCAGACGCTGGCAGGCTTCGACGAAGCGCTCGGTGCAGACGATGACGGAGAAGTCCTCCAACCGGAAGACGTCCAGGTGGCTGGGAAGGGTGCCGGCATCCAGCAGGAGGTCATCGGGCAGGGTGAGGCCAAAACGGCCACAGCGGAGGCAGGGTGGTTTGCGGTTGGGGGGCAGACAATCCGGGTGTGCACGGCCCACGGGGAGGAGCTCCAGTTCGAGCAACTCGGGCGAGTTGCGCTGGCGGAAGCGAAGCTCGGTACGGCAGCCCTTGAGGCCGCTCAGGTCCTCGGCTTGGAGCTTCTCGAGAGCCTCGCGCTGCACCAGTGGCCACCAGGGCGAGGGCGATAGGACGAGTGGCCCGAAGCGGCCCTGGGCCTTGCCCACGAGTGGGCCAAAACCCGCACCGGGCTCCAGCAGGGCTCCCAGTGGCAGGAAGGGGCGTACCAGCTCGCACAACCTTTCATACTCCTCGATGGGCTCGGCCCGGGCTTTCTCGAAGTCGGCCAATGAGGCCACCGGGTTGAGGTCCACGGAGGGGTAGGCTCTGGAGTTGTCACTCCAGGTGGCCTTGCAGGCAGGGCACGCGATGACACCGGGAAGCCCCCACTTGTGTGCGGCGTCAATCGCACTCGTGTAGCCAGAGGCTCTGTCTTTTCTGATTCTGAAATACTGCATCCGTGGCTCCTGGGCTCACCCCTCGCAGTAATAGGGCACGAACGGACCATTCACGCGGAACTGAAACATGAGTTCGAAGGCGAATTGCCAGATCTCCTCTGTGGAGGCTCCGCGGTTCTTCTCCTGAAACTGCCGCCAGGCCTCATTCCATTGGCCTCCTTCGGGGCCACCGCTGTGCAGCCACCGGTGGAAGCTCCTGGGGAGGCTGACCGTGAAGGCATGAATGTCGATGTGCTTGCGCTCGAACCACTTGGCCAGGTCTTCCTGCTGCGGGAAGATGTGGTGCTTCTCCAGAGGCTCAGGCGGGAGCATGCACCTGAGCGGGTGTTTCCGCTGCTGCGCGAGCTGCTCGCGCATCTTCCAGTGGTGCCAGGGGATTTCGAAGACGGGTTCCGCGTTGGTGGGCGCGGCCAGGGGAGGTGCCCACCAGCGACTGGGGTTGCCCACCAGGGGAGGGCGAAGGCCCACCGCTGGCATGGGCCCACGCGCCAGCACCACGGAGGGGGCGTCCACCTCCTCCACGAGGTCCTGACAGCGCCAGAGGGCGCAGCGCTCCTCGTCACACAAGGGCACCACGCAGCTCGGGTCCGCTCGGGCCTCCTCCCACGAGGCCACGACCTCGGGCGCTTCGTCATCCTCCCGAAGAACGGGCGTTGAAGTGGCACAAGCGGCCAGCAGCACGCCGAGCAGCGGGAGCCATCGTGCGAAAGGCGGAGTGCGCATGCTCGGCTCAAGATGGCATGGCTGGCGTGGCGGAGGTCGTGGATACCGCCGCCACGGGTTCAAGCCAGGGGGCCGAGCGCCCCGGAGACACCTGCGCTACTCGGCCAGCGCCTTGTCGAGCGTGGTCTTGAGCTCGGTGCTCTCCGGCGTCACCGAGCTGGGGAACGCGGCGCGCACCTGGCCGTCCTTGCCCACCACGTACTTGTGGAAGTTCCACTTCGGCGCGCCGTGCTTGCGCGAGAGGAACTCATAGATGGGCGACTGGCCCTCGCCCTTCGTCTTCACCTTCTCCAGCAGGGGGAAGGTGACCTTGAAGCGGGTCTCACAGAAGCGGGCGATCTGCTCGGAGCTGCCGGGCTCCTGGCCACCAAAGTCGTTGGAGGGGATGCCCAGCACCACCACGCCCTTGTCCTTGTATTCACCCCAGAGCTTCTCCAGCCCTGCGTACTGGGGCGTGTAGCCGCACTCGGAGGCGGTGTTCACCACCAGCACCACCTTGCCCTTGTACTCGGAGAGGTTCACGGCCTGGCCATTGAGTCGCTTGGACTGCAGCTCGAAGAAGGACATCGCACGCTCCGCGGAAGCGGCGGCCGTACCCAGCAGGAGGGCCGCCACGGTGAGGGACATCAGTCGATGGGACATGCCCCCACAGATACCCGAGCCGCCCGTGCGTTTCAGCTACTGACCTCTCCTCAGGGGCACCTGGGGCCAGAGCGACAGCCGCGGCGACCCCGGGAAGAGGGGGGGACCTGTCCTCTCGACCGTCTGCTCGGCTAGCCTGGGAGCGTGTTCTCCCCGGCGCTCCTGCTCGTGCCCCTGCTGTGTGGAACCACGCCCGCCCGCGTGGAGCTCGTCTTCGGTGGGGACGTCATCCCCCACGGCGAGGTGAAGGAGGCCGCGGCCGACCATGCGCGCCACGGCTCGGGTGACGCGGGCCCCGCCCGGTCGCTCAACAACGAGGGCTGGGACCATGTCTTCGGGCCCATCGCCGACGCGCTGCGCACCGCCGACGTCGCCATGGTGAACCTGGAGACGCCCATCAGTGGAGACCCGCGCGCTCGCACCGGGCCCCTCGTCTTCGACGCGCCGCCCGCCATGCTGCGCGCGCTGGCCGCCGCCGGGGTGGACGTCGTCTCGATGGCCAACAACCATGCCTTCGACCAGCGCCGCGCCGGCATCGCCCCGACGTGGAAGCACGTGGCCGAGGCCGGCCTCCGGGGGGTTGGCTCGGGCCCCTCCGAGGCCGCCGCGTGGGAGCCCCTCATCGTCGAGAAGCACGGGATGCGCATCGGCTTCCTGTCCTTCACCCGCTGGTTGAACGGCGCCCACAACCCGGCCGAGCCGGACACCTCGCCCCACGTCGCCTACGTGCCCTATGTCCCCAAGGCGAGCGGGAGCTGGCTGGCCCCCGCGTCGGCCGTGGAACTGGTCCGCGCCGCGGCCCGGCGCTGCGACGCGCTCATCGTCGCCATCCACTGGGGCACCGAGTACTCGCACACGCCGCACCCCGAGGACCGCAAGCTGGCCCGCGCCCTGCTCGAGGCCGGCGCGCTCGCCATCATCGGCCACCACCCCCACGTGCTGCAGCCCATCGAGTCCTACCGCACCTCCTCCGGGCGAGACACGCTCATCGCCTTCTCGCTGGGCAACCTCATCGCCAACCAGGATCGGCACTACATCCACGGCCAGCAGTCGGAGGACAGCGGCAAGAAGCGGGACTCCCTGCTGCTGCGCCTCTCGCTCGTGCGTCCCCTGCCGGGCGCGCCCGTGGCCCTGGAGGGCCTGTCCGTCCTCCCGGTGTGGATCGAGAACAACCACTACGTCGCGCGGGGTCGGAGCCAGGTGGCGCGCCACATCCAGCCCGTGCTCCTCGACGAGGAGCTGCTGGCCATCGAGGAGCGGCTCGTATCGCTCGCGTCCCGGGCCGGCACCGCGCCGCGCGCGGCCCGCCAGGAGCGGACCGCGCTCGAGCGCCGGCAGGACATGGCCCGGCGCCGGCGCGAGCGCATCCTTCAAATCGTCTTGCCCCCTGGCTCCGGCGCGGGCACGGCCGAGTCCAGGAGGCGTCCGGCGGGCGCCGGTTAGTCCTCGGGCTGGTCGCCCCGGCCCTGCTGGGCGTTCGAGCCGGGCTCTACCGTCGGGTCCTGGGTGTCGAGGCCCTCGTCATTCACATTCGGCTGGAGGACGCCCTCGTCCTCGTCGCGCAGCTCCTCGTTCCAGGTGTCGCCCGCGCCGCCCGTCCCCGTGCCGGGCTCGTCCAGGGTGCCCTCGCTCCCGGCGCCACCGGTGCCGCGCTGGTCGAAGGGATCGTCGAGGGTGCCACCCGTGCCGGGCTCCTCGAGGGTCTCCCCCTGCCGTGGCGCGGTGCCCGCGTCCCCCGCGCCACCGGTACCGGGCTCCTCGAACGTGCCCTGGCCCTCATTGCGTCGCTGGGTCTCGTCGAGGGTCGTCCCGGTGTTCTCGTTGGCTGTCTCGTCCTCCTGCTGTTGCTGCTGCAGGATGTCCTGCGCGCGTGCCTCGGCGTCCGCGCGCTTGCACCCGGTGCCCAGCGCCAGGGAGCCGGCGAGCAGCCCCGCGAGCACGAGTCGGGTCTTCAGTCTTGCGTCCATCGTCGCGTCTCCTGGAAGGCAAACCTCTGACCCGGAACGTGGTCACGCGGGCTCTGGCGCCGCAGGAGGCGCCTGCTCACCCGAGCACTCCCCTGCCACCCGAGGGACCAGGGCGGCGGCTCTCGGGGGGCGGACAAGATTCCGCAAGTCCCTAGGCGCGGGTTGGCCTCTCGGGTAATGTCCTCCAACGTCTCTTTTGACGTCAGGCGCCATGGCATTGAAACGCACTCCTCCCCCAAGCTCGCAGCAGCGTATGGACGACAAGCTGGCCCTGGCCCTGGGGGCGGCGGCGCGTGCCGCCCGGTTGCGCGCGGGTCTCACACAGGCGGAGGCGGCCGAGAAGGTGGGCCTCGCCCCAGGGGTCTATGGCCGCATCGAGCGCGGGGGGATGATGCCCAGCGTCCCGACGCTGCGCCGACTGAGCATCGTCCTGAAGATTCCCTCGGACACGCTGTTGAGCCTGAGTCACTCGGAGGTGACGGCCTGGGTGGACTCGCTGCCGCCCCGCGAGGAGCGCTCCCCGGACCTGCGCAAGCTGGCGCGCTCGCTGCGCAACCTGTCCCCGTCCCAGCTCAAGGTGCTCAACGTCATCGCCTCCGCGCTCACGCGCTGAGGCTGGCACCAGGGCGGGAGGGTTCTGCCCACCCGACGTGGCAGGTAGGCCCGCGCGGACTCCGTCCCGGTGGACATCCGCGAGCGGGCTGGCGCGTTGAGGAGTTGCCCCGCTGAGTCCCTGTCGCTATGAGCCGTCGACGGGGAGGCCTGGGTCGTGCACGTCGAGTCGATGAGTCCCGCGGGGCGGTGGTGGTATGCCCTCAAGCCGGCGAGCTGGCCGAAGGTGTTCGTCCCGGCCCTGTTCGGTCAGGCCGTGGGCGCGGCCAGCGCGAGTCAGGTGTCCGTGGGAGCGCTCGTCTTCGGCGTGCTGTGGATGAGCGCGGACGTCGCCTTCATCGTGCTGCTCAACGACTGGGGCGATCGCGAGGTGGATGTCCTCAAGCGCCGCATGTTCCCCCAGGGCTGCTCGCCGAAGACGATCCCCGACGGCCTCCTTCCCGGAGGCGCCCTGCTCGCCGCGGGCCTGGGGGCCGGTGCCGTGGCGCTGGGGGTGGCGTGGGGGGCCGGTGTCGTCCTGGATCGCCCGCTGCTGCTGCCCCTCGCGGCGCTCGGGCTGCTCGTCTTCGTGGCCTACACGCTGCCGCCCCTGCGGCTCAACTACCGGGGTGGAGGGGAAGTGCTGGAGATGGTGGGCGTGGGCGGCGTGCTCCCCGCGCTGCATGCCTACGCCCAGTGCGGGGCCTGGGCTCCCGCGTGGCTGAGGGCGCTGGCGCCGGGCCTGCTCGCGCTGGCGCTGTCGAGCGCCCTGGCCAGCGGGCTGTCCGACGAGGAGAGCGACCGGGCCGGGGGCAAGCGCACCTTCACCACGCTCCTGGGCAACGCGGTGGCCCGCAGGTGCGCGGAGGCGCTGCTGGGCCTCGGGGTGCTCCTCTGGCTCGGGGTGGGCGGGTTGTCCGGGGACGTGCCTCCTGGCTGGGCGGTGGTGCCGGCCGCGTTGCTGACGGCGTTCTTCGGCGTGCGAGGCGTGCGGAGGAGCCCGGCCGCCGTGACGAATGCGTTCGGCGCGCAGTCGGCGTACAAGGCGGAGCTGCACCGCGCCATCTGGTGGGGCACGGTGGCGCTGTCGGGCCTGGTGCTCGTCGCCGGGTTGGGAGGCTCATGGTGAGGGGGCTGCCAGAGGACATCCGTTCCGAACTCGAGTGTCTGGAGCCCCTGCTGCGAGAGGGCGCCTCGCTCGACTCCACCCGACGCTACGCGCTCCCGCCCGTCGAGCTGGTGGGGCGGGTGGTGGGCGACCGCGGCGAGGTGGCGCGGGTGCGTGCCTTCGTCCGAGGCTTCTGCGAGATGGTCCGGACGCTCGCGGAGGACTTCCCCGACAACGTCTTCTGGGACCTGGACCACCTGGCGTGCCGCATGTGGAACGCGGGAGGGCCGGAGGAGATCGACGGCTTCGCCCGCCGGGTGGTGGTGCTGTGCCGCGGCTTTGGCAACAAGTCGCAGCTGCGCTTCCGCTACGCGCACGACTTCCTCTACGGCTACGACTGGGCCCGCTGGGTGGCGCGAGAGCCCTCACTGCGCGCGAGCATCGGCCCCTTCGACCTGGCGTTCTTCGACTACCTGGACTCCCGGCGCGAGAAGCTCCTCGAGCTCATCGCCAGCAACGACAGCAAGTACGGGCAGCTCCAGGGCCAGGAGTTCCGCAACCCCTTCACCTTCTGCCGCGAGCCCCGCGAGGAGGCGCACCTGCACCAGGTGCTCGCCCAGGCGGACCTCATCCCCGTCAAGGCGTGGCGGCTCGATGGCGAGCGCCGTTGGGATCTGCCCTTCACCGACCTGCGGGCCGAGGCCGCGAAGCGACTCGGGCTCTCGCGAGAGTCCTCGCGGTGAGGGACGGGCTGACGGTGCTCCGGACGTGGCTCCAGGCCTCGCGGCTGCCCTCCCAGTCGTACATCGCGCTCCCGCTGCTGCTCGGGCAGGTCGTCGCCGCGCGCACGCAGGGCCGGGCGCTCGACCTCGGGATGCTGGTGGGAGTCCAGCTCTTCGGGCTGCTCGACCAGCTCTTCATCGTCTACGCCAATGACTGGGCGGACCAGGAGACGGACCGGCGCAACCGGACGCCCACCCTCTTCTCCGGCGGCTCTCGCGTGCTGGTCGAGGGCCGGCTCCCGGCGCGAGCGCTCGGCCGTGCCGCCCTCGTCTGCGCGGGGGCGCTGCTGGCCCTGTCGGCGGGGCTGGCGGTGGCGCGGGGCACTCTGCTGCTCGTGCCCCTGGCGGTGGCGGCGCTGGCGCTGCTGTGGGCCTACAGCTATCCGCCGCTGCGGCTCTCCTACCGGGGAGGCGGGGAGTTGCTGCAGATGGTGGGCGTCGCCGGGGTGCTGCCGCTCTATGGATATGTCGCGCAGGGCGGGGCGCTCGGGAGCTTTCCCTGGGCGCTCCTCGCGCTGCTGCTGCCCACGCACCTCGGCTGTGCCATCGCCACCTCGCTCCCTGATGAGCCCTCGGACCGGGAGAGCGGCAAGTACACGCTGCCGGCGCGGGTGGGGGGCGAGCGGGCCGCCTGGGTCATCGTGGCGCTCAACGGGCTCTCGCTGGCGCTGGCCCCGTTCGGCCTGGGAGCCGTGGGCCTGAGCGCGGGCGCGGGGCTGCTCGTGCCGGCGGTGGCGGCGCTCGCGGTGGTGCTGGTCCGCCCCGCTCCGCCCGGCTCGCGGCTCATCCAGATCCGGGTCGCGGCCGCCATCACCGCCACCCTGGCGCTGGTCATGATTCCCCTGCTCGGACTGGCGGCCCGCTGAGGGTGTCATGACCCATGACTATCTGGTGCTGGCGCTTCTCTTCCTGGTGCCGGGCGCCCTCATCTGGTTCCTGCGCCCGGACCTGCGCGGGTTGATGCGCGGGGCGGCGCTGATGGCGCTCCCCTTCGCGACCACCGAGTGGCTGTTCTACCCGGAGTACTGGGCGCCGAAGTTCCTGTTCGACCTGGCGGATCGGATTGGCTTCGGCATCGAGGACGTGCTGCTCGTCGTCGGACTCGCTGCCTTTGCTTCCACCGCCCATGCCGTGGCGTTCCGCCGGACGGTGGTGTCCCTGGGCCCGAGCTCGCGGCCGTGGAGGCGGGTGGTGGGCGCGTTCGTGGCGGTGCTGGCGGTGGCCGTGCTGCTGCTCGGCGTGGGGGTTCCGATCCTCTACGCCTCGGTGGTTGCGATGGTCTCCCTCACCGGGGCCGTCCTGGTGGTGCGCCAGGACCTGGTGGTCCCGAGCCTGCTGGGCTCGGGGGTGACGGTGGTCATCTACTTCGGGCTGTGCCTGGGCTTCGAGGCACTCATGCCCGGGGAGGCCGTCGAGCGCATCTGGAAGCCGAGCCTGTTCCTGGAGGGCAGACTGCTCGGCGTTCCGCTCGATGAGCTCCTGTACGGGTTGGGGGCGGGCTTCGCCTCCACGGCCTTCCCGGCCTGGGCCTTCGGGCTGCGGTTCGTGCCGCTCCCGCCGCGCTCAGCGGAGTGAGTCCAGCGCGGTGAAGAGCCGGTCCACGTCCTCGGGCGTGTTGTAGTGCAGCAGCGAGACGCGCACCGCGCCCTCGGGCATGAGGCCGAGCGCCTGCATGGCCAGGGTGGCGTAGTAGTGGCCGGCGGCGACGCCCACGCCATGGTGGGCGAGGTGCTCGGCCACCGCGCGCGGAGCGGCTCCCATCACGTTGAAGCAGAAGGTGGCCGCGCGGCCCTTGGGCTCGGGGATGCCATACAGCCGCACGCGCGGGTGGGCACGCAGCCGCTCCAGGGTGGACTCCAGCAGCGGGCGCTCGAGGGACTCGATGCGGCGCCAGGCCTGCTCCAGCCCCGCGC
>NZ_DASVSO010000765.1:0-27119 GCF_036388035.1 Archangium sp.
GCCCGGGGAAGAGGCGGGTCTCGTGCTGCCGGCGGGGCTCGCGGTGGGCCCGGACGGGACGCTGTACGTGGCGGACTCGGGCAACGCGCTGATTCGCGCCATCGTGCCGTGAGCCGCGCTCGCGATGGAGACCCGCGCGTCCGTCACGCGGGTCTCCGTCTCCATGCTCGCGTGGCTCAGCAGCCCGTGCTCGGGCAGGTGGTGACGTGGAAGACCCGGGGCTCGTAGGTCCCGTCGGCCTTCTTCGCCCGGTGCGAGTGGATGGTCCAGCCGTACACCCACGGGCCACCCTCGGACGCACGGGTCTTGCCGTAGATGGCGGTGACCCGCCCCACCTCGGTGTTGGAGTTGGGGGCGTAGGCGATGCTGTCGATGCTCTCCACGCCGCAGCGGTAGAAGGGCTGGCCCTCCTTGATGAGCGCACGCACCATGCCGCCACCCGGGCTGGTGGTCACGCCGTCGCCCTTGTGGAGCCAGCTCCAGAGCAGGTACGCGTAGTGCTCGGTGCCCTCGGCCTGCTCGGCGCCCGCGTCGGCGTACTTGTTGTAGCGGGAGCTCGTCTGGTTCGGCTTGTACTGCCAGGTCGAGGGAAGCTCCTCGGGCGTGCCCTGGGCGGTGATGTGCATCCGGTAGTTGTACGTCCCCGTGGGGGTACAGCCCCGGCCGTTGCGGCGGGTCGAGTCCCATGAGTTCGTTCCGGGAATGGCGCTCGGGATGCCGTTCTCCGGGGGCTCGCTCTCCGGACGCTGAGGCGTCACGCCGGCCTGGAGGTCGCCGATCCACAGGTGGCCATAGGGCACGCGGCCCTGGGCGTAACCCTGGCCTCCCTTGTGGAGGTAGACGCGGCCCTGGGTCGTCTGGAGCAGCTCATGCGCGTCGAGGCGGACCTGTCCGGGCTGGCAGAAGCCCGTCTCCAGGTTGTAGGCGCCGTCGTAGCTCCAGGAGTTGTAGACGCGGTAGCCGCCGGTCGCGCTGATCGGGCTGAAGTCCCCATGGCGCAGCGGCGCGGAGGCGTTCTTCAGGCTGACGCAGCGGAAGAAGTTGTCGTTGGGGTAGTTCCAGTTGTCCGCCGCGTCGAGCGCCTGCGCAACGGCCGCCAGGTCATCCGACCCGGCCGTCATCGGGACATCATCGCCACAAGCCGCCAGCAGGCTCAGACCGGCACAGGCCACGAAGAGGGGATGCGTGCGCATGCGAGCTCCTTGGAGGGGGGACCGTCGGGCATGCGCTCGGGACTTTAACATCTTTCCCGATTTCCTGGTTCTCTTCTTGGGGGTCAGCGCCCCATGCCGCGCGGGCCCCCGGGCGGAGGACCTGGCCGGATGTCGAGCTCCTGCCGCATGCGCCGCTGATCCGGCGTCTCCTTCGGCAGCTCGACGAAGCCGCACATCTCGCACAGGCGGCTGTAGATGCGCTCACCCACGCGCTCGCGCAGCAGCTCCACCTCGCGCGCCGCGCTCTTCGCGTCCTCCGTGGTGCGGTAGCCCGTGGGCGCGGCGGTGCGGGCGCCGCGGCGCTCCGGCTCCAGCGAGTAGTTCGTCGCGAAGAGCGTCGTGCGCCCCGCGTTGTAGCGCCGGGCGATCAGCTCATCGAGCGTCTCCATTTCGAACTGGCTGCCGCGCCCCTTGCCCATCTCGTCGATGGCCAGGACCTCGACATCCGACAGCGGGCCGATGATCTCCCCGCCGCTCTTGCCCTCCTGGAAGCCGCGCCGGATGGTGGCGTAGAGCAGGGAGATCTCCACGTACCGGGCCTCCAGCCCCACCTCGAGCACCAGGTGCTTGAGCGTGGCCGTCAGCAGGTGCGTCTTTCCCGTGCCCACCGGGCCGCTCAGGATGAAGCCCTTGTTCACCCCGGCCTTGTCGTAGTGGTGGGCGAAGTGCATCGCCAGGCCGCGCGCCCGATCCTGCGCCTCGTTGAAGGAGCGGTAGTTCTCGAAGGAGGTGTGCGCCATCACTCCGGGCAGCCCCACCTCGTTGAAGTGGTCGATCCGCTTCGCCCTCCGCTGGCACACGCAGGGCACGAGCACCTCGTAGCGCTTGGGGCCGACCTTCGCGCTGAAGGTCTCCTCGCGCGTCTCGTACGCATACCCGCGCCCGTCACACAGCATGCACCGGGCCGAGCACATGCACACCCGCGCGTGCGCCCGGTCTCCCCGCCGCTCGATGACGTACGTCCGCCCCCCACACTCGCCACACACCTCGCCGCTCGCCTTCGTGACCATGTCCGAGGGCCATAGCAGAGCCTCCTGACGCTCGTCAGCCTGCTACACGGGCGTTCAGTCGACTTCTCTCTAGGAATCCATCAGCCCAAGCCGCCGGCGCACCGCCGCCAGCAGCCGGAAGCGCCGGGACAGCCGCCGCGCGCGCGGGGACATGTACTGCTGGTCCGGGTCCTCTCCCCGCCCCGTGCGCCACAGCTCCCGCCGCTCGGGGAAGGGCAGGGCGCGCAGCAGCAACAGGCCCACCAGCATCTGTTGCGCCTCCATCCCCGCGAAGTCCGCGGGCACCTCGTGCAGCACCGCCTCCATCAGCAGCCCGATGCGCGGGGCCAGCACCGGCTCCACCTCGGCCAGCCGCTCCAGCGAGGCCTTGAGCTGCGCGTGCCGCGTCTCCTCCCAGGTGCGCGTCCGGGCCACCCGCCTGCCCGGCTCGCTGCCCGCGCCCGCCGAGCGCTCCCGGTACTTCTTGATCTCCGCCTCTACCTGCCGGCGGCACGCCCGGAGGCTGCGCAGCACCGGCTCACCCGGCCGCGCGTCCCACAGCGCCTTCTCCGCCGAGCGGGCAATCCCCCGCGCCACCACCTCGAAGGGAACTCCCTGCTCGGCCCAGGACGTCAAAAGCTCCGCGTCGAGCGCGGACAGCATCAGTCCACTTCCGCGCATCGCGAGGAAGTAGTCCTGCACCAGCTCGGCGAAGCTGGCGCTTTCGGGCAGGAGGCTCATGTCTCGCTACATCTCCAGGTGGGCGACCGGACGGCCGGGCGCAAGGTCTCCCTTACCAGCAGGGGCTGACATCGCAATCCGCATGACGCTTTTCGCACAGCCCACCTGAAATCTTTCCAAGGGGGTCCTAGCAGGCCGGCATGCCCCCAAGGGCTTGTTGACCACCCGTGGGGCACCGCGCATAGTGCGCAGCCTTCCACATGGAAATTCCCGAAGAGTCTCGGACACTTGCCGAGCAGGCAAGGAACCCGGTCGGCCGAATCCAGCAGAGGAAACCCATGCGCCGTACGCTCCTCCTCAGCCTCCTGCTCCTGGCCTCCGTCGCCAACGCGCAGGACAAGAAAGCGCCGCGCGACGCCAACCTCGGCAAGAAGAGCTCCACTGCCGTGGTGGACAAGTCGCTCGCTGGCGACATCAGCCGCAAGAAGGAGAAGCAGGAGACCGCTCCCGCGCTCCAATACGATCAGTTCCGCCTGGGCGTGGAGGGGCAGGTCGCCTCCAAGCGCCGCGAGCAGATCGAGTCGCTCAAGAAGATCATCTCCCTCTCGGCGGATCCGAAGGAGCAGCCCTCGCTGCTCTTCCGCCTGGGCGAGCTGTACTGGGAGGAGTCGAAGTTCTACTTCTTCGAGGCGAACCGGAAGGACGACGAGCTCATCGAGGCGATGAACCGCGGTGACGCGGCGGCCCAGAACCGCGCCAAGGCGGGCAAGGCCGAGCTCCTCACGCGCCAGAAGCAGTACGGCAAGCTCGCGCTCGAGCAGTACACGAAGATCGTCCAGGAGTACCCGGACTTCGAGCGCTCGGACGAGGTGCTCTTCTTCCTCGGCACCTACCTCATGGAGGACGGCCAGGACCGCAAGGCGCTGGTGGCCTTCAAGCGGCTGGTGGAGAAGCACCCCAAGTCCAAGTACATCCCCGACGCCTACCTGGCCTTCGGCGAGTACTACTTCAACAACTCGAAGGGCAAGCACGCGGACCTGGAGAAGGCGCTCGCCGCCTACAAGAAGGCCGCCGAGTACCCCGAGAGCCAGGTGTACGCCTTCGCCCTCTACAAGCAGGGCTGGTGCTACTTCAACCTCGCCGACTACACGAACGCCAAGGACAAGTGGAAGTCGGTGGTGCTCTACGGCGAGCTGGCCGGCGCCCAGGCCGTGGAGAAGGACGGCGGCAAGAACAAGAAGGGCAGCTCGCTGGTGCGCGAGGCGCGCACCGACTACGTCCGCGCCTACGCTCGCGAGGGCGACGTGATGCTCGCCCGCGAGGACTTCTCCAAGGTCGCCACCAACCCGGATGACCGCTTCGCGATGATGCGGACCCTGGCGAACATGTACTACGGCGATGGCAAGGACCGCGAGGCGGCCATCACCTACAACTCCCTCATCAAGGAGAAGCCGCTGTCGCCCGAGGCCCCGGGCTTCCAGGGCCGCATCGTCGACATCGTCCTTCGCATGGGCAACAAGGAGCGCACCGTCACGCAGGTGCGCCGGCTCGTGAAGATCATGAAGGAGGTCGAGTCCTCCGGCGTCATCAAGGAGGACAAGGACAAGAAGGCGCTCGCGGAGGCCAAGGACCTGTCCGAGCGCACCCTGTCCAACCTGGCCGTCACCTGGCACAACGAGGCGAAGAAGACGCGCGAGGAGGCCACGTTCGGCTACGCCGACATGATCTACTCGGACTACCTCACGCTCTTCCCCGAGAGCCCCAAGGCGTACGACCTGCGCTTCTTCTGGGCCGAGCTCCTCAACGACAACCTGCAGAAGTACGACAAGGCCGCCGCCAACTACACGCTGGTGGTGCTGCAGGACGTGAAGCAGCTGGAGGCCAAGGACGACAAGGGCGCCCCCAAGCCGGGCAAGCCGGGCAAGTGGCTCAACAACGCCGCGTACAACGCCGTGCTCGCCTATGACGAGATGGTGAAGGACGCCGAGGCCAAGGGCGTCTTCAAGGACGACGTCAGCAAGGACATCCGCAAGAAGGCCGCCATCCCCCAGGCCAAGAAGGACCTGCTGGAGGCCTGCGAGCGCTACCTCAAGTACGTGCCCAAGGGCGACAAGCAGGTGGAGATCGCCTTCAAGGCGGCCAACATCTACTACCGCCACAACCACTTCGACGAGGCGGTGCTGCGCTTCAGCGAGATCGCCCTGGGCCGCCCGGACTACAAGTTCGAGTCCGGCGAGCGCGCGGGCGAGATCGCCGCCAACCTCATCCTCGACTCGTACAACCTGCTCGAGGACTGGTCGAAGGTGAACGAGTGGGCGCGCCGCTTCTACAACAACGAGAAGCTCGCCACCGGCAAGTTCCGCGAGGACCTGTCCAAGGTCATCGAGCAGTCGGCCTTCAAGCTGGTGAGCCAGCTCGAGGCGAAGAACCAGTTCGCCAAGGCGGCCGAGGCCTACCTGTCCTTCGTGGCGGACTTCCCCCAGACGGAGATCGCCGACGTGGCGCTCTTCAACGCCTCGGTGGACTACTACAAGGCGAAGATGCTGGATAAGGCCATCCAGGTCCGCCAGCGCATCATCGAGCAGTACCCCGCGTCGCGCTTCGTGCCCGAGTGCATCTACAACAACGCGGAGGCCCTGGAGGCCGTGGGTGACTTCGCCGAGTCCGCGGACGTGTACGAGCAGTACGTGCGCGGCTACGAGGCCAGCCTGTCGGGTGGCAAGGCGTTCGTCGCCAAGAAGGCGCCCGCGCGCGGTGGCAAGAAGGGCAAGGCCGCTCCCGCGCCCGTCTCCGACAAGCCGGGCCAGCCGCAGAAGTGGGAGGAGTCCAAGGCGCAGGTGGCGCTCTTCAACGCGGCCACCTACCGCGAGGGGCTCGCCCAGTTCAAGCAGGCGCTCGCCCTGCGCGAGCACTACCTGCAGCTGTGGCCCAAGGCGAAGGACGCGGAGGACATCCTCCTGTCCATCATCACCCTGCACGAGAAGGCGGGGAACTACTACAAGGCCATCGCCCAGCTCGAGGAGTACGAGCGCCTCTACATGCGCAGCCCGAGCAAGTTCCTCATGGCCGAGGGCCGCATCGTCGACATCTACGAGAACAAGGTTCGCAAGGCCAAGGACACCGAGCGCCTCTACAGCCGCATCCTCGACTACTACGAGAAGCTGCCGCGCCGTCTGCAGCAGTCGCTGGAGAAGCCGGCGCTGGAGGCCGTGGGCCGCGCCCAGTACCGCAGCGTGGAGCAGGACTACCAGTTCTACGCGCGGCTGAAGCTCACCTGGGGCCGTCCGCCCAGCCCGGACAAGCTCAAGGCCTCCATCAAGGAGAAGAACGACTCGCGCGCGGTGGTGGAGAAGAAGTACGTGCAGACGGTGCAGATCGGCGCGGCCGAGCCCGCCATCTGCGCCCTCAACCGCATCGCGCTGGCCTACGACAACTTCGCCGACAAGATCATCAACGCTCCCATGCCCCCGGGCATCGACGAGGAGACGGAGATGGCCCTGCGCGACGAGTTCAACAACCAGGCCCAGCCCCTCAAGGACAGCGCCGCCGAGACGTTCGCCAGCGCCGTGGCCAAGAGCCGCGAGCTGGACGTCTTCAACGACTGCTCCGCCGAGAGCTTGAAGATGCTGCGCAACACCTACCGCCCGGACCAGTTCCCGACGATGGTCGAGGAGAAGGTGGCCCTCTCCAAGGGTCGTGACCTGGCCATCGGTGGGGACCTGCTCACCGCCATCCAGGGCGTGCCGCCGCCCGTCGTCGAGGCGGCCACGGACGACAAGGGCAAGACCGAAGAGGTGGTCGAGGACGTGACGGACCTCGCCAAGCGGCTCCAGCAGCAGACGGCGACCCAGGTCGACGGCCCCAGCGCGCCCACCAAGGAGGGCACGCCCAAGAAGGCCGGCAAGGATGACCAGGAGCCGGAGGACTTCCTCTAATGAATCGCACCCCCATGACGCGCTCACTCCTCCTGGCCGCGCTCGCGGCGCTGTTCGCCGCGGGCTGCACGGGCTCCAAGGCCACCGGTCCCACCGGCACTGGCACCACCTCGGGTGGGAAGACCGGCACGGCCACCAAGGCCAACGAGCCGCCGCCCATCTCCAACCGCGCCAAGCTCCTCTTCGACGATGCGCTCGGTGCCTTCGAGGCCCAGAAGAAGGCCGGTGCCTTCGACTACCCGTCGCTCGAGCGCAAGTTCAAGTCCGCGCTGGACGCGGATCAGGACCTCGCCGAGGCCGAGTACAACCTGGGTGTCCTCGCCGAGCGCCAGGGCAACTCGCAGGAGGCCCTCGCCCGCTACCAGGCGGCCCTCAAGAAGAAGCCCACGCTGCGTCAGGCCTCCGAGAACCTGGCGGTGATGGCGCAGAACGCGGGCGACATCGCCGGCGCGGTGTCCATCTACCAGGGCATCCTCAAGATGTACCCGGACGACGCCAACAGCCGCGCCCGCCTGGCGGAGATCTACCGGCAGACCGGGGACCACGAGAAGGCCATGGAGTTCTCGCGCGCCGCCCTCATGCGCGAGCCCCAGTCCGTCACCGCCTACAAGGTGATGATGCGCAGCTACCTGGAGCGCAAGCAGCTCGCCATGGCCAAGCTGGTGGCCCTGCGCGCGCTGAAGATCGACCAGAACGATCCCGAGCTGCACCACACCATCGGCCTCATCCTCCTGCAGGAGGAGAAGAAGGACGAGGCGCGCAGTGAGTTCAAGCGCGCCATCGAGGCCCGCGCCGACTACGTGCCCGCGCACGTGATGATGGCCCAGCTCTCGCTCGACTCGGAGGACTACCCCGCCGCCGAGGAGCACCTGCGCCGCATCCTCCAGGCCGACAGCAAGAACGCCGCCGCGCACCTCAACCTCGGCCTCGCCTACAAGGGCCAGGGTCAGCTCGACAAGGCCATGCAGGAGTACGACGAGGCGGAGAAGCTGGATCCGAAGATGGCCGCCGTCTTCTTCAATCGCGGCGTCCTGCTGCACCGCAACAAGGGCGCTCCGGAGCGGGCCATCGACCTGTACCGCAAGTACATCTCCCTGTCCGGGGGCGAGGTGGCCCTCAACGCCGAGCACCCCATCTTCGGGCTGCTGCGCGAGGCGGAGTCCATCGTCCAGGCCCAGCGCGAGGCCGCCGCCGCCGAGGAGCAGGCCAAGAAGCTCGAGGAGCTCCAGAAGGCGCAGCAGGAGCTCATGAAGGCCGAGGAGGGCAAGCAGGGCACCGTGAACGCCGCGGGCACCGACGCCCCCGCTCCGACCCAGCCCGCCAGTGGCACCCAGCCCGCCGCCACCCCGCCCGCCGAGGCCCAGCCGAAGCAGCCGGCCGCCGCGCCTCAGCAGAAGAATCCAGCCAAGGCGGATCCCGCCGAGCCGGTGGACGACATCTTCTGAGGGTGGCAGTGGCGAGGGCAGTGGAATTGATGCGAACCTTCGTCCGCTGGCGCCGGAATCCGGTGCCGGTGGACGTGACGCGGGACCCCGGTGGGGGGAACCGCTCGGAGGCAGTCATGCGGAAGCTCCTGATGCTGTGCGCGGTACTCACTGTCAGCCCGGCCCTGGCCCAGGATGAGGGCGACAGCGGCAGCGGCGGCACCACCACCCAGTCCAGTGGCGGCGGCGGCAAGGCCCAGAAGGGCCCCCAGTCCATCGACTTCGAAGACGACACCATCGAGGGCGACCTCACCAAGCCGGACGGCGAGTACGTCGAGGCGCGCAAGAAGGTCCAGCACTCCAACCTCATCCGTATCCGCGAGGACTTCGAGGACAAGGTGATGCAGTCGGTCGGCGAGTTGTGAAAATCGCCGGGAACCTCCTGCCGCACGTGTTGTCCTAGAGTTCGCCGCAACCCAACTGGGGAATTTCCATGCCCGTCCCTCTGACACTGAAGGTCTTCAAGGGCGACACGCTCGTCACCTCGAAGGACTTCGAGCGTGACATCATCAAGATCGGCCGTCTCGCCTCGGCGCACCTGTGCCTGGAGGACGAGAAGGTCAGCCGCATCCACTCCGTCATCGAGGTGGCCGCCGACGGCAGCCTGTCCATCATCGACATGGGCAGCGTCGAGGGCACCTACGTCAACGGCAAGCGGGTCAACAAGGGCCAGCTCGTCTTTGGTGACGAGATCAAGGTGGGTGGGACCTCCATCCGCCTCGAGAATCCCGCCGCCGTCGCCGCGGTGAACCTCGCCTCGGCCGCCACGAGCGCCGCGCCCACTCCGGCTCCGGCCTCCCCGGCGCCCGAGGTCACGCTGGCCGGGGGCCTGTCCCAGGCCGCCGTGTCTCCGGCCGCGGCCGCCGCCCTGACGCCCGCTCCCGTGGCGGTGGTGCAGCAGCCGGTGGCGGCTCCCGCTCCCGTGCAGGCGGCTCCCCGGCACGTGGCGGCTCCCGTGGCGCACGCCGCGGCGACCCCCGAGGCCGAGCCCGCTCCTCGCGTGCGCCGTGTGGCGCGCAAGGGCGGCGGTCCGCTTGGCGCGGGCCTCCACTTCATGTGGGGCGACCAGCGCGTGGGCGAGTTCTTCCTCATGCCGGGCAAGAAGCAGTCCTTCACGGTGGGCACCGCGAAGGGCGTCAACTTCATCATGGGCGACGCCAAGCTGGGCGCCGAGTCCTTCGAGGTGGTGCGCTCGGACGGCCAGTCCTTCACCGTGCGCTTCACGGGGAAGATGAAGGGCGAGCTGACCCGCAAGGGCGAGAGCACGGACCTCAAGGCCGTCATCGAGTCCGGCAAGGCCACCCATGAGGGCGAGGCCTATGCCCTCACCCTGAAGGAGGATGACTTCCTCGCGGTGGACCTGGGCGGCGTGACGCTGGAGATCGTCCTCGAGTCGGTGCCCAAGCGCGCCGTCGCGCCGCTGGGCGAGTCGGTGGACTTCTCCGTCGTCAACATCTTCCTGGTGATGTTCTTCCTCGCGTCGATGTTCGTCATCAGCGCGGCCAACCATGCCGCGGCGGGTGATGAGTACGCGGACGAGCTGGCGGGCAGCGATGCGCGCATCGCCAAGCTCATCGTCAAGCCGCCCGAGACGCAGAAGAACAAGTTCCTGGAGAAGCTCAACCAGCAGAAGGCGGAGAAGCAGGCCGAGAAGGCCGCCAAGGCCAAGAAGGAAGAGGGCAAGATGGGGCAGAAGGAAGCCCCCAAGACGCCCGCCCAGGCCACCAGCCAGGGCAAGCCCGACAAGAAGGCGGCCGCCAAGAACATGGCGGCGAAGATCTTCGGCGGGAAGGGCGGCGCCGCGAGCCTCTTCGGCGGTGGCGGCATCGGCGGTGACCTCAAGAGCGCCATGGGCAACATGTTCGGCGCCAAGGGTGGCGCCGCGGCGGGCTTCGGCGGCCTGGGCCTCAAGGGCGGCGGTGGTGGTGGCGGTGGTGGCGGTGAGACCATCGGCATCGGCAGCGTCGGCACCAAGGGTCGTGGCGGCGGCATGGGCGGCTACGGCACCGGCGTGGGCGGCCTGGGCGGCAAGCAGAGCGTGGACGTGGGCATCGCGGCCGACGAGGCCACGGTGAGCGGCTCGCTCGACAAGGAGCTCATCCGCCAGGTCATCCAGCGCAACCGCGGGCAGATCCGCTACTGCTACGAGAGCCTGCTCAACCGCTTCCCGAAGCTGGGCGGCAAGGTGGCCATCCGCTTCACCATCGCCTCCGAAGGCAACGTGGTGACCTCGTCGGTGGCCCAGTCCACCGCGGGCAACTCGGAGCTGGAGCAGTGCGTGGCCGGCCGCGTGCGCACCTGGGCCTTCCCCAAGCCCAAGGGCGGTGGCTCGGTGGTCGTCACCTATCCGTTCATCTTCAAGGCGGCTGGCGAGTAGCACCTTCCGCTGACTGAAAACGTTCAGGTGGGCGGTTCCGTCTCGACGGGGCCGCCCATCTTGCTTTTTTGGCGCTGGCGTCTCCGGGCTGCTGGGCTAACGTCCGCCCCCGCATGAAAGCCCTCAGCCCCTTCGTCGTTTGTGCCGCCCTGGCGGTCCCCGCGCTCGCGAACGCGCAGGCCGCTGGCGACAGGCCCGCCGAGACCTTCGAGGAGATCGAGCGCGGGCTCTACTTCTCGGTGCTCGGTGGCCCCTATTTCGTCGTCAACCCTCCTGCCTCCCAGGGCCCTCGGCCCTTCTCGCCCGGACAGATGGCCCAGGTGGAGGTGGGCATGGACCTCGGCGAGCGCCTGTCGGTGGGTGTGTTCGTGATGGGCTCCACCAACCGCGCGGGTTCGGAGTACGTGGGCAACTCGGGCGGCGCGGCCTCTGGCGACTTCTCCATGCTGGCGCCCGGCGCCCTGGCGCGCTTGCACCTGGTGGGCCTGGCCGATGCCCAGGAGGTCCAGCGCACGTGGATCTACGTCCGCGGCGGCGCCGGTTATGCCCTGTTCAGGCCGAAGCAGCTCCTTCCAGAGTCCGACATTCTGGTATTCGCCGGACCGGGACTGGAGTACTACACACGGCTTCGTCACTTCTCGGTGGGTATCGAGGTGACGGGGACCTTCCTCATCAGGTCTCAATCATTCGGGTTCGCGGTGACGCCGAACCTTCGCTACGCGTTCTAGCGGGAGAATCACGTGCCTCAGGAGAATGGAAGCGGTGGACCGCGCGGTGGTGGGCGGGGTCGGGACGGCGGTGCTCCCGGCCAGGGTCCGCGCCGTGACGGTCCAGGTGGTGGTTTTGGTGGTCGTGACGGCGGTCGCGGTGGTGGTCGGGGCGATGGCCCTGGCGGACGCGGCGGCGGCCGGGGTCGCGATCGGGATCAGGGCCCCGTCGGTCCGGGCCAGCGTGTCATCGCCGAGCTGAGCACCCTGGAGAAGGCGCTGGGCAAGAGCGACTTCGCGGCCCAGAAGGCGCCGCTCGAGACGATCGTCCGCTCGCTGCGGTCCATGCGGGTGAAGTCGATCGACGACCTGGAGCTCAACGTCAAGGGTCGGCTCATCACCACGCTGCTGCGTGTGCAGCGCCAGACGAAGCCGCCCATGCCGGAGGCCGGTGCGGAGGCCCCCGCGGCGACCGAGGCGCCCGCTGCGACCGAGACGCCCGCGGCGACCGAGGCTGCGCCGTCCGCCGAGGGCACGGCCCCTCAGGAGCAGGCCGCTCCCGCCGAGGGTGCCGCTCCGGCCGCCCCCGCGGCGGATCCGGCGAAGGAGAAGCTCTCCGCCTACGTGGACGTCATGTACCTGGTGGGTCGCGCCTGGCGCGCCGCTGGGGATCAGGAGCGTGCCTCGGCGGCCTTCGCGCTGAGCGGGCGTGAGCCGCAACCCGAGCGTGAGGAGCCCGCTGCCGCGGCCCGGCCCGCCGGGGAGCGTCGTGAGGGCGGTCGCGAGGGTGACCGTCGCGAGCGCCGCGAGGGGGGCCGTGAGGGTGAGCGCCGGGGCGAGCGCCGTGAGGGCCGTGAGCGTGCCCCCGAGGGTGAGCGCCGGGGCGAGCGCCGCGAGGGCCGTGAGCGTGCCCCCGAGGGCGAGCGGCGGGAGCGGGGCGAGCGTGAGCGCCAGCCCCTGCCCGAGCTGACGGGCGACTGGAAGGAGCAGTCGAAGCAGCTCGAGACCCTGGGCCGTACCCGGGACGCGGCGCGCATGCACGAGCGCAACAACTCGTTCGCCGATGCCGCCCGGCTCTTCGAGGCCGGTGGGGATCTGCGGAGCGCGCTGCGCGCCGCGCTGGCGGGCAAGGACAACGACACCGCCCGCCGCCTCATGGCGACGGTGCCCGCCGATCAGCTCACCCAGGTGCTCGAGAAGGCCGGCGCCTACGAGCTGCTGATGGAGATCTACATCGGCAAGGGCGACTTCGAGAACGTCGCCCGGCTCTACGAGCGGGCCCGACAGTTCGACCAGGCGGCGCTCGCCTACGAGCGCGCCGGGAAGCTGGCGCTGGCGCGCAAGGCGTACGAGCGCACCCGCGACTTCGCGGCGGCCAACCGCATCCGCGACCTCGAGGTGAAGGCCCTGGTGGAGCGGGGTGACCGACTCGGCGCCGCCACCCTGCTGGTGAACGCCGGCCGCCGCCCCGAGGCGGTGGAGGTGCTCGGTTCGCTGCCTCCTCCCAAGGCCTTCCACTTCCTCCAGCGGCTGAAGCTGGAGGAGGAGGCCAAGGCGCTCGGCCAGAAGGAGCTGGCCCGCGCCGAGGCGGAGAACAAGCCCGCTGGCCGCGCCCGGTGGCTGGAGCTGCTCGGAGAGGCCGCCACCGCGGCGACCCTCTACGAGGAGATCGGCCGCAAGGAGAAGGCCATGGGGCTCTACGAGCAGATCGGCCACCTGCCGAAGGCCGCCGCCCTCGCCGAGGAGCTGCAGCTGCGTGACCGGGCGATCGCCCTGTACACGAAGCTCGGCGACAACGCGGGCGTGGAGCGCGCCCAGGGCCTGCCCGCCACGCCGCCGCCCAAGCGGCCCGCGGATGCCGCCGCAGCCGCCGACGAGGCTGAAGAGACTGGCTCCGAGGGGTCGACGGGTTCAGAAGTGAACTCGTCCGCTCCCGCTACGAACAAGCAAGAAAGCCAATAATTCTCGACAGTTGGCGGGATTTACGCGATTGCGGGGGGTGGTGGGCGGGCGATAGAGTGCCGCTCCCCGCCCCTTTCCTTTTCGCGAGGCCCGCCTTTCATGGATCAGCCGAACCTCCGTCGACCCGCTGAGCGTGTCGCCTCCGACCGGCCCTTCGCCGAGGCCGAGGCCGCGCTCGAGAAGGCAGGCCGTGTCGAGGAGCTCATCCGTCTGTACGAGGGACGCGCGCGAGAGACTCCCACCGCCGAGGCGGTGCGGGTGCTGGTCCGCGCGGGACAGCTCGCCTATGAGCGGCTGCGCAACCCGACCCGCTCCGAGGAGCTGCTGCGGCGCGCGCTGTTGATCGCCGAGGATCCGCGTCCCGTCCTGCGCGGGCTGAAGACCGTGTACGAGGCGCGCCAGGACATGGCCGCGCTCGTCGACGTGCTGGAGCGGCTCGGCTCGCTGAGCCAGGACGAGGAGGCCTCGTCCTCCTTCGTGAAGGCGGCGAACCTCCACGAGCAGAAGCTCTTCCGGCGTGACCGCGCGGTGCTGTGCCTGCAGCGGGCCACGCGGGTGAAGCCGGATCGCGCCCTCTTCAAGCGCGCCCGTCAGCTCCTCCTGAGCGAGGAGCGCTTCCAGCCCATCTTCGAGTCGCTGGAGCGCGAGCGGGCCGCGCTGGGCGGCGAGGGCATGGTGGAGGAGTACCTCACCTTCGCCGAGCGGCTGGTGGAGGATCCCACCGAGCACGTGCTCGCCCAGCAGGCGCTGGACGTCGTGCGGGAGCTGGAGCCGGGGAACGCCCGGGTGGAGAAGGCCACCCAGACGCTGCAGCGCTTCGAGCAGACGTGGCGCGAGCGCGCGCGCATGCTGCGCGGCATGTCCCTGGAGGAGCGTGACCGCAAGAGCGCGGCGCGGCTCTCCCTCCTCGTGGCCAAGCTGCACGCCTGGTACGAGCCGGCCGCGATGGACAAGATGAAGGAGGCGCTGGAGCGCTGCTTCCTGCTGTGGCCCGGCATGCCCGAGGCCCTCAACCTCATCGAGCGCGTGGCCGAGCGCAACGGGGACTTCGCGCCGGCGCAGACGTGGTTCGAGTCGCTGGTGGGTGAGGCCCGCGAGCGCAACGCCCAGGTGGACCTCTGGCTGCGGCTGGGCACCCTGCGCCTCACCCGCCTCAACGACGCGGTCGGGGCTCTCGCCGCCTTCGAGAAGGCCGCCACCGTGGACCCGGCGCGCGCGGACGCGGCGAGCCTCGGTGCGGAGCTGCTGCTGGAGCAGGGCCGCACGGCGGATGCGCTGGCCATGCTGGAGCGCTACCTCGGCACGGTGAAGGACCGTGTGACGCAGGTGGCCCTGCGGCTGCGGCTCGCGGATCTCTGCCTGCAACAGAAGGATGGGGCCGCGGCGAAGGGGCACCTGGAGGCCGCGCTCAAGGCGGATCCGTCCAACGCGCTCGCGGCGTTCCTGCTCGCGCGCCTCCTCGCGGAGGAGGAGAACTTCGAGGCCCTGGAGCCGCTGCTGGACCTGGCACTCCTCGCCCCGCGCCCGCGCTCCGAGCGCGTGGCCTTCTGCGAGGGGCTCGCGCTCCTCTACGAGGAGCAGGACAACGCGCGGGGAGCCTTCGAGGTGCTCGCGCGCGCCCTCGCGCTGGACCCCACCCGGCCCATGCTGCTGGGCTCCGTCCTGGAGAACGCGAGCAAGGCCCAGGCGGAGCCCGCGCTGGCGGTGGCGCTCCGGCGCGCGGCCCTGGTCGCGCCTCCCGAGGCGGCCCTCACGCTCTGGCGGCACCTCGCGCAGCTCCTCCAGGGACCGCTGGCGGACCCCGCGGGCGCCGAGGCGGCCTGGCAGGAGGTGCTCGCGCGCGCTCCGGGAGACAGTGCGGCGCAGGAGGCCGTGCGTTCGCTCCGGGCCTCCGCCTCGCTCGCGGATGACCCGCGGGTGCGCCTGGAGGGAGAGATCGCCCGGCGCGAGGCGTCTGGCGCGGCTCCGGGAGAGCTGGAGCCCATGGTGCGCGAGCTGGTGAAGCTTGCCCCCGAGGATGCGGCTCCCGTGCGGCGCCTGCAGGCGCTGTGCGTGGCGCTGTCCAGGTTCGAGGAGGCCGCGGCGCTCGCCGGCAAGCTGGCGAAGCTGGCCGAGACGCAGGTGGAGCGCAGCGACTGGGCGGCGCGTCAGGCCCGGCTGTACGCCGAGCGCCTGAACCGCCCGCAGGAGGCCGCGGGCCTGTTCCTCCAGCTCCTGGCGGAGAACGTCGCCACGGGCGTGGTGTTGGGCGGGCTCGAGCGGCTCGCGTCGGCGGGCGTGCGCACGGCGGAGATCTCCGAGGCGCTCGCCAACCACTACGGCCGCAGTGGCGACCACCAGCGCCAGGTGTCCGCGATGCTGCAGCAGCTCGAGGGCACCCAGGACGCGGCGGTGCGCCAGCGCCTGTTCGGTCAGATCGCCGGCATCCACGAGAAGCAGCTCGCCGACAGCCGGGCCGCCTTCGACCTGCGCGTGCGCGCCCTGCGGGAGATTCCCACCGACGAGGTGAACCGCGCCGACGCGGCGCGACTGGCGCACGACCTGTCCGCCCACGCCGAGCTGGTGCGCGTGCTGCGCGCGCTGGCCACGGAGGCGGAGGCGCCGGCCCTGGCGGTGCAGCTCCTCTCCGAGGCGGCGAAGCTGGCCGAGGATTCCGGAGCGCTCCCCGAGGCCATCGGCTCGCTGGAGACCGCGTTGCAGCGGGATCCCGAGTCACCCGAGGTGCTCGGGCTGCTGATCAAGCTCTATGGCAGGGCGGGCCGTGCGGCGGACGCGGACGCGCTGCTGCGCAAGCGCATCCAGACGGCCCCGAAGGTGGAGAAGGTGGAGCTGCAGCTGCAGCTCGTGGAGCTCAACGCCGGGCTGGGCCGTCCACTGCAGGCCGCCGAGGCGCTCCAGGCGGCCATCCAGTCGGGCGCGGACGAGGTGCGTCACCTGCCGCGTCTGGCCGAGCTGTACGAGAAGGCCGGCCGCAACCGGGAGCTGGGCGAGGTGCTCGCCCGGCAGATCGCGCTCGCCGAGGACGCGGGCGATCTGGATCGCGTGGCGCGCCTGACGCTCAAGCGCGCGCAGGTGTTGCAGGACTCGCCCGGAGACCGCACCGACGTGGTGCGCAGCTTCGCGGACATCCTCCGCCAGCGCCCGTCGGACACGAGTGCCCGCGAGGCGCTCGAGGGCATGCTCGCCGACGGCAACGCGCGCGAGGAGGCCGCGCGGGCGCTCATTCCCGCCTACGAGGCCACCAAGGACCACCGCAAGCTGGTGGCCGCGCTGGACGTGCTCGCCGAGGTGGTGCGCGACGACGCGGCCCGGGTGCTGGCGCTCCGGCAGGCCGCGCAGGTGCACCTGACGCAGCTGCGTCAGCCGGAGCTGGCCTTCGCCTCGCTGGCCCGGGCCCTGCGCCTGACGCCGGGGGACATGCCACTGCGCGCCGCCGCGCGCCAGGCCGCCGAGGACGCGGACTCGCTGGATGCCTACGCGGAGATCCTCATCGAGCTGACCGAGGAGGGGAACACGGGGTCCGCCCGGGCGGGCCTGCTGCGCGAGCTGGCCGAGGTCCAGGAGAAGAAGCTCGACGACCGGAACGCCGCGGTGTCCTCGCTCCGCGCCCTGCTGGCGCTGGAGCCGGGCAACCTCGACTGCCTGCGCGCCCTGCAGCGCCTGCATCGCGCGGGTGAGGAGTGGGCCGCGCTCGCCGAGGTGCTGGAGAAGCTCGCCGCCGCCGCCGCGGAGCCGGCCGAGCAGCTCGCGTACCTGCGCGAGGCTGCCCTGCTGCACGAGTCGAAGCTGTCCGACAAGGAGAGCGCCGCCGATGCCTGGCGCGCCATCGCCCAGCGCGATCCGCTCCAGCGCGAGGCCACCGCCTCCCTGGATCGCCTCTACAACGAGCTCGGCCGGCCGAAGGACCTGGCGTGGGCGCTCGGTCTGCGTCGCACGCAGGAGGGCCAGAGCCCGCAGGGCCGCGAGGTCTCGTTCCGCCTCGCCGAGCTGCTGCGCACCCAGCTCGATGACGCCAACGCCGCGCTCCAGCTCTACCAGGGCATCCTCTCCGAGGACCCCGGCCACCCGGGCGCGCGCGCCGCGCTCGAGGAGTGGGTGACCGCCGCCGTGCCGATGAGCGCGGGGGCGCTGGAAGTGCTCGACCCCGTGCTCGCCCGGCTGGGAGACCATGCTCGCCGCGTGTCGCTGCGCGAGGCGCGCATGGCCTCCGCGCTCACCGTGGAGAAGGCGCAGCTCGCGGGGGAGATCCGCCGCATCTACGAGCAGGACATGCACCAGCCGTCGCTCGCCTTCATGGCGGCGGTGAAGGCCTTCGCGCAGGGTGTGGAGCGCGAGTCCCTCCAGCAGGAGCTGGAGCGGCTCGCCCGCGAGACGGGCTCGCACGAGATGCTGGCCGAGCTGTACGAGGAGGCCGCGGCGGATCTGCCCGCGGGCGACACCTCTGCGCTCGGGCTGCTGCGTCGGTCCGCGGAGCTGCGCGAGCAGCTCGGCCAGACGGAGGAGGCCGCCAGCGTCTGGAAGAAGATCCTCGAGGACGCGCCGCAGGACCGGCAGGCGCTCGAGGCCCTCTCGCGGCTGTACGAGCGCGGGCAGAACGCCAAGAGCCTCTCCGAGGTCTACGCCGCCCAGTCGCAGCTCGCCCAGGACCCCGAGGCCCGGCGCGCCCTGCTGGTGAAGGCGGGCGAGGCCCATGCCGCCGCGGGCGATGACGCCAAGGCGATCGAGACGTGGCGCTCGGCACTGGCCATCCGCAAGGCGACCGACGGGTTGCTCGCTCTGGACAAGCTGTTCGCCAAGACGCGGCGCTTCGTGGAGCAGGCGGACGTGCTGGACCAGCTCGCCGGGCTGTCCACGGACGTCGAGTCGCGCCGGGGCTTCATCCTGCGCCGCGCGCAGCTCCTGGAGAAGGAGGGCAGCAACGCCGAGGCGCTGAGCTCCTACCGCTCGCTGATGGAGCTGGCGCCGGGAGATCCGCAGGCCGTCTCGGGCCTGGAGCGCATGCTCCAGGAGGAGACGCAGCGGGCGGAGGCGGCACGACTGCTGGAGCCCGTCTACCGGAGCCTCAACGACACCCGGAAGCTGGTGGAGGTGCTGGAGATCCTCCTGCAGGGCACGCAGCCCGCGCGGCGCCTGGAGCGCATCCAGGAGATCGCCACCCTGCGCGAGGCGCTCGGCCAGACGTCGCTCGCCTTCGCCGCGCGCCTGCGCGCCTTCAACGAGGCCCCGCAGGACGACGGCGTGCGCGATGACCTGGAGCGGCTCGCTGCCGACTCCGGCTCCTTCGAGGAGGTCGCGGCGGCGTACGAGGATCAGCTCGACCGCGGCGCCACCGAGCCCCTGGCGGGTGACCTGTGGCGGCGGCTCGCGGGCATCTACGACGGGCGCCTCAAGCGCTACGACCTGGCTGTGCGCGCGCTGGAGGAGGTCAGCCGGCGCGATCCGCAGAACAAGCAGGTGCTGGAGTCCATTGCCCGCGTGCATCGGCGCACGGGAGCGAACCGTGAGCTGGCGCTGGTCATGCGCCGGCAGGTGGCGGCCGAGCCGTCCGTCGCCGCCCAGGTGAACGTGCTCTTCGAGCTGGCCCACCTCGCCGAGGAGACGCTCACCGACAAGGCGCTCGCGGCGCAGACGTACCGCGACGTCCTGGAGCGCCGGCCCGAGGACGCCAACGCCCTCAAGCTGCTCGGCCGCGTGCTGACACAGATGGAGCGCTGGCCGGAGCTGGCGCAGCACATCGAGCGGGAGATCCAGCTCGCCGACTCGCGCAAGGCCCAGGAGGAGGGGAGCGATCTGCGCGTGCGCCTCGGCCGCCTGAAGTTCAGCCGCCTGGAGGATCCGCGCGGGGCGCTGGAGCTCTACCAGGAGGTGCTGCGGCGCCGGGCCGGACACCCCGGTGCGGTGGGCGCGCTGGAGGAGATGGCGCGCTCGGACACTCCGCTGCGTGGCCAGGCCGCGCTGGCGCTCGAGCCGGTGTTCGCGGCGGTAGGCGACCACCTCAAGCAGGTGCAGATGCTGGAGTCGCGCGTCTCCGCCGAGCCGGTGCCCCAGGAGCGCGCGGCGCTGCTGCGCCGCATCGCGGAGACGTACGCGGGTCCGCTGGACAACGTGGAGATGGCCTTTCTCTCGGCCACGCGCGCGCTGCGCGATCAGCCGGACGATGCGCGCACGCTCGAGCTGTGCCTCTCGCTGGTGGACAAGGCGGGGGCCGCCGAGGAGTTCGCGGCCGTCCTCTCGGAGATCGCCCCTCGGGCGAGTGACGCCGCCCGCGCCGAGCTGTACAAGGCGCTCGCGAAGCTCCAGGCGCGCCTGGGCGAGGACGACGAGGCGCTGGCCTCGTGGCGCAGGGTGCTGACGCTGCGGCCCACGGACACGGACGCGCTCGATGCCGTGGTGCGCCTGGTGGCCGAGCAGGGCACGCCGCAGGAGTTGCTGGAGGTGCTGCGCCGCCAGCTCGCGGGGGCCGAGGAGCCGGCCCGCCGTGCCTCGGTGCTGCTGCAGATCGCCGTGCTCCAGGAGGAGAAGCTGCAGGATGGGCTGGGCGCACTGGCCACCCTGCGACGCCTGCTGGACGTGAAGCAGGACGACGCCGCCGCGCTCACGCGGATGGACGGCCTGTGCCAGAAGCTGGAGCGCTGGCCGGAGATGGCGGACGTGCTGGCGCGCCGCATCGCGCTCGTGTCGCCCGAGGAGGGGCTGGAGCTGAAGTTCCGCCTCGCCGTGCTGCGCGAGACGAAGCTGCTGGACAAGGCGGGAGCGCTGGCGCTCTACGGCGAGGTGCTCTCGCTGCAGCCCAACCATGCCGGTGCGGTGGGCCGCATGGAGGCGCTGGTGGCCCGCGAGCCGCAGAACCTGCTCGCGGTGGAGACGCTGCTGCGCGCCTTCCGGGCGAGCGGTGACGTGGCTCGGCTCGCGTCGCTCATCGAGACGCGGGTGGGGGTGTCCCCGGACAAGCACGAGCGCAAGACGCTGCTGGGCGAGCTGGCCACGCTGCGCGAGGCGCAGGGCGAGCCGGAGCTCACCTTCCTGGCGCTCTTCCGCTCGTTCAAGGAGGACCCGAACGACGTCGAGCTGCGTCAGCGTCTGGAGAACGCCACGGACGCGGCCGGCTCGTACGACGAGCTGGTGGTGGCCTACGAGGAGGCCCTGCCTCGCGTGGCCGAGGCGACCGACGCGGCGCGGATGTGCCTCAAGCTGGGCCAGCTCTTCGAGTCGCGCCTGCGCGAGCCCGAGCGCGCCGTCGTCTACTTCGAGCGGGCGCGCACGCTGGATCCGACGTCGCAGCAGCAGTCGCTGGTGGCGCTGGATCGGCTCTACCTCCTGCTGGAAGCGTGGCCGGAGCTGGCCAACGTGCTGGAGGCGCTGGCCTCCTCGGCGGAGGAGAAGGCCGACAAGGTGGGCTTCCTCTTCCGCCTGGGTCAGCTGCTCCAGGAGAAGCTGGACAGCATGGACCGGGCGGCCTCCGCGTTCGAGCAGGTGCTGGCGCTGGAGCCCGGGCACCTCGCCTCGGCGCGGCTGCTGGAGACCATCTACGACGCGGCCGGCGCGCACGACAAGCTGTACGCCATCCTGAAGGTGCAGTCCGAGCGCGTCACCGGCCCCGAGCGTGAGCGTGTCATCACGCGCATGGCGCAGGTGTCCTCCGAGGGCCTGTCGGACCTGGGGCGCTCCATCGAGCTGTACCGCGAGCTGCTGGCAAAGAACGCTCGCAACGAGCAGGCCTTCTCGGCGCTGGAGTCCCTCTACGAGAGGGCAGGGCGGCACGAGGAGCTGCGCACGCTGCTGTCCGACCGGCTGGCGCAGACGTTGGATCCGCGCGAGGTGGTGCGGCTCAACGAGCGGCTGGGCCGGGTGCTGTACCGCCTGCTGAAGCAGCCCGAGGTGGCGGTGAGCTACCTCAAGGCCGCGCTGGAGCGCGACGCACGGCACCGGGGCGTGCTGGACACGCTGCGCGAGCTGTACGAGGAGACGGGGCAGGCGGAGGAGCTGGTGGGCATCCTGCGGCGGCTCGTTCCGCTGCAGGAGTCGGCCGAGGGCGTGAAGGCGCTGCGCCTGCGGCTGGCCGAGGTGCTCTCCGGGATGGGTCGGCGCGAGGAGGCGCTGGACGCGGCCCGCCGTGCGCTGGAGGTGGAGCCGCACTCGGTGGAGGACCTGGAGCGTGTCCACGCGCTCTTCGTCTCGCTGCGGGCCTACAACGACGCGGTGCGCGCGCTCGAGCTGAAGGTGCAGGTGCACCAGCTGGTCGAGGAGCGGGACCAGGCGGTGGCCACGTGGTTCGCGGTGGCGGACCTGTGGTCCGGCGAGGGCAACAAGCCCGAGCTGGCCGCCGGCGCGCTGGAGAAGGTGCTGGAGCTCGACCCGGCCAACCCCACGGCCTACGCACGCGTGTGCGAGCTGTACCGCGGGCACAATGACTGGCGGGCCTACGCGCAGGTGGTGGATCGCTACCTGCCGCACCTCGTCACGGAGGAGGAGAAGCTCGCCACCCTCAAGGAGCTGGCGAGGGTGCAGGAGGAGCGGCTGGGCCAGAAGGACGTGGCCTTCCTGGCGCTCTGCCGCGCGCTGCAGCTCGACGCCTCGGACGACCACCTGCGCGAAGAGGTGGAGCGGCTCGCCGACGAGACGGGCTCCCACGAGGAGCTCGCCGCCGTCTACGAGGAGGTGGCGGATGCGCTGCCTCGCGGCCCGCTGGCCGAGCGGATGTACGCCACGCTGGCGCGCGTCCACGACCAGAAGCTGGACGATGCGACCTCGGCCGAGGGCGCACTGCGGAAGATCCTCGAGTTCGATCCGACGAACGCCACGGCGCTCGACGGGCTCGCGGGGATGTTCCAGCGGCGTGGCCGCGTGCGCGAGTACGTGGTGGCGCTGGAGCAGAAGCTCGAGGCGGCCGGCTCCATCGAGGCGCGCAAGGTCATCCTCCGGGAGATCGCCCGCGTCTTCGAGGAGCAGGGTGACCCGGACGAGGCCGCGAGCGCACTGCTGCGCGCGCTGGACCTGGAGCCGGACGCGGAGACGCTGGGCGTGCTCACCACGCTCTACCGCAACCAGAAGGCCTGGCAGCACGTGGCGTCCACGCTGATGCGGGCGCGAGACCTGGCGGGCACCGTCGAGGAGCGGGCCCGCATCCAGGTCGAGGTCGCGGGAGTCTACGAGCGGGACATCGGCGACGACGAGGCCGCGGTGGCCGCCTACCGCCAGGCGCTCGAGTTCGAGCCGTACAACCCCACGGCGCTGGAGGCACTGGAGCGGCTGCACACGCGGCTGGACCAGCCGGCGGAGCTGCTCGCCACCTACGAGCGCATGCTCGAGGTCATCTCCGACTACCGCGAGCGGGTGCGCGTGCTCTTCCGGTGCGCGAGCATCTGGGAGGACAAGTACCAGAACCCGGCCAACGCGGACGCCTTCATCGAGGGCGTGCTGGCCATCGACCCGCAGAACCTGCAGGCCATCAAGGCGCTCATCCGCCTGCGGCGCATGCAGGCGCGCTGGGAGGACCTGGTCGCCGCCTACGAGCGGCAGCTCCAGCTCGCCACGTCGGTGCAGGAGCAGGCCGAGCTGTACGTGGAGATCGGCAACGTCTACCACCAGCAGCTCAAGCAGGTGGACCGGGCGGTGAACACCTACTCCTACGCGCTGGAGGTGGATCCGCAGAGCCGGCCCGCGCTGCACGCGCTCGGCAAGCTGTACGAGCGCAGCGGCAACTGGCCCTTCGCCCTGGAGATGCTGGCGCGCGAGGCGCAGATCGCCGGCCACGCGCCCGACGCGGTGGAGCTGCACTACCGCATGGGCAAGATGAACGAGGACATGCTGATGGACACGGGCAGCGCCCGTAGCTGCTACCAGCAGGCCCTCGCCATCGACCCGAGCCACCTGCTCAGCATCCGCGCCCTCAAGGGCATCCAGGAGCAGGAGAAGGACTGGGACGGCTACGAGCAGACGCTCCTCCAGGAGTCGCAGCAGACCGAGGACGGCGAGGCCAAGGCGCGCGCGCTGCTCGAGGTGGCGCGCTACAACGCCGAGACCAAGGGCGATGTGGACACGGCCACGGCCTACTACGAGGAGACCCTCAAGTACGCGCCGGACAGCCTGGACGCGGCGCGCCCGCTGTCGGACGTCTACAGCGCGCGTGAGGACTGGGTGTCCGCCGAGCGGATGCTCGACATCGTCGTGCGCAAGATGGCGGAGAAGGCCATTGCCTCGAAGGACGCCGCGCTCACCGCGGACCTTTGCCGGCAGCTCTACCGGCTGGGCTACGTGGCGGACAAGCTGGGCAAGCGCGACAAGGCACTCGACTCCTACGAGAAGGCCTACGGCCTCGACGCCACCTACCTGCCGGCGCTCGAGGGCTACGGCAACCTGCTCGTGCACGCCAGGCGGTACGAGGAGGCGCTGCGCATCTTCCAGACCATCCTCATCCACCACCGGGAAGAGCTCACGGACATGGAGGTGGTGGAGGTCTACTGGCAGCAGGGCGACATCTACGCGAAGCTGAACCAGTCGGATCGCGCGCAGAACCACTTCGAGAAGGCGCTGGCCATCGACTCCAGCCACGAGGCCTCCCTGCGCGCGCTGGTGGCGCTCTCGGACAAGGCCGGCAAGTGGGAGCGGGCCGCGGATCTCCGCCAGCAGCTCGCCAACGTGCTGGAAGGGGAGGCGAAGGCGCGGGTCTTCCTGGAGCTGGGCCAGCTCGCGCGCGAGAAGCTGAGCGAGCCGTACCAGGCCATCGACGCGTACACCGGGGCGCTCAAGCTGCAGCCGGAGTCGCTCGAGGTGCTGGACGCGCTCTACGTGCTGCTGCGTGAGACGCGCCAGGGCCAGAAGGCGGCGGACATGCTGGAGCGGATGCTCCGGCTGCCGGCGCTGGCCGCCGAGCCGAACAAGGCCAAGCGGGTGTGGTTCGCGCTCGGCGAGCTGCGCCGGGACGAGCTGCGTGACCTCGAGGGCGCGACCGCGGCCTTCAACACGGCGCTGGACCTGGACCACCGCTTCGTCGAGGCCTTCAGCGCCATCGAGGCGATGCTGGGTGGCGCGGGCCAGTGGAAGGCGCTCGAGGAGAACTACGCGAAGATGCTCGGGCGCATGCCCAAGACGCCGGACACGCACGCGGCGCGCATGGCGCTGTGGCGGGCGCTGGGCGACCTGTACCGCCAGGTGCTGAAGAACCAGGAGGGCGCGGTGGCGGCCTACGGTGTCGTCGCCAAGGGCCTGCCGGACGACGCGCAGGTGCAGGAGGTCTACGCCGAGCTGGCGGGGGCCTCTCCGGGCAAGGAGGACGAGGCCCTCGCCGCGCTCCGCCGCGCCCTGCCCAACACGGGAGATCCGCGCAAGGTCGTCTCGCAGTTGGTGCGCCTGTCCGCGATGCGCAAGGACTACGACGGCGCGTGGCTGGCCGCGCAGGCCGTGTCGGGGCTGCTCGGCGAGGCGGGGGATGACGAGAAGGAGATCCTCACCAAGCTGGGGCCCTACGCCAAGCGCAAGGAAGTGGCCCAGCGGCCGCTGTCGGACCAGATGTGGCAGACGCACCTGCTGCACCCGAAGCTGCGCGGACCGCTCACCGAGCTGATGGGGCTGCTCTTCGCTCAGGTGGGGCACCTGTACGCGGTGCCCTTCCAGCACTACCAGATCGTCCCGAAGAAGCACCGCATCGACCTGCCGAGCGCGCAGGAGTACCACGTGCAGCACTACCGCTACGTGGCCCGCCTCTTCGGGCTGGACGCGGTGGAGCTGTACTCGCCGCACCTGGTGGTCCGTCGCGAGAACATGGCGAAGCGCTCCAACGAGGCGGCGCCGGATCCGCTCGTGAACGTGGAGGTGCTGCAGACGCACCCGGCCTGCCTGCGCGCGGGCGGGCGCTTCTTCGCGGAGCAGGGGCAGAAGGAGGCCTACTACCTGCTGGGGCGGACGCTCGCGCTGGTGCGCCCGGAACTGGCCTTCAGCCAGCGGCTGGCCCCGGAGCGGCTCGAGGCGGTGGTGCAGGCGGCGCTGAGTCTGGTGGTGCCCAACCTGCGCTTCACGGTGGACCCGCGACTGGTGGATGCCGAGCGCAAGCTGCTGGAGAAGAGCTTCAACGATCCGGCCCGCGCGGCCCTGGCCAAGGTGGCGCGCGTCTACCTGCCCGCGGCCACGCCCACCGACGTGCGCCAGTACCTCGAGGGCGCGGAGCTGACGGCCACGCGGGCCGGCTTCTTCGCCGCCGGGGAGTGCGAGCCCGTCAAGCGCATGGTGATGGGAGAGACCGGCTCGGCCTTCCGGGTCGCTCCGAAGACGAAGTTGAAGGAGCTGCTGCTCTTCGCCACGTCCGAGGAGCTCCGCGAGCTGCGTGTCGCGGTAGGTACGGACGTGGAGGTACAGGTAAGGAAGTAGAGGCGAAGTTCGAATGAACGTGGAGACCCGAAAGGGATCTCACACGTTCAAGGAGGCAGCCGGGCGGGCGAGGTTCGCATCCTTGACCCCCCCGGATGCCACCTCTACGATTCCGGCGGGTTTTCTCCCGTCTTTTCTGAGGGTTGCGGGGAACGATGCGTTTCGTCTGCGATAGCTGCCGCGCGCAGTACATGATTAGCGACGACAAGGTTGGCGCCAAGGGCGTCAAGGTTCGTTGCAAGAAGTGCGGCTACAACATCGTGGTGCGTCCAGCCGGCTCCGCGCCGGCGGTGGACGAGGGGTCGGCCAATGAGGCCGCCCACGGTGCAGCCGCGTCCCAAGGGCCGTCCAAGAGCGACAGCACCGGGCTGCCCGCGACCCTGGGCACGCCTCCCGAGGGGGGCCTGTTCAGCGGCGTCGAGGAGGATGAGCTGGGCGCCGTGTTCGACCAGGTGCTCAACTCCGGGTCGCACAAGATTCCCGCGGGCGAGCCAGGCGGTGACAAGCCGGCCCTGGTGGACATGGCGGTCGTCTCGGACGCGGGCGCGACGGTGCGCAAGCTCGTGGAGGCCGAGTCGAGCAGCGCGAAGACCTCCTCCCACGAGTGGTTCGTCGCCATCGACGAGAAGCAGGTGGGCCCGCTCTCGATGGAGAAGGTGAAGGACTACTGGGACCGGGGCGAGGTTGGCCCGGACAGCCTGTGCTGGCGCGCGGGCTTCAGCGACTGGATTCCGCTCTCGGAGGCCTCGGAGCTGGCGTCGGTGCTGGCGCCGCGCCCGACCAAGGCCGTCATCGTGGCACCCGCGCCGATGGAGGCGCCCGCGCCGGTGGCCTCGGGTCCGGTGGAGTCCGCCTTCAGCGCCGGTGGTTTCTCGAAGTCGGCGAAGTCCGAGTCTCCGGTGGCCTCGGGGCCGTCCGCGACGCAGGAGTCTTCCGGCTGGAAGCCCTCGGCCGCGAGCGTGCTCGCCTCGCTGGTGAAGGAGGAGAACGAGGCGATGACGAAGCCGGCCCCCAAGGCCGCGCCCGTGGAGGAGAAGGCGAAGCCCGTGGTCTCCGGGCTGCTGGATCTGCCTCCGCCAGAGGCCGCGCCCGTGGCCGCGCCGAGCCCCATGAGGGCCGAGGCTCCCGCGCCCGCGCCATACCTGGCGCAGCAGCCGATGCCGCAGGCCTACGCGCCGCAGCATGCGCAGCAGCCGTACGCGCAGCAGATGCCGCAGGCCTACGGGCCGCCTCCGGGGTACGGCTATCCGCCGCCGGCAGCGCCCGCGCCGAAGCAGGGCGGCAAGATGGGGATGATCATCGGCTTGGTGGGCGTGGTGTTGCTCGCCGGTGGGGCGGGGATCTTCTTCGCGACCCGGCCTTCCGAGCAGCCAGCCCCCGTGACGCCGCCCGCGGCGACGCAGCCGG
>NZ_DASVSO010000766.1:0-3519 GCF_036388035.1 Archangium sp.
TGCCGCACCAGCACCATCCGCGTCACACCCTTCGGCAGTCTCCAGTCCATCGCGCTCACCCCTCCCCCACCCCGAGCCGCACCACGAACACCCGCACTTCGCAGACCTTTGTGTCCGCTCCCATCTTCTCTCCCGTAATCCCCCCAAGCTTTTTCAGGCACCCCGTGCCCTGGAGCGCCAACGCTCCGATAGGGATTCGGCCGAGGAATGCGCTGCCGGCGAAGGGTGCCTCATAGAAGGAGGCGCCTCATGCCATGTTTTGGCCCGGAAGGCACCAGCACTCGGCGTCAGGGACGGGCCCTCAGAGCCTCCCGGCCACCTGCGCGGACACCGTCGACCAGACCTGCGTCAGAGCGGCGTCGAGCCGCTCCCAGGGCACCCACCGCCCCGCCAGCAGCCCGAGTACGATACCTAACACTAGAAGGCGGCCGCCCCGCTCGCGCCCACGCGCCCGAGCGGCCAGACCCCTCGGCGCCGACGCCTGGGCCTGCTCCGGTGCGGCCAGCTGCTCGTCCAGCACGAGCACCCGCACCTTGATGCCACCCGAGATGAGGGCATCCACCAGGTCCTCCAGGAAGCGCTCGTAGTGATCCGGGGACAGGTCCAGCTCCACGCCATGGTGGGACTCGTAGCGACGGGCCACCGACGCGTAGCTGCGCAGCTGCGCCTCCCCTTTCGAGGTGTCCACCCAGCCGCAGATGATCGAGGGCGCCGAGCCCTCCCGTGCCACCAGCGAGATGGGCTGCCGGGCCAGACGGCCTCCCGCCGTGCTGGGGCCCTCGGGCTCGTCGACGCGCAGCACCCGGTACGGCGACCGGCCGAAGAAGCGCCGCGAGAACTTGTCCCGCAAGAGGTCCGCGATCAGGAACGCCCGGGACGAGAACGCCGTGAGCAGCGGCTCCGCCTCCTCCGTCCGGGGCTTCATCAGCTCGCCCGTCGGATCATCATCGAGCGGCGCCAGGCGCGTCTGATCCGTCAGGGGCGCGCCCCAGGACGACTCCGCCTCGTCCTCTTCCAGGGAGGAGAAGTCGAGCACCCTCGCGCGCCCGAGGTTCTTCTGCCTGTCCGCCATGCACAGCTCCCTTCCACGGTTGCGAGCGCGACAGGATACCGGCCTTCGGCCCCTCCTCGCGACAGGCCTTCGATCCAAGCATTGCCTGCCACACAAGTGAACCGCCTGGGGGTCCCTCCGCCATAGCGGACATCCGTCATAACGGAGGTTCCGCTTGACAAACGGATGCGCCCCGGGCACCTTGTGTCTCGTTCATGCCCCCGCCCCGCCCACAGCCCAGGATGGTTTGTCGCTGTTGGCACCCGGGTGTGGGCGCTCGCCCGCCGGAAGCCTGAGCGCTGACGGCCGCGTGTTCTGGAGAGCCCACCTACCCGCGAGGGACGGTGGGCTTTCGAGCCTCATGGGCCTGAAGCACCCCGGTACCTCGCGGTCACCTCATTGCCCGAGGTACCGAATGAAGTCGCTGCACCGTCGCACCACCGCCGCGCTGCTGACCGTGTTGCTGTCCGTCGTGCCCGCGCTCGGCGGCTGCTCGAAGCCGGCCACCGCCCAGGGCGAGCCCATCACCCTGCTCAACGTCTCGTACGACCCGACGCGCGAGCTCTACACGGACCTCAACGCCGCCTTCACCAGGCAGTGGGAGGCGAAGAGCGGGACGCCGCTCACCATCAAGCAGTCCCACGGCGGCTCCGGCAAGCAGGCGCGCGCCGTCATCGACGGGCTGGACGCGGACGTCGTCACGCTGGCGCTCGCGTACGACATCGACATGCTGCACGACAAGGCCCAGCTCCTGCCCGCGGGCTGGCAGTCGCGGCTGCCCCACAACAGCTCGCCGTACACCTCCACCATCGTCTTCGTGGTGCGCAAGGGCAACCCCCAGGGCATCCGCGACTGGGAGGATCTGCTCCGGCCCGGCATCTCCATCATCACCCCCAACCCCAAGACCTCGGGCGGGGCGCGCTGGAACTACCTGGCCGCCTGGGGCTACGCGAAGCGCAAGGCCGGCGGTGACGAGGAGAAGGCGCGCGAGTTCGTCTCCAACCTCTTCAAGAACGTGCCCGTGCTGGACTCGGGGGCGCGCGGCGCCACCACCACCTTCGCCGAGCGCGGCATCGGGGACGTGCTCATCGCCTGGGAGAACGAGGCCTTCCTGCTCACGCAGGAGGTGGGCAGGGACCAGTTCGAGATCATCGTCCCCTCGGTGAGCATCCTCGCCGAGCCGCCCGTGGCCCTCGTGGACAAGAACGTGGACCGCAAGGGCACGCGCGCCGCGGCCGAGGCCTACCTCCAGTTCATCTACTCCGAGGAGGGCCAGGAGATTGCCGCGAAGCACTACTTCCGGCCCCGCTCCCAGACGGTCGCCGCCAAGCACGCCAGCCGCTTCCCCACCGTGAGCCTCTTCACCATCGCCGACGTCTTCGGGGGCTGGAAGCAGGCGCAGAAGGCGCACTTCGACGACGGCGGCGCCTTCGACCGCCTCTACGTCCCCAAGGCGCGGTAGCCCGGGAGCCACCTCATGCAGACGAGCGCACGCCGCCGTGTCCTGCCGGGCTTCGGGCTGACCCTGGGGCTCAGCTGGCTGTACCTGGGCCTCATCGTCCTCCTGCCGCTGTCCGGCCTCTTCCTCAAGACGTTCACCCTCACCTGGGCCCAGTTCTGGGAGACGGTGGCCTCGCCGCGCGTGCTCGCCGCGTACCAGCTCAGCTTCGGCACGGCCTTCGTCGCCGCGCTCGTCAACGCCGTCTTCGGGCTGCTCGTGGCCTGGGTGCTGGTGCGCTACCGCTTCCCGGGCCGCGGCCTCGTGGACGCGCTGGTGGACCTGCCCTTCGCCCTCCCCACCGCCGTGGCCGGGCTCACCCTCACCACCCTCTACTCCCACAACGGGTGGTACGGGCGGTACCTGGAGGCGCTCGGGCTCAAGGTGGCCTTCACGCCGCTGGGCATCGTGGTGGCGCTCACCTTCATCGGGCTGCCCTTCGTGGTGCGCACCGTGCAGCCCGTGCTCGAGGAGATCGACGCGGACGTGGAGGAGGCCGCCGCCACGCTCGGGGCCACGCCCTGGCGGACCTTCACCCATGTCCTCTTCCCCAGCGTGCTGCCCGCGCTGCTCAGCGGCTTCACCCTGTCGTTCGCCCGGGCCATCGGCGAGTACGGCTCCGTCATCTTCATCTCCGGCAACATGCCCATGCGCACGGAGATCGCCCCGCTGCTCATCATCACCCGGCTGGAGCAGTACGACTACGCCGGCGCGACGGCCATCGCGGCGACGATGCTGGTGTTCTCCTTCTTGCTGCTGCTCGCCATCAACGGCCTGCAGGCGTGGAGCGCGAAGACGCGCGGCGTCGGCGCAGGCCGGGGGCGCAAATGAGCGGGGCGGTGGCCCTGGTCGCGCCCAAGCCGCCGGCGCAGGCGGTGCGTTTCGAATCGAACCCGGCGACGCGCGAATCGCCGTGGGTCAGGCGGCTGATTCTTTCCCTCGCGCTCGGCTTCTTCGCGCTGTTCCTGTT
>NZ_DASVSO010000767.1:0-5938 GCF_036388035.1 Archangium sp.
AGCGCACGCCGCCGTGGATGAGGCGGGAGGAGCGGCTGGAGGTGCCGGAGGCGAAGTCCTCGCGCTCGATGAGGGCGACGCGCAGGCCGCGGAGGGCGGCATCGCGAGCGGTGCCCGAGCCGGTGACGCCGCCGCCGATGACGAGGAGGTCGAACTCCTGGGAGGCGAGAGCGAGCAGGCGCTCGGAGCGCGGCGCGGGCGGCTGGGGAGCAGGCGCGGGAAGGGCCGCGAGGGCGCCGGTGCCACGGCCGCGAGCGGGAGCCATCTGGGCGACGGGTTGAGGACGCACGGCAGGAGTGTAACGGCGGGAAGGCTGGGGAGCAGCAGGAAGCAAACGCAGCGCGTCAAGACTCCCACGGCCGAACACTTGGAGTGGCCACGCGGTGGACCAGCAGGCGCCCGGTACCAAGGACTGTCCGGAAGAAGCCCGAGGGGTGCGAGAGGGGGCGGCCGTGCATACCTCCTTGGGTGCCCGAGCCGAGCGGAGGTGGTGCGTGAAGACGGTGACGTACGAGCGCAACGGGAGGACGAACACGGGGGCCCAGGCGGTGCGCGTGGAGGGGATGCGCCACCTGCGGGTGCTGGAGCAGGGCGAGACGGTGGTGGAGAGGGACCTGACGGCGGAGGAGGTGGAGCGACTCCGCCCGTTGCTGGAGGAGGCGGCGCGGCAGCCGGCGCCGGCGGCGGTGGCCCCGGCGGCGGGGGGTCCGAGAGGGATGGCGGTGAGCCTGGCCTTCGAGGACGAGGAGACGCCGCGCGTGCGCCTGGAGGCCCACCCCGGGCAGACGGCGAGGGGCGCGGGGGAGCACTACGACGCGCTCCTGGCGGAGCTGGACGACTTGCTGACGGAGGAGCTGCACCTGCGCGCGCCGAGGCACGCGCACGCGGTGTTGCCGCACGAGCTGCGTCAGGAGGAGTAGCCCGGGCCTGAGGGGCGGGAGTCAGACGGTGGGAAAGGAGCCCGAACCGGCCTTGCCCCCGGAAGACGGCTCGATGGGCAGGGTGACGGTGAAGGTGGAGCCCTGGCCGAGCTGGCTCTCGATGCGGATGTCGCCGCCGAGGGACTCGACGATCTGCCTGACAATCCAGAGGCCGAGGCCGAAGCCGCCGTAGTGGCGCTCGGAGACGGCGCGCTCGAAGCGCTGGAAGATGCGGGCCTGGTTCTCGGGGGCGACGCCGATGCCGTGATCTCGCACGGTGAGGCGGGCGGTGGAGCCGTCCTGGACGACGGAGAGCTCGACGGGGTTCGAGGCGCCGTACTTGATGGCGTTGGAGAGCAGGTTGGTGACGACCTGCTCGAGCCGCAGGCGGTCCCAGCGCCCGACGACGGGCGACTCGGCGCGGAGGACGAGCATGCACCCGGCGCCGACGGCATCGGCCTCGGCGCGGTTGACGACATCCTGGAGCAGGGCGGCGAAGTCGACGGTCTCCCGCTCCAGGGCGAGCCGCCCGGCGCGGATGCGAGACACATCGAGGAGGTTGTTGACGAGCTGATGCAGCCGCTCAGCGGGGCGGCGGATGGCCTCGACGCGCTTGCGAGCGGGGTGCGGCTTCCCGTCGGCATCGGTCTCGGGCAGCGAGCGCCACAGGAGCTGGAGCTGGAGCTGGAGGGAAGTCAGGGGCGTCTTCAGCTCATGGGAGGCGACGGAGAGGAAGTCATCGCGGATCTGCAGGGCCTTCTGGAGGTCCTGGGCGAGCGCCTCCACCTCCCGTCGCGCGAGCACCTGCTCTGTCACCTCGGCGCACAGGCCCATGGTGCCGAGGATCTCCCCTTCCACGCCGCGCCAGGGCTGCCAGGTGAGGTCGAAGTACTTCACCTCCTCGTGACCGGAGCCGGAGAAGTCGGCGCGGATGGGGACCTCGTGGCCGACGATGGGAGTGCCCTTGCGATAGACCTCGTCGAGGAGCTGGAGGAGGTTGGGGTTGAGACCGGAGAGGGTGTCGTGGATGGAGCGGCCGGTGTGGAGGCGCTCGCCGACGAGGGTCTGCCCGAGCGGGTTGACGAGCTCGACGACGTGCTCGGCGCCGCGGGTGAGACAGATGGCGACGGGGGCCTGCATGAAGAGGGTCTCGAGCCGCTCGCGCTGGGCCTCGGCCTCGAGGTGGGCGTCGTGCTCGCGGGCGAGGAGCTGGGAGCGCTCGCGGTCCTCGCGGAAGCGGGAGGAGATGTCGCGGAAGACGATGACGGTGCCGAGGCGGCGGCCCTCGGAGTCGGTGATGGGGGCGTCGGTGTGCTCGATGGGGAGCTCGGCGCCGGTCTTGGAGAGGAGGAGGGCTTGGCGGCCGAGCTGGACGGGCCGGGCCTCCTCGGGAGCGAGGGCGAGGGGAGGAAGGGGCTCGCGTGTCTCGGTGTCCACGAGGCGCAGGACGCGGGCGAGGGGCTGACCGATGGCCTCGGTCTCCCGCCAGCCGGAGAAGTAGGAGGCGACGGGGTTGATGAAGCGCACGAGGCCATTGGGGTCGGTGGTGACGACGGCATCACCGAGGCTGCGCAGGGTGACGGCGAGGACATGGCCGTTGGCCTGGGCGGAGGCGCGAGCGGACTGGGCCTCGTGGAGGGTGGAGCGGACGCGGGCGCACACCAGGGTCATCAACACGGCGATGCCGGTGAAGAGGGCGGTGGTGATGGAGTGGTGGGCGGCGGAGGGTGGGGCGACGGCCTCGCGGAAGAAGAACTGGGTGACGAGGACGGAGAGGGCGGTGGCGAAGGCACCCGGACCGTTGCCGCCGATCCAGGCGGAGAAGATGACGGCGGAGAGGAAGAGGAAGTAGGGGGCGGGGGCGAGCCAGAGCCAGAGGGCCCACTGGAGGCCGAAGGCGGTGGCGACGGCGAGCAGGGCCAGCCCGTAGCGGGCCCAGGGGGGAGCGCGGAAGGGATCAGCGTCGTGGACGGGAAGGAAGGCCAAGTCGCACCCGGGGGAGCCGGACGGATAGACAGTCAACGGCGGCGAAGGAACGGGCGAGTCGGACTCACCTTCCCGTGCGAGTTGGAAACCGAGCACATGACCCCCCCTGAACTTGGGCAGTCTACCTGCTTGGCCGGGTGCTGGGCCAGCGAGGGAGCGAGGTTGCGGGAGAGTGAGGGGCACGACTAGAGAGGTTGTATGAAGCGAGTGCGGTTCTCGGTGCACCCGAAGGTGGGCGAGGCGAGGCTCCTGGAGGGGCTGCTCACGGGTTCGGGCCTGTCGGTGGAGGTGCGAGGGGAGACCCTGGCGCCGCTGGGCGGGGAGATACCGAGCACGGAGACGTGGGTGGAGCTGTGGCTGCCGGAGGAAGAGGTGGCGCGAGCGCGGGAGCTGCTGGCGGAGCTGGAGGAGGACGGGGAGGCGGCGACGAGGACGGTGAGCTGCCCCGGCTGCCAGGAGGACAATCCTGGAAATTTCGAGCTGTGCTGGAGCTGTGGGGAGGACCTGCCCTCGTGGCGGAAGTCGAAGCCGAGGCTGAGGGCGGTGTGAGGAGAGGGACGGGGGAGTAAGCCCGGCTGATTGCTCGTGGCACGCGGTGTCGCGAAGTGACCAGGAGGGGGGGCGGCGGGTCGTGCGGAGGAGGCGGCGAGTCTCTAGAGTCAAAGAGTCGTGTTGAACGAGCCCCCCGCCGAAACCACCCCCCAGGGTCCTCGAGGCCCTGAAGCACCGCCCCCCGCACGAAGCTCCCGAGTCCGATGGCGGGACCGGAGCCTGGGGAGCGCGCTGGTCGTCTGCCTGGTGGCGTTGCTCATCCACCTGATTCCGCTGTTCCTGCCGAGGGACATGCCGGAGCAGGACCTGGCGATCGCCCGAGCGATTCCGGACCCGGCGCAGCGGGTGCGAGTGCTGAAGCCGCTGAAGAACAACCCGAAGGCAACGGACGCGAACCTCAGGGAGGCAGCGGAGCTCTTGAGGGAGGGAGCGCCGCTGGACGCGCACGAGCTGGCGAAGGAAGCGGAGCGGAGGGAGCCGGCCTCCCTGGAGACGCAGCTCCTCTTGGCGCGCGTGTGCCATGAAGCGCGGATGAACCGGTGCGCGGAGGAGGCCTTCGGGAAGGCGGGGGAGCTGGCGCCGGGGGACCCGAGGGTGGACCTGCTGCGAGCGGACATCCGGGAGAAGGAAGGGGACGTAGGAGGGGCGCTGGAGTCGGTGAAGAGGGCGTACGGGAAGACGCCGGAGAACGCGGGAGTGGGAATCCGGTACGGGAGGCTGCTGAGCGCGGCGGGCCGAGGGGACGAGGCGGTGGAAGTATTGAAGAGCCTGGAGCCGAAGCTGGGCCGTCCGCGGGTGCTCGTGGAAGAGGGGTTGGTGAGGGAGGCGCAGGGGAGGACGAAGGAAGCGCGGGAGCTGTTCGCGACGGCGGTGGATGCGGATCCGAAGCTGGTGATGGGGTACTACCACCTGGGGATGGCGGCGTTCCGGGACGGAGACCTGGAGGGGGCGGCGGAGGCGCTGAGGGAAGCGGATCGCCTGGACATGTCGGACATGAGACCGCTGTCGGCACTGTGTGCGATCCAACGCCAGACGGGGCGCACGGACGACCTGATGGTGACGCGGCAGGACCTGGAGCGGCGCTTTCCGGAGCGGATGGCCGCGGTCAGGAGCGCCTGTCGCTCGGAATGACCCCTTCCCCGAATCACTCGGGAATGCCGCGAATGCGCCGGAGCAACCGAGCAGCCGCTTTCACCTCGCCATCCACCGAACCATTGGCGATCTCGGTCCGGACGACGGCCTGCAGGAAAGGCAGTGCCTCATCTTCCCGGCCCTGCTCGACCAACAGCTCACCGAGGGCGATGCGAGCCCGGGTGAGCATCACGAGGTCCTCGGCCTGCACGGAGGCGTCGATCGCATCACTCAGGGCGGACTCCGCGAGCTCGGGCCGACCGCGGTCGATGAGCTCTCGGGCGCGCTGGAGGTGGCGGGAGGCATCCATGGGGCACTCCGGGGAGAAGCCCGCGAGGGACAACCAGGGGGAGACCGGGTTATCCCAGGGGGCATGGACGACGAGTCGCGGATTGTGGAGCTGGAGCTGCGCTACATGCAGCAGCAGGAGCTGCTGCAGCAGCTCAACGAGGTGATGTACGCGCAGCAGCGCGAGCTGGACGCGCTGAGGGCGGATGTGGAGTCCCTGAAGAAGAAGCTGGAGGGGGAACCGGGGCTGGTGGATGCGAGGCAGCAGGAGAAACCGCCGCACTACTGAGAGCGACCAGGCCGCTCCTGGCTAGAACCGCCACCCGAGGCGCAGACCGATATGGGGCTTGGGCTCAAGGTAGCCGATCTCGATGCCGAAGCTGACGGAGCGCCCCTGGTAGCCGAAGCCGAAGGCGCCGTGAGCGCGAAAGACATCGCCCTCGAAGTAGATCCACGGGCCGACGAGGAGTTCCAGGTACAGGGGAGTACGCCCGGGCCGGATGCGCAGATCGAGGTCCAGGGGGATGCCGAGGGTATTGGGCTGGGTGGCGAGGAGCGCGCCGAAGCGGGTGCCGACGGAGAGGGGGCCGAAGAAGACGAAGTCGACGGCGCCGGTGAGGCTGAAGAAGGCGCCGTTGTCGATGTGGTAGTCGCCGCCGAGGGTGAGCCGGAAGTCAGCCGCCTCGGAACGCTCCGGAGCGAGGAAGACGGCGAGCGCGAGGAGACCACCGAGGAAGGGACGCAGCAGCTGCTTCATGAGCGAGGCGCTCCTGTGCTTGAACGGGTGGAACACCAATCAAGCAAGCTTGGAGAGGCCTCGCCAGAGCGAAGATGCGGAGCGCGTCACGGAAGACATTGTGTCGCGGAGACAGACCGAGAGCCCGCAAAGGCGAAGGCCCCGAGTCCTCACGTACATGAGAACTCGGGGCCTTCAAAAAAAATCCGGCAGCGACCTACTCTCCCGCGCGGTTTCCCGCGGAGTACCATCGGCTCTGGAGGGCTTAACTTCCGTGTTCGGGATGGGAACGGGTGGAACCCCTCCGACATAGCCACCGGAAACT